>NZ_JBGUAU010000028.1:0-67361 GCF_041820985.1 Evansella sp. AB-rgal1
TTCTCCCTCTATTTAAGCTATTTTTAATTTTATTCACTAAGTAACCGGAATTTTTCCGGCTATTTATCAGATTGGGCGCCTAACCTGATCCCCAACCGATAAGAGAGGATCTTCTTGATCCCAGATGCAGGAATCAACATCTTTTTCTTAACTAGTTGATAAAGTATTTTTTTACCGTCTTTGCACTTAAAATTAATGAATGTTTAATGAGAGTGATAAAAGTGGTAAAATACGGCTTTCAATTTGAAAAAGTAACAGTAGCCAACATGAAAAATATGTAGAGAAGAATTCGAGGATTGATCTATTCTTAGTTTAATAGAATTATTTCATTATTCAATACAATTCTTATCAATTCTAATTCTGCCAATAAAGTTAATTATGTTATAGGCTCCCAACCTTAAGGATATGTTGTCCTTATTAAGTAAACACAAGAAGTAACATAAGGGGAGAATTTCCCGTTAATTATATAATGGCGCCCGTTTCGTGAAAAATAAGGGGAGGCTTTCCACTTATGGACATATAAATTGCCTATTTTCACGTTTTTCGAATCTTTAAGCGGAATTTTTCCCTCTATTTAGGCTAGTTTTAATGATCTTTTCAAATTAGGAGGAATTTCTCCGTCTATTTATCAGATCTTGTGCTTAACCAGTTCTCATTATTTTAATTTCCGTTAAGAGGGACTCGTGCTAAAAACCTCACCAAAATATCTTTTTACAAAGTTTCTTGTCAGACGGTTACGGTTAATTCATCTCCCACTTACCGTTGGGCTATGCCCTTCTCACGCTTGAAGAGGGAGTTTTTTCCCCAGTTTTAGATAAAAAAGGTTAAAAATTAAATAGCTTGTGCTTGTATTACTATGTAAATCATAAGATAATAATAAGTACATTCTAAAAGTGATTTGAGGTGTCTGCAGCTTGGCTAAAAATCAAAAACGTTCTAAACTTAAGACAAGTTTTCCAATGGCACCTTGGCTATTTATCATTTACTTTATTGTGTTAATTTATATTACCTTTTTTGCTTGGAATTACGGTGCATCATTAGGACCTATTGGCCCAGGAGGAAGAAACTACAATATACAACCTTTATTGACCATTAAGAATATTACACTTTATAGTAATGACTTTTCGATGATCTTTCGAATAATTATAGGTAATATCTTATTGTTTATTCCATTTGGATTTCTTTTTCCATTTGTGATAGAAAGGTTTAAATATGACGATAAGCCAGTTAGGATTATACCTATTACCATCATGGCTATGTTTTTGTCTTTCTTTATCGAATTAAATCAGTTTGCTTTTACATACAGGGTTGCAAATATTGATGATATTATATTGAATACCACTGGTGGTTTTATAGGTGTTATCCTCTATCGTATCTTCAGGTTAATAAGAAAGTAATGTAAATGAACCGTTAGATTAAAAACATTCATATATCATAGTTGGAATTATCGAGTTGTACTCAGCGCAACTCGTTTTTTTATGCTCACATACTGGGAAAAGATGTTAAACTTAAAGAGACTGAGTTCGGATGAAAAAGGAGGATATAAAATGCTGTATGCATTTGGGTTCACTCTTATATTTGCTGTTGTTTATATGGTAATCACACTCACATTAAGTGACGTTGCAGGACAGGATACGGTCACACAATTGAACTTTGGACTTATTATTGGTGCTTTACTATGGATTGGAATTAAATTAGCTAAAAAAGATGAACAGTAGAAGATAGCGTTATAAAAACTCTTGGTGGGCACGATCAGAGCGAGAGCTTATAAACATTAGGTACTGTATTGTTAATTTAGGAGAGGTGTTTAGATTTATGACAATGAATATAATGAGCCCTACAAATATAAGAGATATTGCGTTTTTTTTAGAAGAAATGAACAACAAAAGAAGTTCTCATATTGGATTCTGTGGGGAGGACAGAGATGAAATATATGAAACTCTTATAAACGATTTTTCAGATTTAGAGATTTCGGATTCCTTTGTGGTGGCTTATAAGGAGAATTCCATTGTTGGAGCTCTTGGGTTAGATATTGATACGGAGAGAAATTGTGCGGATGTATGGGGCCCATTTGTGAAAGAAAACGAAGATTTCCCTGAAATAGCAGAAGATCTGTGGAGATCTATATTATTAAAAGTCCCAAAAGAGATAGATGAATTTTCCTTTTTTCTAAATAAAGATAACCATCTAGTAGAAGAATTTGCCGTAAAACACGGTGGAAGAAATACTGGAGAGGATCTGGTGCTTAGCATCAATAAAGAAAATTTTACGAATAAAAACAGGAAAGAACCTGTTAACTACGAAACAAGTTTTCATAATTCGTTTACGCGTTTACACAATCAGATTTTTCCGAATACATATTACGATGCAAAAACAATTGTAAGTAGACTAAATAGACACAATCGATTGTTTTTAGTTACGGAAAGTAACGACGAAATAAAAGGATATGTATATAGTGAAGCGAATCCTCAACATAAAGAAGGAAATATTGAGTACATAGCAGTGTCGGAAGCGTATAGAAAACAAGGCATTGGTTATTTGCTTTTAACATCGGCATTAGATCATCTTTTTTCGTTTCAAGAAATTGAACAAATAACAATTTGTGTATCAAAAGAGAATAAAGGTGCAATCCAGTTATATCGTTCCGTAGGATTTAAAGTGAAGTACGAACTAGTGAGTTTTAAAGTTTCAATTATGAAAAACGAAACATTTTGAGTTTATAGCAATTAGTTTACGATATTTAGCGAGAAAACAATTTGTTAAAAGATTTTCGTTAGTAAGGGAGAAGTGATTTTTAGTGGAAATAGTATTAATTGTATTTTTTGTTTTACTTTTAATCATAGTAGTAAGAGTATCTGAAAAGGTAATAAAAAGACAAAATAAGCAAATTGAATTACTAAAAGAAATTAAATCGAAATTAGATGAGAGAAATAAATAAATATTTGCATTTTCGCGGTCACTGGGGAATGGTTTTTATTTTATAATCAATAGAACTTAATTTATGAAAGGAGAGGGGGGGATGAATAAAAAAATCTTATTTTATGTAATTGTAGTTTCAATTGGATTTATTCTACTATATCTAATGGAGTATTCACAAAATCAAATTATACAACCGAGGATTGATTTTGCATCAGTAAACCATTTTCATTATTTAATATTGCCTATATTAATGATATTGTTTGGTATGTTAATAGAGTCGAAGAGGATTATATTTCTATTAAATGGTGGTCTTAAATTGAATTGGTTAGTAGTACCTTCGCTATTAATGTTACTTTTCACCATCATATTTCCATATCCACTATCCTACCTTCATTTTGGATTTAATATTCAATCAAATTTTCTTTCGGGGTTATTACAACAGCCCTACGTAAACCATATTCTGTATATTTTGACAGGTATTCTATTAGTTCGTTCGATTACTAATGAGGAAAAATCTATGAAAAGCTGAAGACGTATAAAGTGTTCGTTAAGTTGAGAGAAGATTTTTCTTATGAACTAAACGATCAAGCAGAGATCGTTTAGTTGAGGGAAGATGTCTCTCGTGAACTAAACGATCAAGCTGAAATCGTTAAGTTGAGGGGGTTTCTCTTATGAACTTAACGACTCCAAAGTTGAGCAATGTTTTGTTTTTATTATGAAGATATCGCTGAATCTATCCGTTTTGTCCATAAGCGATAACCGGCATATGTTATGGAGATGAAAATTCCATAAATAATAATCATATAAATGATTTCCGTAGGGTCCGTTACAATGGTATGTCCAACAAGTGCGAACAAAGTCATTGCTGGTATTTTTCCTAATCCTGATGCGATAGAGTAGGAAAGAAACGATACTCTACTTAATGCTGCATATGCATTGATAAGGATTGAGGGAATGACTGGAATCATACGCAAGATGGTAATACTCATAAAGGCATTTTTTTCAAATAAAAGGGTAATTTTTTTCGTAGAGCTGTATTTCAACAGTATTTTTTGCCCAAAAGTATCAAATCCCCCATAACGAACCATCGAGAAAAAGATGATGGACGCAAGCGTTGATCCACACCAAATAACAAAGGCACCTAATATAGGGCCATATGCTGCTCCAATAACTCCACCAACGATAGGGTAAGGGATTACAGGGAAAAGGGACATGAATGTTGCTATGATAGTAGTAAGGATAACGTAATCTTGTTCATTGTTTTGTATCCATTGAAGTAAGGGTTCATGGAATAAAAACAATAACGCTATAATAACTATGCCTGTAACTAATACAATGGATTTTCGTATCATCGAATTATCTCCTTTTTTGTCATACAACATCTATCTTACAATAGAATGGTACATGTAGAAAGGAACAAGTTCTCACTTATTAGAATAAATTTTCCACAAATGATACATAATTTTTTCCAAACACTCAACAATATTTTAGCATTGGACATTCCCATGTTTGCGTAAACTTAATTGATGGAAGTGTAAAGGGAGTGATCTTATGCAAATTCATATCGTCCAGTCAGGTCAAAATATTTATGGAATATCGCAGGCGTACTCTGTCTCTATTGATGAATTAATACGGGCAAATGAAATTCCGGATCCTAACAATCTAGTAGTTGGTCAGAGTCTTGTTATACCAATTCAAGGCTCGTTTTATTGGGTACGTTCTGGTGATAGTCTGTTTACAATTGGGCAACGTTTCGGCATTCCAGCACAACAGCTTTCCGAAATAAACCAAATCCCTTTGGATACACCGTTACAAGTAGGACTTAGACTTTATATTCCACCTCGCCCGAAAACTCCAGCTGAAGTGAATGCCTATGTCGAGCCAATGGGAGGGGAGGTATCGGAAGCATTAATTACGTCGGCGAGAAATCGTGCTCCTTTCCTCACCTATTTAGCACCATTTAGTTATGAGATGAATCGAGACGGAACTCTCAATGCTCCCCCGTTAGACAATTTTTCAGAAATTGCAGCAAATACCAATGCTGGCTTAATGATGGTTGTTACTAACTTAGAAGCAGGGGCCTTTAGTGAAGAAGTGGGAGCTGCGGTGTTGACGAGTGAAGAATCACAGAATAACTTAATTAATAATGTGGTAACGGAAGCGAAAAGAGTAGGATATCGAGATGTTCACTTTGATTTTGAGTATTTACGTGTAGAGGATAGAGAGGCTTATAACAACTTTTTACGAAAGGCAGCAGAACGTTTGCATGCGGAGGGCTTGTTGATCTCTACTGCGCTAGCTCCAAAAACTCGAGCAGATCAACCAGGACAATGGTATGAGGCACATGACTATCGAACTCACGGGGAAATTGTAGACTTTGTGGTATTAATGACATATGAATGGGGATACAGTGGAGGACCACCAATGGCAGTATCTCCTATTGGGCCAGTTCGAGAGGTAATTGAATATGCGTTATCGGAGATGCCTGCAGAAAAAATTATGATGGGTCAAAACTTATATGGGTACGATTGGACATTACCATATGTACCAGGTGGGCCATATGCTGCTGCATTAAGTCCGAACAAAGCAATTCAACTAGCTTATTCACGAAATGTTCCTATTCAGTATGATGAGGAAGCTCAAGCACCATTTTTTGAATATGTGGATGATGAAGGTGCTGAGCATGTGGTGTGGTTTGAGGATGCAAGAAGTATACAGGCTAAATTTGATTTAATGAAAGAGTTAGGTCTGCGGGGAATCAGTTATTGGAAGTTAGGATTACCATTCCCGCAAAATTGGCAACTTCTTGCGGATCAGTTTGATATTAGAAAATTTTGATCAAAATCATGTAATACGTGAATCAATGTAATGATAGTTATAAAAAAATGAATGACATACAAAAATAGCGCCATGATGGTGCTATTTTTGGTTCGTCAGGAAATTATAAAAAAACACTAGATATAAGATCGGAAATGATGTATATTTCGTATATCGAAACAAAAGATAGAAGAACGGATTTTTCACTTTTTTTCATAGAAGCGGGTGTAGAGTATGTTGAATAAAAGGCCTTGGATTATTTACGTTATGTTGGCTTTAGCAACTAGTAGCTGGGGCAGTGCTTTTATTGCTGGTAATTTTGCAACACGTGATTTTGATCCAATCACTGTAGCTTTTCTGCGTTTTTTCTTTGCGGCAATTATCCTTGTACCATTAATGTTGATAAAACAAAAGAACCTCAAACTCCCAAAGGGGAAAGAGTGGTTATTGTTAGCTTCATTAGGATTTACAGGCATTGCATTGTATAATATTTGCTTTTTTATTGCTACAAAGGAAGCTCCTATCGTAAAAAGTTCCTTATTTATCGCATCTAATCCAGTATTAATTATTGTATTATCTGCTATTTTCTTAAAAGAGAAAATTACGAGGCGAAATATCGTAGGATTAACCCTTGCCCTTGCCGGTGCTGTCATTATTATAACAGAGGGGCAATTTCGAACAATTATAGAGGCGGGGTTTCAAAGGATTGATATCGTTTTATTTATAGCAGTAATTTGTTGGGCTCTATATAGTGTGTTAGGGAAGGTCGCCCTACAACGTTTCAGTTCCATTGAAAGTACCACGTATGCCATCGTATTTGGTACCATCATGTTATTTCCATTTGCTCTTTTCGAAGCAGAGTGGTCACAATTCACACAAGCTAGCCTTCTTTCATGGGGCTCTATTCTTCATATGAGTATCATCGTATCTGTTGTAAGTTTTATTATGTAT
Organism: Evansella sp. AB-rgal1; assembly: GCF_041820985.1. NCBI lineage: Bacteria > Bacillati > Bacillota > Bacilli > Caryophanales > Bacillaceae > Evansella > Evansella sp. AB-rgal1. The sequence goes on from NZ_JBGUAU010000028.1 coordinate 6,688, forward strand.
TATCAAGGAATTCGTACCATTGGGGCAGCGAAGGCTTCCATCTTTATAAATCTGATGCCTTTATCCGCTGTCATTATGGCAATTCTTCTTTTAGGAGAACCTCTTTTACCTGTTCATATCATTGGAGCAGTTTTTGTATTAACGGGTGTTACGGTTGGTACATGGTCGAAGCAACGAAAATCAGCATCTAAGATTAAAAAAGCAAGTTCATTATAGTACTCACCATATTTTCACCCAAGAATATGATAAAGAAAGTTCCATCCTTTATCATGTCATGGGGGGATTCTATGAGAAAGATAGAGTATGACAAGCTTAGTGAAGCTGAATTAGTAACCTATTATGAGCGTATAAGAGGTTACATGGAGAAAGGGTTTCGTGTAGACGGGCTAAAAGAAGAATTAGAATTACTATTTCTTGCCTTAAGCAAACGAAGTGACCAGCGGATTGAAAAGAAGCAAGCATATTTGCAGGAAATAACGTATTATTTGAAAACATTGCGTCTATAGCCAACTAGTTGAAAAAGACTAGTTGGTTTTTTGTTTTCGTTTCCTTTGCTACAATAGAGAAGAAAGTGGGGTTAGTGAACATGAGACAACAAACAACCTTTGGGGAGCTTTATGATCGCGTTCAGGCATGGACAGAGCTTCCTTTTCATAAATTACGGGAACAAGAGATTGTTCGCGAATTAACAAAGTTGGAACAACAAAAAGAATTAGGGAAAGAAGAACATATTATGAAAGGTCAGTTACTAATGATGGCCGCTGTAGCAAGGTTTAATCGGTATCAAGAGGGTGATGGAAAAGTAGAAGAGCGACTGGAGGAAGCACTGTCATTGTGTAAAGATGATCCATATGTAAAGAAGGGAATTGTGTATTTATCTTCTTATTACCTTAGTGAAGTGATTTTTTCAGCCGTCTTTCCGAAGATTAGAGAAACGGATCATAGTCAAGGAAAGAAAAAAACGATCCAGCAAATCCAGAGTATGTTACAAGAAGGATTACAAATAACAAAGACACTAATAAAGCATATTTCTCGGTATGAGCACGGAGCACAAGAGGACCGTGATACATTAAGAAAGGCAAAAGATGGGAAATCATTATTATTGTCTATCATATCTAAAATCGAAGAGACGATGGAACATGCTGCACGATATGAAGCTACTATTTCTGGTATTTATTCCTCAAAAGAAAAGCTTGAAATACTTCATCAGTCCATAGAAGAAATCCGCGTCTTATCGATGCGATGGGAAGAGTGGCAAGAAAATTTAAGAAAAGAGGAGGAAGCAAGCGGTTTAAAAAAGCTACACTCCCTTGTTGGGTTAAACGAAGTAAAAGAGAAAGTGCACAATTATTATTATTACCTAGTGTACGAAAAGGAACGAGAAAAACATGGATTTCAGCTCCAAAATGAACAATCATTAAATATGATTTTAACGGGAAATCCTGGTACTGGGAAAACAGAGATTGCTCGACTTCTAGCAAAAATCTATTACGATCTAGGTGTTTTACCAAAAGAATCCATTCTCGAAGTAGATCGATCTCATCTAGTAGGCTCTTATGTAGGGCAAACGGAAGAGAAAACAATGAATGTCATAAAAGAAGCTGTTGGCGGAGTATTGTTTATAGACGAAGCTTATAGCTTAAAACGGGAAAACTCATCAGGTACGGATTATGGACAAACCGCCATTGATACCATCGTTTCTGCGATGACAAGCGGAGAGTATGCTGGGAAATTTTCTGTTATTTTGGCTGGATACCCGGAGGAAATGAGGTCGTTTCTTTGGAGTAATCCTGGTTTACGAAGTCGGTTTCCGGAGAGTAATCATATTCATTTACCTGATTATACGTTAGATGAGCTTATCGAGATTGGGGAACAAGTTGCACTAGATAATGATTTTTCCATAACTGAGGAAGGTTTGCAGGCGTTACGGAATCGAATTGAAGAAGAACGTGTGGATGAAAGTTTTGGTAATGCGAGAACTGTGATCAACATTATTTCAGATGCTATTTTCCGGAAAGGCTCCGTTATTGGGAAAACAAAGCAATATTCAAGGGAAAACTTTGTTATATTGGACGACCATGATTTTTCCCACAAAAAGAAGTCTGAACAAACGCATAACTCGGCAGAAGAACGTCTGAACGAGTTAATTGGTCTAAGCAATGTAAAGGAGCAGGTCAATATTCTTGCTTCCTTTGTGAAAGTACAGCAAAAGCGTGCAAAAAGTGGTTTGCCTGCTGTTCCTATACAGTTACACGCGATTTTTACAGGTCCTCCAGGTACGGGGAAAACTACGGTGGCATCTCTTTATAGTAAAATTCTAAATGAGTTAGGCCTGTTAAAGCGAGGGCACCTCGTCATTGCAGGAAGAAGTGATTTAGTAGCGGGGTATGTAGGGCAAACTGCGATAAAAACAAAGAAAAAAATCAAGGAAGCACTGGGTGGTGTGTTGTTCATTGATGAGGCGTATTCGTTACTTTCGAGAGGGAATGAAGATTTCGGGAAGGAAGCTATTGATACTCTCGTAGAGGAAATGACGAAGCATGAGGAGAACTTAGTAGTTATCTTAGCTGGGTATCCTTCCTCCATGGAGCCGTTAATGAACAGTAATCCAGGTTTGATATCTCGATTTAAAAAGGTAATTGAGTTCCCTTCTTATGAACCGACGGAATTAATAGAAATACTAGAGTTTTATATTAAAAAACATGGGTATTTTGTAGATGAAAATACGAAAAGTTCGTTGTTAGAGATTACCCGTGAAAACCCACCAAAAGGGAATGGGAGATCCATGAAGGATATGGTGGAGGATGCCATTCAACGACAAGCATATCGCATTATGAATGAAAAAATGGATTACGGTGAAGCGTTAATAAAATTAGAGGACAAAGATTTTCTTATTTTGCACAAAAGGGGAGACTAGGTGAATGTTAATTTCTACAGAAAACATTACAGTGCGTTACGCAGAAACAGATCAAATGGGTGTTGTGTATCATGGAAACTATCTAGTATGGTGTGAGATTGGCAGAACGAAGCTAATAGAGGATATGGGTTATAAATATGCGGATGTGGAAAAATTAGGGGTATTGTCTCCAGTTACGAGTGTAAATATGAATTATCATTTCCCAGCGAAATACGGAGAGACTGTAACCATTCAAACCTGGATTGAGGACTATAATGGAATTCGCATTACGTATGGTTATGAGATTGTGAACGAAGCTGGTGTTAAATGCTTTTCAGGAACAAGTGGGCATGTTTTAGTTAAAAAAGAATCCTTTCGTCCCATTTCATTAAAGAAGCATTTTCCGGAGTGGCACGAAGCATATGAAAAAAATATAAAGACTTCAGCTGTAAAATAATGTGAATAAAGGACTGTGCCCTTGAAGAAACTAACATGGTAATAATTTTATAAAGGGGGCATTTCTATGGCAAAACCAGATAACAGAAAAAATAATGTAGAACGATTACAGAAAATGGTGGAGAATACGAAAGAAAATATGGAAGCAGCAGAAGAAACAATGCACAATCATGATCTGTCTGCTGAAGATAAACAAGATATTCAAGAAAAAAATCATCGTCGACAAGAGAGTATTGAGTCATTTAAAGCGGAAATTGTGGATGAAAAACAAGATCGTGAAAACGGTAGAGTATAAGGTGATAAGAACAGGACTTCCATGGAGAGGTCTTGTTTTTTTATACTTTAAAGTTTAACTTCACTAAAGGATAAAAGTATAAGGTAAACTAAGGCTTTTGCCATTAAGGACTTGGCGATAAGCCAAGTTTATCTAATATCCAGACAAGTAAATATTTTCACCATGGAGGATGAAAATACGTTATTAGATGTTTTAGTAACAACAACTGTATATGGAATGAGCGTAAGTCCACGAACTCCAGTGGGAAGTAGAGTAGAGGCGAGACACAGCAGAACGCTTGCGTTCGAGGAGGCTCGGCAACTCCCCACAGGAAAGGAGTGGACTGGAGCGAATGGAATATTAACCAACAAAGTTAGTATTCCATATTAGTCTGATACGCGTATTTTCAGGGTAGCCTTCATAAAAAAATCATGGTAGATTTTATAACATCTTCATTGTTTTCTATTGAAATGTTCATACATAAAGTTGTTATAATAGAGGAGAAAGGAGTATTGTTATATGGCCTTCGGTTTAAAAAAGAGTGACATAGAAAAATGGAAGAAACGTGCGAATGAAGGAGAAGTTGCTTTTATTACACACTTTTGGTTCGACGAACGGTTTCCTCAATACCGAACAGTGACAAAGGCAGCTTGCGCAAATAAAGATACTCTCATACAATGGGGACAAAAGTATAACTTAAAGCCTGAATGGATTCATGACCGTAAAGACTTTCCCCATTTTGATTTATTAGGTGATAGACAGCGCGATATACTAAAAAAAGAAAATCAGTATGAACAGTTAGAAAAGCTTCTGACAAAAGGAAAGGATGTAATGAAATGAGTGATTTGCAAAAAGAAATTATCGCTGCTCTTGAGGTGAAGTCTACGATCGATCCTAAGCAGGAAATTTGTGAACGGGTGGAGCTTCTAAAGAATTATTTGAAAAAATCTGGTTTAAATGGATATGTCTTAGGGATTTCAGGTGGACAAGACTCTGCTTTAGCAGGGAAGCTTGTACAAATAGCGATGGAAGAGCTAAATGAAGAAGAAAACACTGATCGTTATACTTTTTATGCCATGAGATTACCTTATGGTGTTCAAGGGGATGAAGAGGAAGCACAGCAAGCGGTTGAGTTTATTCAACCTTATCACCGCTTAACGGTAAATATTAAATCGGCAGTGGATGCTTCGTTTGAACAATTTAAAAAAGCTACAGGGGAAGCGTTATCTGACTTTGTAAAAGGGAATACGAAGGCAAGAGAACGGATGAAGGCACAGTATGATGTAGCAGCACATTATCGATGTTTAGTAGTGGGAACGGATCATGCTGCAGAAGCTGTTACTGGTTTTTATACGAAATTCGGCGATGGGGCCTGCGATATTACCCCTTTGTTTGGGTTAAATAAACGACAAGGGAAAGAGCTATTAATAGAGTTCAATGCTCCAGAGTTCTTATATAAAAAAGCACCAACTGCAGATTTAGAAGATAATCGACCGGCATTACCAGACGAAGAAGCATTAGGAGTTACATATAACCAAATCGATGATTACTTAGAAGGAAAAGAAGTGGGAGAAGAGGCGAAAGCAAAAATAGAACGTCACTACATCATTACGGAACATAAGCGTCAACTTCCAGTAACATTGTACGACGGGTGGTGGAAATAAGCCTTGAACAATATAGGAGAACAACAATTAGCAGATTTACATATGCACTCTACGGCATCAGATGGTGGATACAGTCCTACAGAATTACTGCAAAAATGTGTAGATGCGAAGTTGCGAATCGTATCATTAACTGATCACGATACAGTATCAGGTGTACCTACTGCTAAACAAATAGCAGAAGAAAATAACATACAGTTTATTACTGGGATTGAGCTATCTACTCGATGGAAAGGGCAACATGTAGACATTCTAGGATACGGTATCGATATTACGAGTGAAACCCTCCTAAACACGATTGCATTTCATCGTAAAATGCGTGTGAATCGAATGGAATTAATGGTGAAAAAGTGCCAAGAATTGGGGTTCAACATTTCCTTCGAGGAAGTCAAGAAGGTTGCGAAAGGAGATACACTGTCTAGGCCACATATGGCGAAAGTTCTAGTGGATCACGGTATTGTTGAAACAGTGAAGGAAGCGTTTGATAAATATTTAACTCCAGATAAACCTCTTTATGTGGAAAAAGAAAAAGAAATGACGCCGAAAGAAGCGATTGATTTAGTTCATTCCGCAGGTGGTATCGCCATTGTAGCTCATCCAATTCTATATACGTTAGATGAGGATATCTATCAATGGTTATTAGAAGATGGGCTAGATGGTGTGGAAGTGTATCATCGTGATCATGATGAAGAAGCAATAGAAAGATTCTATGCTCTTGCGAAAAAAGCAGAACAACAACTTGGGAAACGAGTCTTTCTAACAGGGGGATCGGATTTCCATCATGAATCTTTTGGTAGATTAGGAGAGGAAATCGGAACAACTAGATTACCGTTTGAAGAGGCAGAGTATTTATTGCAGAATGTCAGGCATAGGTGAGATTTATTTTTATATATTTTATGCAATGAGGGTGAGTCAATGGGGGAAAAACCTGTTGGCTTGCTCTTTTTACATTTAATTTTTTAGGCTGTACTATTGGTGAAGTTATCTCAAATCACCAAACTTCTGTGAGATTTTTTCACACGTTTGGGCGTTTTGGAATATTATGAGGAGAAGGATTAAAAGGAGGGGTATGTGAATGAAAAAATATTTCGTAAATGGTCATACAAGTGAAGGGCCTTACCACTTACTAACAAAGTTTGCCGATCATTCTATCTCAGTAATTACAGGTGGAAGTATGGAATTACGTGGTAATTTATTAAAAAAGGTAGCTAATCATGTTAGTGAAAAAGAAAATGTAGATATTTTTGTTCACCCTAACGATGGAGAAACAATAGATGGACTTCTTTTTACGGATAAAAAAATGCTATTGTTAGCTGACAACGCACCATTGTTCCCATCAAGCAAATTTTCTGGTCTTATTGACACTACGTATGATGTAAACGAATGTATAGATTCTACAATTCTCCGACATAAAAGTGACTTATTTTATTTTATTGAAAATAGAGGGGTTCATCTTCATAGTGCTTATAAGAAATTCGCTAAGGGAAGAGAAGTTCATGAAGAGAAAGAGAAAATATATTTATCAGGAATGAGTTTTTCAGAAGCAGATACTGTAGCAGAAGAATTAATTCTGGAATTGTTTTCTACCTCTTCCGAGAAGGATATTCTTCCAACTTCTAGAAAATTATTTTTTGGAGCGGCTACAGCATTTGGGCCGGTAAATTATATTAATGAAATTACGGAAGGTTTGGAAAAGCGAATCATAATTAAAGGGCGCTCTGGAAGTGGAAAATCTACGTTGATGAGGAAAATTACGGCAGAGGCAGAAAAAAGAGAGCTTTCTGTAGATTACTTCCCTTGTGCTTTGGACCCAGGAAGTTTAGATATGGTAATTGTTCCATCCCTCTCATTTGCAGTCATCGATGGTACAGCACCTCATGTAATTGAAGCCGATCGGTCTGGAGACACAATTGTAGATATGTTTGAGCGTTGTATAGATGTTAAAGTGGAAAAACAAAATATAGAACATTTAAAGGAGATCGAACAACACTATAAAAATATTATGAAACATGGAACATCTTTTTTATCTCAAGCACATAAGAATGAAAAATATATGGATGAACTATATAAAAATCATATTGATGAAAGTGAATTCCAATCAATAGTAAATTCAATAATATCAAATTTAGAAAACGAAAAATAGAAACACTAAACTGAGGATAATAAATCCTTGGTTTTTTTCTCATACCCCAAAAATTGCAAACAAACAATTTCCTTTCACGATGTTTGTAACATGTTATAATGTTTCTATTGCTCATTTTAATTAGTGAATGATTTTACAAATATTGAAAAGTATACTTAATAAAAATAATTAATTATCGTTAACGTAACTATTGAGGGAAGACTATAGAAATGTGGAGAAACAAACCCGCTGTATTTTTTAGGATTTTTAAAGACTTATACCTTTATACTTTGTTTGGACGATAGTGAAAGGACCGGTTAAAATAATGAATCCAATTCAAAAATTAAAAGGGATGCTGTTTTTCTTTCATGCATCCATGTCACTAATTATTGGTTATATGCCTGTTTACCTACAACAACTCGGCTTAAATGGCTCACAAATCGGAGTGTTACTAGCTGTTGGTCCAGCTGCGGCTATTATTGCGCAACCATTCTGGGGCTTCATGAGTGATAAATGGAAGACAGTCAAACGGGTGTTATTAATTTGTTTATCATGTGCTCTGGCTACAGGCTTTTTACTATTTCAATTAACGGAATATTTATTGCTTATACCCATCATGTATATTTTCTTTTCCTTTACATCTCCCTCTGGTGGACTTGGAGACAGTTTGGCGCAGAAAGTTTCTTCTAAAAATAAAGTATCCTTTGGAAGCATCCGTTTATGGGGTTCCTTAGGCTTCGGCGTTTCCTCACTTGTTAGTGGATTCATTTTGGCTCAAATTGGCATCACAAACATTTACTATATTTATGCAGCGTTTTTATTTATAGCTATTTTGTTTTGTTATTCATCACCTGACAGTGAACCTTCGAAAAAGCCAGTTCAATTATTGAGTGCTTTGAAGCTGTTAAAAGATAAAAAGCTAATGTTATTTCTCGTAATGGTTATGACGATCGGATTAACACACCGTATGAATGATTCCTTTTTAGGTTTATATATTGTGCAGTTAGGAGCAGATGAATCGTATATTGGTATTGCGTGGTCTATTGGAGTTATTACAGAAGCACTTGTATTTGCATTTAGTATTTACTGGTTTAGACGTGTACATCCTCTAACACTTATAAATATTGCTGCGGTTTTATATTTTGTGCGTTGGTTGCTTATGTATTTAATACCGAACCCTAATATAATTTTAGTCATCCAGCTTTTCCACGGATTTACTTTCGCCATACTGTATTTAACTGCATTTCAGTTTGTATCTAAATTAGTACCAGAAGAATTAGAATCAACAGGTCATTTACTCTTCATCTCTATGTTTTTTGGTATTTCTGGTGTTGTAGGATCGTTGCTCGGAGGAAATATTATGAATGTCTTTGACTTAAGAACGTTATACTTTGTTATGGCCGCTTTAGCTGCGGTAGGATTCTTTGGATCACTTCTGTATCGAATAATCTATTTCCGTAGTGAAGAAGGTCAAAAAGATCGAGCTCGATTCAAAGCGATGGAGTAACATACTACCCAAGAAGTATTCTTTTTGTGGATAAAATCATGTATGATGATATTATCGTACATGATTTTATCATTTAAAAGCAGATTACGATATAATTAGTATAACGAATGCATCTTTTTGTTTGAGTGTAACAAGATGGAAAATATATTAAAAATAGGTGATGAGATGAAAAAAGGAATCCTTATGTTAGTAGGGTTCGGAATAATTTTATATTTAATTGATTGGGAATGGGTCGCTCATCTACGTCAGGAAGATATGGAGTACTTTACTGGGGGAGTTATTGATGGTTTAGGATACAACCTTCTATTAATCACTATGCCACTGATGATCGTTCAAGGGGTTATTACCATATTCCCAGTATTGTTATTGATAATTCTTCACTTTTTATCGTTCGGATTAATTCAAGGATTTTTTATTAGTTTACTAGGAACAGTATTAAGCTCGTTATTTTGCTATTGGTTAACGAAATCTTTTAGCTCAAAGTGGGTGGACCACTACTGGGAAAAACGAAAACATAAATTGAATCGCTTTGTAAAAATCTTTACACATTATGGTGTCTTAATGATTATCTTTTTCAGAAGTGTGCCGTTTATACCAAGTAACCTTATTTCCATTGCAGCAGCAATAAGCCCTATTCATTTCAAACAATATATTTGGTCTTCCATATGGGGAAATATCTCCATGATTTGGTTGCTGAGTATCCTCTCCGCTCCGATTTGGATGTCTGACTCTATTTTTCTTCCCTATCTTTCTAGTTATTTAGCTTATGTAGTTATCCTATTAACGTATTACGGAATTCGCTATCTGCGAATAGAACGGTATGAATTAGAAGGAAGACGGAGCTTGGAAAAGGCAAGATAATAGATTAGAAGGTGTGTATGTTCCCATACACACCTTCTTTTTATGTCTTCTTTCTGACAAACTTAGCAAACTTATACATTACAAACCTATGAATCCAGCCTTGGCTCATTCGGTATACTAACCAAGGTAGTGATGGTTTAAAGTGGGTGAGAGCAGTGTATAGGTATGAGTTATTCTTCGATTGTACAAACCAAAAACGACCGATAGGACAGTGAACGTTCGCTTCTCTATTTAGAAAACCACCTTTTATTTTGATCTCTGTAATATGGTAAGCTTCTAGATGATGATTTGTTTCAAGAGTGAGAAGCGGTTTCTTCCATCCTAATACATGAAAGGAGGAAGTAGAAGAGACAGTATGGACTTTAATAATCCCCTTTGTAAACTTCTGAATCCACTGAAAATACTCATTCACCCATTCTTCTGTATTTTTCTCAACAGCTATGTCTACTTTTTGTATAGATGTAACACTTTTTTTATTCATATCGTTCTTGTGAGGAGGGTATGCTTTCCAAAACTGTGAACATAATTCGGATGTAGGTACGTCGAATGGAATGGGCACAATACGTTGTTTTTCCAAACGATATAGGGGTTTATGATATATTTTTGATGCGTGTTGTAGTATGATGATCATCATTTCTGTCAGTTTCCATGGCTGGCCTTGGATCATTTGATCGTTTGAACAGAGAGTATCTGCTAGTATTATTTTATCAAAGGTATGAAACAAGGTGGAAATACTATCCCAATTGTATGGCATTGTCTGGTATTCTTTTGTATCATTAATTGTAATAATGGTGGCTGTTGTTAGTTCTTTTATGTTGTGTACATCATCGTATTTACTTGTAATAATTGCCATGCGACTGCTCACGTTTGTACCGTCCTTTTCCTCTTTTTGCTCACTATATCATGAAGAAACTAGAAGGAAAAGGGTATGTGATTTCCATTTTTATCAAAAGATAAAATAGTAATTTTATGATGTTGGAAGGAATCCATAAGTCTTTTGACGAAATGTTACAATTGTAGTAAATATGTTGGAGGTGTCTAAGTTGAAAACCTTTAAATTGTGCTCGTTAGCTATGTTGTTTGATAATGAACAAGAAAAAGATTATCGTCCATTTCGAGGTAAAGATATCCCTATTGTTGATGGGTTAATCATTAATAAAGAAGAAGCTCAAAAGAATTGGCTATTAGATGCTGTGGTTACGAAGGAATGGAAGTCTTTTTTTGAAGATTATTTAAAGCGAAGTGAAAAATTTATGGCGGAAGTAACGATTACGAAGCGAACAAATGATCCTGCGACACTTGTTTGTGAAGTAAAGTCTGTAAGAGAATTGAAAGACCATTATAGTGTTCATTTGGAGGGGATTCTTGTTGTGAAAAAGGATGACCTTTCGGATATGTTACTTAAAAATTTAATAAGTGAAGGATTTACGGGTGATGAATTATTTGAAGAATTTAAACGAAGAAAAAAGGACCGGGGTCAAGCAATTCAAGGAATTTTAACGAATGCTTACGAACAAGTGAAACAAAAAGGGTTTTATGATTCAGGAACTTCCTAATAAGCAAAACGTCTTCAGGCTTGAAGGCGTTTTTTTAAAGAAACATTCTTTTCATATGAGTTCAAAGGGATAGGGGAGAATGAAAGGTGAATAACAATAATCAAATAGTAGTTGTGAATTACGAACCGAATTATGCGAAAACTGTGGCCCATATGTGGAACGAAAGTCGGGCAGGCTGGGGTGGTCATGGTGATATTCGTACAGAGGAACAAGTACGGATGGAAGAGGACAACTCCACAAATATAAAAACATATATTGCTTTACATAACGAAGAGGCTGTTGGGTATTGTGGTCTTTCCGAATATCGCGAAGATGAAGGTGCCTTATATGTTCCTCTTTTAAATGTACGAACCGATTTTCATGGTAAAAAGGTCGGGAAAGAGTTATTGCTGACTGCGTTAGAGGAGACGATGAAGCGAGGATGGCCAAGGTTAGATTTGAATACGTGGCCAGGGAATACGAAGGCTGTTCCCTTATATAAAAAATGTGGCTTCTTTTGGGAAAATCGGGATGACTCTGTTCATTTAATGAATTTCATGCCTACTGTGTTACGTACTGAAGCATTCACAGATTTTTTTCAAAAAGCAGATTGGTATAGCGATAGTATACGAGAAATTGAAGTAGAACCAGATGGGGAAAAGGTTGGGAACTTTGAAATCTATGAATATAAGTGGAAAAAAGATGATTCCTTCTTACATGTGCAAATTGAAAAAACGGGCAGAGGTATTTGTACTGTAAAGACAGACCAGTATTCAATTAAGATGGAGTTAGAAAGTCATAAGATTGTCTTTGGAAAAGCTTATCCTGTTCGATTTACTGTAGAGAACTTTACGAAGGAACCATTACATGTTTCCGTTGTGGGTGAAAACAATAAGAGTATTCAATTTGAGTTAAGTAACGAGTCAGTAGTAGAAAAAGAAGGTACTATTGATGGTAGTTTTTTAGCTTCTACTGCAGATGATCAGAGTACAAAGAAAACACATCCTTCTGTTGTTGCTACGGTTTCCATCAATGGTAAGAGCATTCCTTTTAAGATGGGAGTACTGCCGATGGTTCCTGTAAAATGTGTAGGGAAAATACCCGGAACCTTTAGTTCTTTAAACTCAAAGCAAACAGCCTATATAGAGCTTACAAACAATTGCACTTCAGATGTGAAAGTGCGTTTTAATCTTCCTTCGCATGAAGATGTTGCTTTTGAGTCACTTGAATGGGAATTACAGTTGAAGCCAGAGGAACGTCATACCGTACCGTTATCTTATGTATTACATAGGAGTGTGTTTTACCATGAACTGGTAAGGGTAGAAGTTCTCCTGGATGGGGAAGAGACGGTTCATTATACTGAGCCGATTAGCATTCCATTTAACACTATCGGTAGTAGGTTGTATGGAGAGTGTAGGGAGTATTATCACTTGTTTTCTGGTTTAACTCATGTTGCTTTAAAAAAGGAAAATAATGAGCTGTTTTACGAACGTGGTCGTCAAAATAAAAGTGACTATTACTTTTATTATCCGAAGCTTGGAAAACCTTTTTCAGAGGAATATTCCATGATGAAACCTGAGTCTGTTGAATTTTACGATACAGATCGGGTAGGGATGAAATTGTGTTATCCTTCTCGAGATTTTCCAGCGTTAACTCTGTCTCGTGTGATTGAACTTACTGGGGAAGGTCTTATGAGTCAGGAATATATTGTTGAAAACAATAGTGATGTTTCTGTTTCAGATGTACATCTTAATGAGTCATTGCGCTATTCATTGGCAGATACTTATATTCCATATGATGATAGCGTCATTCATAATCAAGGTACACTGAATTCTGAAGTGAATGTGTGGGAAGAGAAAAAGATTTCAGAAAACTGGTTCTTTTCTCATGCCGATGATGCAAAAACAGCATTGATATGGGAAGGAAAAGCCTCTATCCATTTCCACCACTGGCATATTCACTTTTTTGAATACCAGTGGGAAACGATGGAGCCTTCTACATATGTACGCTCAAACAAGTTATGGTTCGGACAAAATGTTTTTTCTACTGTGGAAGAGGTTCGAGAATTTGCGAAGCAAAAGGAGATTGTCTCTATTGTTGATATAGAGGAACCCTTATCGCTTCAAATGAAACAAGGATCTCCTATCTTAGAAAAAGACGGAACTATTCGTTTTCAGAGGAAAACCCAAAAGAATGTAGAAGTAGATTTGGTTGTCTGTACAGACCGCCAAGAGGAAATAGAATCACTTGTTATGCCAGAGTCCGAAAACTGGTCTACTTGGGATGTACCTGTGTCAGTAGAAAAGGAAATTACCCCCGTTTATGTGAAGGGTAATTTATCCGCTCAAAAGATAGAGAAGCGAATGCTGCTTTATCGTACATCGGGATCCCATGTGGAGACGAAAGTGGAAGAAGTGGAAGGTCATCAGTCGTATGAACTAAATAACGGTGTTATTTCTATTAAGACTGCGCCGAGCTTTTTTCCAGGGTTTTACTCCCTGCGAGATAAGGAGACAGAGTGGCTTGCTACTTCATTTCCTACTGCAAAACCTAAGGGATGGTGGAATCCGTGGGTAGGCGGACTTAGTTTTGGGATTTCTTATTTACTACAAAGAAAGATGATTGCGTTGCCTTCACAAGTGAAGTTTGTCACGGTAACAGATCAATTTGAAGATAAATGGACTGGAATTGAAATAAGTACAACAGTAAATGATCATCCTAAATATGAAGGGCTAATTTTTCATCAATTTGCGGTTACTCGTCCTGGTCTGCCCGTTTTAGCTGTGTTCACTGGGATCGAGCAAAATATCGGACATCATTTTTATGGAACAACACAGCACACGTATGTTAATTTAGCGGAGGGTAGTAAGCGGGGAGATGTAACACTTTCGTTTGAAGATAATACGGTTCCGATGCTTCAGCATCATGATCATGAAACAGAGATGTTTGGCCTAAAGGATATCCTTGTGGAAAGAGCGGGAATCGCAAATAAATTACATTTTATTCCCAGTGCAGAAATGGAAGATGTGACTGCTTATATGAGTCAACATGTTATTTGGGGTATTGGTGAACAGCTTTTGTCTACGAAAACAGGGGAGTTCGAATTGACAGCTCCGCACTTCTTGATTTTTTCAAAGGAAGCGTATTCGCTAGATGATTATAAAGAACTTCGAGGATTAAAATTTAATGTACGAGAGGATGGCTGATGTGAAAATTATAGATGCACATATACATTTATCACATATCCATTCTTTTTACGACACAGCGAAAAATCTGTCTCATGTTGATTATTCTGTTCGTGGTTTAAAAAAAGAAATGGATGACAATGAAGTAGTATTAAGTATTGGAATGGGCTTAAGAGAAATGGAGGGTGGAGATGGTTTTCCGTGTTCCAAGCCATCTACTCCGATGGGGTTAGATATCATGAAAAAATCAGATCCACGCATTGTTTATTGTGCGGGGGTCAACCCGTATCGTTTAGGGAGAACAGATTTATCCAATTTGGAGAAATCATTACTGAATCCTGATGTGGTGGGGATAAAAATTTATTTAGGATATTATCCTTTTTATGCTTATGATTCTGTTTATGAACCAGTATATGAGTTGGCAAAGGCGTACCGCATGCCTGTCGTATTTCATAGTGGTGATACATACTCAGAACGTGGCCTGCTGAAATATGCTCATCCTCTGACATTAGATGAGGTTGCCGTTCGTCATCGTGATGTGAACTTTATTATGGCTCACTTTGGTGATCCGTGGATGTTAGATGCAGCAGAGGTTGTATATAAGAACCGAAATATGTTTGCAGACTTATCTGGTCTCATAGTGGGAGATGCAGGGAATGTGAAACGAATTATGAATACACCGCATTTTTTCGATCATTTCAAACATGCTCTTGCCTTTTGTGATCATTATGAAAAATTCATATTTGGCACGGACTGGCCACTAGTTCCGATGGAGCCTTATATCCATTTTGTAAAAACATATATGCCGCCATCGTCGTGGGATACTGTTTTTTATAAAACAGCAACGGAGGTATTTCCTAAAATAAAAAGTAGGATAGCAGAGTTACGCTACTAAGGTAGATTCTGAATCGCTGGAGAGGAGTGTGGATATAACAAAAAAACACATGTGATTTTCTTGTGAAAGTACATGTGTTTTGGCTTGGGGATGAAACGTATTTTTGCACTATTCAATCCTGTTTAGACTAGGCCCTGGAGTAAAAAAATCTAAACATTTACGCTTCGGGAAAGGGATGTTCCGTATTTTGTGTTGGTGAACCAGTAAAAATAGTAGCAATTCGATGACTTACTTGGTTTTTTAAATGGGCATTTAAATATTTGGCTGTTAATACATAGCCACGGAAAAAAATAGTATACTCCGAGAAGGTATCATCGTGCTCATTTAATTGAATTTTTAAGCCGATATTTTTCATTTTTGCTTTTGTGGTGTACAATTCCTTACTAATTTCTTGGAGGGATCGTTCTAATAATCGAATGTATGGGTCTTTCAGCTTCATAGGCGACTGATCGATTTTCGTCAGATCCTTCTCTAAAACTTTTCGGGCCAACTCAAATAAGATGTACGACTCACTTAGGCTTTCTTCCTCTGGTGTGAGTTTGGCCATAGAAGTTCCCCCCTCTTGATCAGAATAAATGAGTAATGGTTCGTATATTTATATCATATGCAAATACAATTAAGAACATGTGTTCTATTTTCATTTTACTCTTTCTAATCAAATAGTCAAGAGGGGAATCCGTGAATTCACAAAACGTTCGGGGACCTGGTCCCCGAACGTTTTGTGAATTTTTATACTGCTTCCTCTTGTAAACGAGGGAACAAAATATTATTTTCTAAATGTACATGCTGGAACATATCTGATTCTAATTCTTCTAATCGTTTAAAAGTCATTTTGTATGTTGTACAAGCACCGCTAGGTAATGTAAAATCAGAAGTGACATTTCTAATTTGCTTTAGGAGTGAACCGGCTTCTTCGTGCTCCGATTCGAGCTCGTGAATTCGGCTTAGAGCTATGTCTCGTTGCTGTTGCCCTGGATTCATATCATATTGACGGATAGCAGGGAAGATTTGTTGCTCTTCTTTCACCATATGTTGCTCAAGCTCCATTTTTAACGTATGGAATAAACGATGCAACTCGCCAAGCTCAGGATGAGTGTTCCCATGAACACGGTAGATTTTTGTTACATAGAAACTTAAGTCTGGTAATTCCTCTGCAAGATAGCCGTGATGACGATGGATAACATGATCCATAATGGAAGAGTATGATTCCTTCGTCCAATCGTTTGAGTCGAGTGATTTCATTTCACTAGCTTGGTCAAAGAGAGATTGAAGCTCGTTCAAGAATGTTTCTTCGTGTAAGCCTTTTTCAGTTAAGGCTTCGTGTATAGGGCGGTTACCTCCGCAGCAAAAGTCAATTTTATGTTGTTTAAATAACTCGTCTGATCGTGGTACTTGTATAACAATTTCTCGTACTTTCGTATCGCGTGTAAAGACAGTTTCCATCAAAATTCCTCCTTTAGTAAGTTACCTTTATCATACGGTGAATGAAAGATATTGTCGGTGATGTGGCTCACTATAAGAAGAATGATGATGAAATTATTGATAGGAGAGAAAACAGAGATGCAAACAAAACGCTTATTATTTTTTATGATGATTAGCTTTATGCTGGTACTAAGTGCTTGTGGTCAAGGGAACGTTGAAGGAAATGACCAAGGACAAACAGGAGATCAGAATCAAGAAGAAGCAGGTAACAACACAGTAGATAATCAAGATGGAGAAGACGCGTTAACAATTGATGACTATCCACAATTTACTGATACAGTAGCAGAGAATGAAAGGGAAGCCATCATTCACACGAACATGGGATCCATTCATTTGAAATTGTTCCCTGAGCATGCGCCAAAAGCAGTAGAAAATTTCCTTACGCATGGGGAAGAAGGGTACTATGATGGTGTTATCTTCCATAGAGTTATTAAGGATTTTATGATTCAAGGTGGAGATCCTGAAGGAACTGGACGTGGCGGACAAAGTATTTATGGTGGACCATTTGAAGATGAGTTTTCTTTACAGCTAGTTCATTTGCGCGGGGCTTTATCTATGGCTAACTCTGGAGCTAATTCAAACGGAAGTCAATTCTATATTGTTCAAGCAGGGAATGCCCGTTTTAGTGCAGAACAGCTTGCAGAAGCTGGTTATCCAGAAGAGTTAGTAGAGAAATATGCAGAAGTAGGCGGAACACCGCATCTGGACTTTAAGCATACTGTTTTTGGTCAAGTCATTGATGGCATGGATGTAGTGGATGCAATAGCGGATGTAGAAACAGGAGCACAGGACCGTCCGGTAGAAGATGTAATTATTGAAACGGTAGAAGTAGTTAAATAATGGTATGAAAGAGAGCGACCTCCAGTGTGTAAAAAAGCTGGGGGTTGTTTTTCTTTCATGTGTGAGTAGCTCGGCAGCTCCCCACAGGAAAGGAATGGAATACAAACTAACAGAGTTAGTAATACTAGTTAAGTTTAAAAACAATTAACCCACGGATTTCCACGATAGACAATAAAATACAAAAAAGGATATACCAATAGATAACGGTACATCCTCTTTCTGTATGATTTTCTAATCACGGAAACAATAATAAATCATGATAACAAGTGTTCCAAACGCTAAAATAATAAAAGGTCCTTCCATTAACGATGATCCACTAGCTGCCCCATTTTCTCCATCTCCTGCAGCTGCTGCAAAAGCTGTTGCTAGTGGAACAAAAAGAAGGAGTAAAGTAAATAATGATGTCGTTAATAAGCGTTTTATCATAGTATGTATCCCCCTAACATTCCTTTCAATCCTACTTGTATATTATAGAATGCTTTTTAGTTATACGCAAATGAATCTTCTCTTTAGTGGATAGTAAATGATAAAAAGGAGCAACTTAAAAGTACAAATACTATTGACTATAATTTATCTAAATTTTCAAAAAAAACAGTGAATAAGCCCTTTTATATAAACATATACTGTTATATAATAAGAAGTGTAATATTTGATTAAATTGTCACAGATCGTCCATTTATAACATAGTCATGGTAATAACAGTAGCTAAAGTACGTATGTTTTAAAACATTTCTTTCACAAAACGTTCAAATTGTCTTATGATAGCCTGTTGAATTAGAATAATTGTTATACTACAATGTAATTAAGAACTTTGAGAAAAAACTTTGAGGGAAGTTAATCACAACTTGAGGGATGGAGGGAATTAATATGTTACAATCTAGTACTGAATTCTTTAGAAATTTACCACCAAAAGAATGTGCAAAGTGTGGGGATCAAATCGAAGAAATGGCTGACTGCTATTCTCACAAATGTGAGGACTGTGACGGAGAAATTCATTAAAGACTATGTATCCGCTTTCTGATTATTAGAAAGCGGATACTTTTTTGTTTTTAGAGAACCATATTTTTAGCCTGTGGATAACACTTTTTGTGTAATGGAAAGAAGTACAGCTTCAGGAACTACTCGATCGATGTCCTGTGATATTATAAAAGTGTAAGATCGCACTTTGCTATTCGCTTGTGATCTTAGGCGCTTGCGCTTATGTGTGGAATAGGCAGCAACACCTTTTAAGCCAAAGATAATCGTATCTCGTAGACTGGCGATATCAGGATCCTTTCCACAGCCCCCCATAATCTTACAGCCCTCTGTAGGTGTTTGTTCCCATGGATAACAAAACATATCCATTCTCTATAAATCCCCCTCTAAGTTGTTAATACTTCTTTAAAATACAGTTCTTCGAAAGAGTGAATCAGTGATATGGTTCACATCACAATAATGTTTGCAGACCTTGATATATAAGGATATCTCATTGTAATTTTTGCATAAAAGTAGCAACACAGTGATTTCAAACAATTGTACAGATTCGATTTTCTGAAATTTTATGAAATGGAAGTGTGTAAATGGTTTTAGCGATATAATAAAAGAATCCGTATGTAGCGAAGGGAAGGGGAGATGGTTCCATGATTGTAAGAGAAAGGAAAAAAGAGTTTATTGTCATAGAGCAACACGAGCACGCCATTATTTCAGGGATATTTGCGAAGAAGTGGGATGATCGATATTTTATTGGGGGAGAGCGAAGAAAAGATGTAGAGTTGGCTATTCAAAATCATGATGGGTGTTGGCGAGAGCTAGACAATCTGCGATTATATATACCTCAAAAACAAATACCCGCTTCTTTTATTAACTATCCATTGCTTCAAAAAATTGAAGCCTATCGGAACGGTGTAGATTCAATAGAAGGAGAAAATAAATATGCAGCTTTATTAATTAGTATGCATTACAGCAGTTTTTTTGAAAGTAAGTTAGACGAAGATGGGAGAGCTTTTAAATATGGAGAAGAGAAACGTCAAAGTAACTTGTATAAAACAATACATAATTTGGATGTAAAATCAGTAAATTTTCATTTTGACCTTCTTCAGTTTTGTGATAATTTGTCTCTTTATATCTGTATGAATGAATGGGGATGTAGAAAGGAAGAGGAAATCTCTTGGTTTAAAGATGGTTTCCCTCAAAAGTTAGAGCCTTTTGAAGGAGAGCGGTTTTATGCAACTTGGAAGAATGATGACACCGTTCAACTTACTCCATACCCATTTAATCAAGAGAGCGTAACTGTAGAAATCCCATATAAGCAAATCAAGCGAAAGGAAGCTAATGATATAGCTAAAATGTATAGTAAAATTCCATATAAAAGAAAATTAGTTACATTTGTTTCAGAGTGAAGGTTTGGCTCTAAAAAAAGAGGTTTCAAGACAATGCTTGAAACCTCAAAGACTAATATTCTTATACAAACGGTGTTTCGTGTTTTACTTTTAGTACTTTCCAACGACGAGCAACTTCGTTTTCAAATTCAGTTAACATTGGTTTGTTTTCTTCTTTTAATAGATGCTTTGTTTTCCCCATCATCTTTAACCACTCTGAAAGCTCAATTTGCTTTTTCTTTGCTTCTGGATCATATGTGATCGTTGTTTCGCCACGTTCCACTTCATAAATAGGGAAGAAGTTAGATTCAACAGCAGCTTTCATGATCTTTTCTCCATCACGGTCTTCTGATTTCCAGTTTAAAGGACAAGTGATAAGGATTTTCCCATAAACAAGCCCAACATTTTGAGCATACCATTGTGCTTTCGCTGCTTTTTTCACTAAGTCTTGAGGATAAGCTTCTGTTCCAGTGAACACATAAGGGATATTTGTGGAAGCCATAATTTGCGCTGTATCCTTATGGTGGAACGCTTTTCCTTGTTGTGTTTTACCTACAGAAGTAGTACTAGTCATGTGTCCTAGTGGTGTAGAGTAGGACATTTGAGAACCTGTATTCATATATCCTTCATTATCATATTCTAAAATGATCATCTTATGGTTACGAAGCGCAGTACCGATCGCAGAGCCCATTCCAATATCCATTCCTCCGTCACCAGTTACCATTACGAAAGTGAAATCTTCATCAATATCAATTTCACCACGTTCCTTCATTTCGAAGAATGCTTCTAATGTACCAGAAAGGGTAGCAGGTCCGTTTTGGAATAAGTTATGAATAAACGGTTGTTTATGAGACGTATAAGGATATGCAGATGTAACAACGTATCCACATCCAGTATGGAACAGAATTACTGCGTCTCCTTCAATTCCCTTAAAGAATAGCTCTAGACCAGGAAAGATACCACACCCTGGACAAGCGCCGTGACCAGAAGCAAATCGCTTTGGTTTTTGTGTTAATTGGCGCATAGGAGGGATACGTACTTTTAGCTTACCAGTTTCAGCATCTTCTGTTACATTAATTAAACCCGTTTTATATGTGTCGCCAGTCATTGGTTCAATTACTTGCTCTAACGCTTTCTCCGGGTCACCAGGAGTTTGTCCGTAATAATCAAACGGTTTTACTGCATAACCCATATCTGCTGCATCGATGGCCATTTGGAATAAGTTTTCTGCATCGTCTGCATAGAAGTCTTTCCCACCTAATCCGAATACTCTGCTCAAAACGATTGTTTGATTTTCTTTATCATCTTGTAATGCTGATTTTACTTCATGAGTTAAGTTAGCGCCGTTTCCACCGTAAGAGTCTGCACGCTCACCAATTAATAGAGCTTTCACATTTTTCAATGCGTTACGAATTTCCTCAGCAGGGAAAGGACGGATAATGTTCGGGCTAATGACACCAGCTTTAATCCCTTTTGCGCGAAGACGGTCTACAACGTCTTTGGAAGATTCGGCAGCAGAGTTTAGTAAAAATAAAGCAACTTCTGCATCTTCCATACCGTATAGGTCTAGCACTTCATAGTTACGTCCTGATAATTCTTCGTACTCAGCTGTAATTTCTTTATAGACGTCATATGCACGGTAAAGTGCTTCCGACTGTTGATAGCTATTATTTAATAAGTCATCGCCATTCATGTGAGCACCAATGGTTACAGGCTTTTGTTTATCAATGGAAACAGGGTATCCTTTTGGAGCTGGTCCAACAAATTCTTGAACAACTTCACGCTCTTTAAAATAATCTACTTTTCTCTTTTGGTGAGAAGTGTAGAACCCATCATATGCAACGATAACTGGTAACCTCACATCTTTATGTTCAGCAAGTTTCAGTGCCATAATATTCATATCGTAAACCGCTTGTGGTGTACGTGCTGTTAAAATAACCCAACCAGTATTTAAAGCATAGTAAAGGTCAGAGTGATCGCCACGAATATCTAATGGACCACTTACTGCACGAGTTACAAGGTTCATTACCATCGGAAAACGAAGGCCGGATTGTGCAGGTAATTGCTCAATCATATAAAGAAGTCCGTTTGCACTTGTTGCGTTAAATACACGTGCACCAGTAGTTGCTGCACCGAAACAGATTCCAGCAGAACCATGCTCTCCGTCTGCAGCAATTAATTCTATATCATGTATTCCTTTTGATTTCATTAAGTCTAAATATTGTGCAACTTCCGTAGAAGGAGTGATAGGGAAATATCCCATTATATGATAGTTTATTTGTGCTGCTGCCGTTGCTGCCATTTCATTACCCGATTCAAAGGTAGTTAGTTGCTCTGGCGCAGTTTTCGTCTTGTTTAAGTTATCTTCTATCATTGCCATTATTTAACCCCTCCTGTTACATATGGAAAGTTATGTTTTACTCTATTTTCGTCTGCATAACCCAGCATTTCTTCCATGTCCGCAAGTGCATCCGTAGGGCAAGCATCTACACACTTTAAACATCCCTTACAGTATTGGTAATCAATTCCTTTTAAGAACATTTGCTTACGACCACGTTTGTCTTCTCCTTCTTCCCAAACGAAACAGTAATCAGGACAAACCGTATCACAGGCTGCACAATGGATACATGTTTCAGAATTATAAGATGGAAGGAAGCCTTGGCGAGAACCACTTAAGTCTTTTAAAACACTGTTTCCTTGAGCGGTAATAATTCCCCCAAGTACTTGTGTTTCATATCCTAATCTAGGTTGAATTCTAGTAAACTCTTTGCTTGTAGCTCCTTCTGGAACTTCATATGTTTTAAATGTCACTTCATTATATCCACGCTCAAACGTACGGATGTTTGGTTCAACAAAGTGAGGGTATTTCTTCTCGAAAGTTCTACGGATAACATTTTTCATTTCTTCTGGATCTAAAAAGTCTAGTGTGCGGTATAATGCACCAAGCATTGCTGTGTTTACTTTTGTTTTTTCTTCGTTCGCAATCTTTAATGCATCCACAATTGCTAGCGTTCCATATTCGAGTTTTAAATCTTTTTTAACTGAATCAAAGTCACGCTTTGAGTTTACTAGCACAATGCCTTCTGCATCTAAACCGCTTACAACGTCTATCATTTTATAAAGTGCTTCATGAAACACTCCGATAACATGCGGTTGCTCAATTGGTGAGTGATCGCGGATTTCCGTTTCAGCATCACAATAACGCACGAATGATTTAACAGGAGAACCTTTTTTCTCTGATCCATAGGATGAGAAATTGGATCCGTTAAGGCCCAGTCCTAAAACTCCAGCTTCTGCTAGCATCTTTCCAGCTAAGTTTGCTCCAAGTCCGCCAATTGATTCTAGACGGATTTCAAAGAACCCTAACTCGTTCTTTTTAGGTAAAATAGACATCTAGTTATCCCCCTCATGTAAGTTTCATAACTCCCTACACGTATTATAAGCAATAAAAATAGTGTATGTGGTGATTTTAGTCACACTTTCACAAAATGTTAACATTTACTGATTAATACACATTTATTTACAGTAAAAAAAACCTTGTTTAATAAGGCTTTCTCAAACTAATTACTATAATACAGTTCATGTTAGCCTTATAACACAGAATATAGAGAGACAAGAGTGGGGCAAATAGTTGGTATTACTATCCTTGAGGTATATAAGGGTGGTAAGTACGGTGTAATGTAATAAAGATAGAAATCTAACGTTGTAGTGATAACTTCGCACCATGGAGTACAGTTCGTCTTGGTTAGAAGATTAGATTAGGCAAATAAAACATGACGCCTAGTTTTTATAGTTGCATTTTTTAAAACGTTGCCATGAAAAAAGGAAAATGACACATGAGAATATCAAATCTCAGGTTTACTTCAAAGGTGCCAACAAGCCATTCACAAGCAAAAACACATGAGATTTCACAGCAGCAATCACATGTGTTTTTTTATTGTTTTATCAGTGTTTTATACTAAATAAATTATCTACACTTTGGTTATGTTCCAGTCCCAATTAAAGATGCGAATTATACTGTATGTTTGATTGTGAAAGTTGTGTGTTGTAGCGTGTGAAATTGCCTGCATTTTTCTGTTTTGAATCACTGAAGTAAACTCGTTTAAATATCTAACCGTGTGCTTAAAAAATATTTACTAATAACGTTTTGCACCAAGATAGCGGTTACCCCAATACGTTTCGCTTAAATAAGATACCTTTACACCAGCAGTAGCGTCTGTATGAATAAATGCTCCGTCACCTAAATAAATTCCCGCATGAGATGGACCTTTTTTGTAGGTTTCAAAAAAGACAATATCTCCTATTTTCGGATTAGATACAGATGTAGTCACATTCCATATCCCATCAACCGTTCTTGGCAGATTTTCATCAATTTGATTAAATAAGTAAACTAGAAACCCGCTACAATCAAATCCAGCAGGAGAAGTTCCTCCCCATACATAAGGTGTACCAATAAGTTCATGGGCTCTCTCAATAATGGAATTCATAGAAGGTGTATTTGTATTCGGTAAAGTAGTGGTCGTAGTTTTTTCTTTCTCAGTTTGCTTAGTTGCTTCTACTGATTGGCTGCTATTTTGGCTTTGGTCCTGATGATTACGATTGTCAGCTATTTTCTTTAAGTCATTTTCTTGTAAAAATGAAAATACTTGATTTCCTGCGAGACCATCTACGATTAAGTTATGCTCCCGTTGCAAGGTCCTTACCGCTTGCTGAGTATGACTATCGTAAACACCATCTAGCTCTCCCTTATAATATCCAGATTTTTGTAATAATTCTTGCAATCGAATAATCTCATCATGAACATCACCATATTGAAAGTAACTAGGGCGGTTAGCTACTTTGAATGTATCCTCCACTTCATAGTTGGTTGGAGAAATGTATAAATAGTTGTCATGTTCATTATATGGACGATAAATATCAGAAGGTTGGTTTGGTATGTCTTTGTTCCTTTCTTCCGTAACAGTTTGCTTTGTTCCCAGCAAATGTACGAGCGTTTCAAAAGCTGCAATCCCGTTAATAGGTAATCCATTTTCTTTTTGGTACAGTTTTAATGCTTCTTTCGTTTTGTCTCCAAATATCCCGTCAATTGTAAAGACATAATATCCATTTTCAGATAGATATTCTTGAATGGTTTTTACTTTTGGGCCCGTATCCCCAAGAGCTAACTCTGTGTCCACTGGCCAGATGCTTATGGAGTGAGAAGCAATTTTTTCATCTGTTTCTATCCGCTCTTTCGTAACCAATCGAAGAGGGGGATTTGTTTGTTTTTGTAAATCATTTGTATTTCTTTTTGATAAAGAGGAGGAGACATATTTATCTTCTTTTATTTCTAGACTTACATTGGTATCTAAATAGGATAAAGAAGGTACAACAACTAGTGACTGCTTCAATGTTAGTTGTTCAGCAGTATCTGTAAAAAGAGGAGGTTGATAATTAACAATAGATTTTAATTTATCCTCTTGCTCCATTTGACCTGAGAGAATGGGAGCTAATGCAGCTCCAGCCACGACAGAAGTAAACAAAGCCGTACCTTTATGGCTCTTCATGTTGTTCTTTGACAATTGTATACCCTCCCATTGGTTCAAACATGTGTTTAAGAAAAATTAAAGACTAGCTAAAGCTCTGTGTTTTAAGAGATTCAAAACAAACAAATCGTCTACGAGAAAATAGTATGTTTTAGGTTAAAGGTTTAGAACAAAAGAGAAGATGGAATCATGAAAATAAGGGGAGAAACATTCCGATAAGATTTTTAATTTCCAATTTGAAAGGATGATTTCATGAATACTGAACTTAGAGTGTTGTCTGTGGTGGAGGATGAATTTGAAGATTTAGAACTATTATATCCTCATTATAGAATGCAAGAGGCAGGAGCGATATCTCATATTGCAGGGATGGAGAAAGATAAAATATATTATGGGAAATACGGTGTTCCTGTAAAACCAGATTATAGCTTTGAACAAATCACAATAGAAGAGTATGACGCCTTACTAATTCCAGGTGGATGGGCTCCGGACAAGCTTAGAAGGTATGAGGAAGTGTTAAATATGGTTACATTTATGAATGAGCATAAAAGGGTAATAGGACAAATTTGTCATGCCGGATGGGTATTAATTTCAGCAAATATACTACAAGGAAAAAAAGTAACGAGTACCCCTGGTATTAAAGATGATATGGAAAATGCTGGGGCGATTTGGCATAACGAAGAAGTTGTAGTTGATGGGCATATTATTTCTAGTCGTCGTCCTCCGGATTTACCAGCCTATGGCAAAATACTTGCGGAAACGCTTGTTCATTTGCAAAAATAAAAGTACTACATTCATCACAGAAGGAAGTGTGGAGAAAAGATGGAGGAAGATTACTATTGGATCGAAGCAATAAAAAAAGCAGATTTTTCATTTGAAGAGATCAACCCGCACTTTCACCATAAAGCGTTACAGTCGTATTTATCCCATTATAGCTTTGCCATAGACAAGGTAGATGAATATAGATGTGGCTTCGAGAAGATCAACAGAAAAAATCACTTCTATCAATTTTTCTTAAAAAACAATCCGAAAGGTACCATTTACTTAGTACATGGGTATTTAGACCATAGTGGAGGATTAAGTAAAACAATTAATTATTTGTTAGAAAATAAATATCAAGTTATTGTATTAGATTTACCCGGGCATGGCTTTTCTTCAGGAGAAAAAGGGATGATTGCTAGCTTTGATGATTATCTAATTGCTGTTGAAAAGGGGAATGAATTAATTCGTCGGTACGTAAATGTGGAAGAAGTAGTCGGTCTTGGTCATAGTACGGGTGCTGCCTTATTATTTCATGCACAGTCTGAAAGAAAAGTGGAGCTTGATGGTCTGTTATTAGTGGCACCACTTTACTATCCATTTCGTTGGAATTTATATCGACGATTCTTATTGTTTTCAGGAAAGGTTGTATCTCAAAAAAAACGATCGTTTAAAAGGAACTCGACAGACTTGGTTTATCGGCAATTTGTGAAGCACGATCCACTTCAGGTGAAAGTATTGAAAGCTAATTGGGTAATGGCACTAGAGGATTGGCAAGGACAATTTACGGATTGTCCTGGGTCTTCTCTTCCAGTCTACATTTTACAAGGTACTCGGGATACGACGGTAGACTGGAAGAAAAATATATATTTTTATCAAGAAAAATGTGGGCACATCCAGGTAGCATTATTTGAAGGTGCAAGACATCAGTTATTAAATGAAAGATACGATGTTCGAAATCTTGTTCAAGGGAGAATTAATTCATTTTTATCTGATATTTTCTCTCCTTTTTGAAAACAAGAAAATAGAATAGGATAGCTATTACGAACATAGCAATTCCACTCAAAAGAAGAGGATAACCAAAAGCTTGGGACATAGCACCTGCAAAACTGGAGCCGAATACTACACCAAGTGAAAATGCTCCATAAAAGATACCAAATGCTTTCCCACGTGTTTCCATTGTTGATATTTCTAGTATCATTCGATTCATAGATGGGAAAATGAAGGAGAATCCTATTCCGTAAAAAAACATAATGAACGTCATGAACTGAATGGATTGCAATAAGCTCAAACTGATGAGGGAAAAACTAATAAACCCCATTCCTATAAGGATAAACGTGGTAGCTTGATACTTATCAAATAATCGATTGATAGGTGATAAAAAGATAATGATAGCGACAAGGCCAAAGCTGCTTAGTAATAAACCGGTTACAGCCGAGCTTAAAGAAAGAGCTTCTACTTTTAGTGGTAATGAGTAGGTAAGAACCCCCATACTCATCATAAGTGCAAAGGCACTTAATGCTGCTTGTATCATAATTGGGTTTTTAAGTAAGGGAACCATGTCTTTTATTTTCACTTGTTTTTTATTTTCCGTTGTTAACGATTCTTTTAACAAGATTAACGAAAGTAATGATGTGAGTAAAAAAAGAATAGATACACTATAAAAAACGGCAGAGATTGTAAAATGTGAAGAAATAATCCCTCCCATGGCAGGCCCAATAATTGCAGCTGTTCCAATACAAGCTCCAGAGAAAGCCATTGTTTTCCCACGACGATGTGAGGGTGCTAAATCACCTAAATAAGCAAATGCTGCTGGGATGAGAGCTCCTCCTGCTAAACCATGAATAAAGCGGACAGAAAATAACCCCCAAGGTGTTTGGATAAAAGGGTAAAACAGAAGAATAATAGCAACAAAGATCATGCCTATAAGAAGTATTCTTTTTCGACCGTAACGATCGATCCAATGACCAGAAATTGCATTTCCAATCATATTGGAAAAAGAGTAAATAGCAATAATAATTCCTGTGAAAAAGCTTGACGCACCAAGACTGTGGGCGTATGTGGATATAATCGGTAACTGAATAAAGGTATCTAAAAATGCGACAATAATGATTGTATATAAAAATAGCAGCATAAAACGTTCTCCTTTTCACAATCTCTACTATCACTATACAATATCCACTTAGGTCAAGCAAAGTGTTAGAATAGTAGAGGGGTGAACCATGTTGCAAGAAATATATTTAGATTATAATGCAGGTACGCCTATCGATAATAAAGTGGTTGATGTAATGTCTCGTTTTTTCTATGAACACTATGGAAATCCGACTACTTCTCATTGAGCTTCTACTTATGCCAAAGAAAATTAGAAGTAGCTACTTGTATATCTGATACTTCAAGATGAAATAAAAACACTTGAGAATTACCTTCTCAAGTGTTTTTTTTAATGAATATTGGATTAGCTTGCGATTTCACCTTTTTGTAACTTTGCTTCTTGTTGCTTTTTAATACGAGCGATATCAAAACGTACTAATATAGAAACCACGAGAGCTACGATAAACATTGCACCGAAAATGTACATCATAATTTGATAGCTACCAGTAACTTCACGTAATTGTGCGGTTAGAATAGGACCAACTAATCCAGCAGCAGCCCATGCTGTTAATATATATCCATGAATAGCACTTAGCTGTTTTGTACCAAATAAATCACCAATATATGCTGGGATTGATGCAAAACCACCACCGTAACAAGTAATTGCTGCAAAGATAACAATTTGGAACATAATAGCGTGACTTATACTAGGAAGTAAAAAATATGCTGCAATTTGAATAGCAAAGAATGCTAAATACGTATTTGGTCGTCCAATTACATCAGAGAATGATGCCCAACCAATACGACCAAGCCCGTTAAATACTCCGATGAGACCAACCATTGTAGCAGCTGCAACTGCAGTCATACCAACTGTTTCTTGTGCAAGTGGAGATGCTACAGAAATAATGGCAATACCACAAGTAATGTTAATGAATAGCATAATCCATAAGTACCAGAATCGTTTTGTACGTACAGCTTCATTTGCTGTTAACTGTGCTAAATCCTTTTTGATTACTTTTGAACCACTTGTTGCATTAATATCGAATCCTTTTGGTGCCCATCCTGCCTTTGGTGGTTCTAAGTATTGAGCTGAAGCCATGATAATAACAAAATAGGAAGACCCTAAAATGAAGAATGTTGTTGCTAATCCTAAAGAACTAATTAAGGAAGCCATAATTGGACTACTTACCATGGATGCAAATCCAAACCCCATAATAGCTAGGCCAGTAGCCAGACCTCTTCTATCTGGGAACCATTTTACTAAAGTTGATACAGGTGTAATATACCCAACACCTAATCCAATTCCACCAAACACTCCATAGAAAATATAAAGAAGATAAATATTTTCTAATAAGATAGCGAAACCGGAACCTGCAATTCCAATTCCAAAGAAACAAGCTGATAAAATTCCAGCTTTTCTTGGACCGTATTTTTCAACGAAATGACCTAAGAATGCAGCTGACAAACCGAGAAATAGAATTGCAATACTAAATGTTAACTGTACAGAAGATAAATCCCATCCGAATTGCTCTGTAATTGGATTTGTAAATACACTCCACGCGTATACAGACCCGATCGAAATATGAATTCCTACTGCTGAAAGTGCAATAAGCCAGCGATTTTTGGTTTTCTCCATTTGTTATTCTCCCTTTCAAGGTAAGTGTATCTCGGGTGTTTTTCAACATTTTAAATAAGAAACTTTATAAAATGGACATACTTATAAAATTGCATAGATGACCCAAGAATACTTTAGTTATATTGTGTGATAAACTCACATCTTTTATAGTTTCATTGTACAGTAAATCACAAGTATAAAAAGAGAGTAAACATGAAGATTTATTGAACAACTTATGGATATTTTGTTTCATTTTTTGGATCTACCCTGAAAATACGTGGGTTCATGGTAGTCAAACTTATCTAGTATGACTAACTTTGTTGATTAATATTACATTCGCTCCAGTCCTCTCCTTTCCTGTGGGCAACGGCGTCATGTCGCCGACCTGGCTCCCGTCTGCTACGGTGTCTCTTCGATTCTTTCCAATAAACTATATATGAACTTGTATGAATGTAATGGAAAATAATAGAGCAAATAATACATGTCTAGGATGGTCCTGAACCGTCTTGTTTTTCTGTTATTTTCTTAATATCTTTCATAGGTTGAAATTTTATCTTTTTTTCAGTGATGCTAAACCAAAAAAGAATGGGAGTAATAATATTAAAGGCGAAAATGAAAATAAGGATAGTCCAAACAAACCATTCTGTATTAAGAATGTACTTGTATATCCATAAATCGTATATAGTCATCAACATCGACTCCTATTTTGTAGTATGTTATAAATTTTTTACATAAAAAGTATGAAATATCCAAATTGATAAATACTATGTGGAGATTTATGGATAGGAGATAAGTGAATGACTATACATAAAGACGAGATAAAAATGGTTCATTATGATATTCGTTCAAATACCCAACATATAGAAAAAACTCTTGGCAACAGTTCTGACGTAAAAAAACGGGAGTTCACAATACACCAATCATTAAAATTGAAATGTGTACTCTTTTATATTGACGGTTTAGTAAATGAAGAAATTATTGAAAACTCCATTATTTCGCCTATTATTACTCGTAGTTATGCAATGGATCACGGTAGTGTTTCAATGGAAACATTCTCTGAACAATTTATTGCTAATCCGTCTGTTACAAATGTTACTACTTTGCAAGAAGGATTAGACGGGATGTTAGCAGGGGATACATTATTGTTTGTTGATTCTTTTGATACTGCCTTTTTATTAGCCACAAAAGGATGGGAAAATCGAGGGGTTAATGAGCCGCAAACGGAACCGGTTGTACGAGGCCCAAAAGATGGCTTTATTGAAAATATACGAACGAATACTGCTCTTGTGAGGAGACGAGTGAGAGACAATAACTTTCGTCTCGAAGCTCTAACTATTGGAACAAGATCAAAAACGGATGTAGCAATTGGATATATTGAAGGAATAGCAAAAGATGGATTATTAAAAGAAGTTCGAGATAGGCTAAATAGAATTGAAATCGATGCTGTATTAGAAAGTGGATATATAGAAGAGTTAATTGACGATGCACCGTTATCTCCGTTTCTTACCTTGCAAGGGACAGAGAGACCAGATAAGGTGGCAGCTAGTTTATATGAAGGTCGAGTAGCTATATTTGTTGACAACACGCCGTACGTCTTATTAGCTCCTACACAATTTTGGTCATTTTTACATGCGAGTGACGATTATTATACCAATTATTTAATGGGTTCCTTTTTTCGTTTTCTTCGTTACTGTGCATTTATCATCAGTTTAACTTTGCCTTCTATATATGTTATGTTAGTAAGTTTTCATCAAGAAATGATACCAACTCCATTAGCAATTGCAATTGCAGCGGGGAGAGAGGATATACCCTTTCCTGTTTTAATGGAAGCACTCATTATGGAATTTGCCTTTGAGCTAATGAGAGAAGCTGGTTTACGTATGCCGAAACCTATTGGTCAAGCGGTTAGTATCGTAGGGTCTTTAATTATCGGACAAGCAGCTGTAGAAGCTGGAATCGTGTCTCCGATCATGGTAATTATTGTAGCTACTACAGGTATTGCATCATTTTCCATTCCAAATTATGACGCATCATATTCTATTAGGCTTTTACGTTTTCCAATTATAATTGCTTCTGGAACGATGGGCTTATTAGGGTTTGCTGGGGTTTTCACTATTTTGGCATTACACGCACTATCTCTTCGTTCATTTGGTGAGCCTTATTTAGAGCCACTTATTCCACTTAATGCATCAGATCAAAAAGATACAATCATTCGTGTTCCTTTCTGGGCGCATAAAAAAAGGCCAGAAACAGCTAAGGATAAACAAAGGTTAGGAAAGGAACAAAAGCCGAGTCCTACTAAATCAAAAAATGAGGAATCTTCTTCTGATAAAAATAGCGAATAAAAAAGGAGCTATTATATGATGAAACCGGTAATAGTTTTTCTTATTCTAATAGTTTTACTAGCTGGATGCTTAGGAAAAGAAGAAATTGATGATTTGGCAATGGTAATGGCAATGGGCATTGATACGAATGAGGACAACAATATCATTTTAACCGTTCAAATAGCGAGGCCGGGTGACGTGACCGGGAATACAGGTGGAGGAAATGGAGAGAGTATCTGGACTGCGACTAGTGAGGGAAAAACAATTTTTGAAGCAGTACGAAATTTAGCGCGAATGGCGTCAAGGAGAGTATTTTGGGCACATAATGCCATCATTGTTGTAAATGAGACAGTTGCACGGCAACAAGGGGTAGTAGATGTGATCGATTTTTTTAATCGTAATAATGAACTTCGTATGCGAACCTGGATCGTTGTTACAGAAGACAAAGCTAGTGAGGTAGTCGCGACCAAAACAGGGTTAGAAATTATTCCTGGAATGTCGTTAGAAAGGTTATTTCGATATAGTCAAATTGTAGCGGAAGCGCCAAGGTCGGATGTGATGACTCTCACTGCGTCCTATTTAGGTGAACATACACATCCTTATTTAGCGCTCGTGAATCTAGGAGACAGGGGTATCAATGCAGAAACTCCAACAGAATTTGGAAGTATTCCCCAAGCAGAATTATCAGGTACAGCTGTATTTAAACATGACAAAATGGTTGGGAAATTAAATGTAGACGAATCGAGAGGTTTCTTGTGGTTTGTAGAAGGGATAGAATCTGCCATTATTCCTCTATCTTGTCCTGATATGGACGGCAAGGTAAGTGTGGAGCTAAGGAACAATACCTTTGATGTGATACCAGTTTATAAAGAAAGTCTTGTTTCTTTTAATGTAAACGTTGAGTCAAAGCCACACTTAGTTGAATTAGGATGTTCTACACAATTGGAACATAGTGAAGTATTGAAAAAACTAGAAGAGCAAGTTGAAGAAGCTATAGTACTTGATATTGAAAGGATGCTTGAAAAGGTTCAACAGGAATATAAAGTGGATGTCTTATATTTGGGTAGAATCTTTGAAGGGAAGTATCCAAAACAATGGAAGCAAATAGAAGGACAGTGGATAGAATTGTTTCCAAATGTAGAAGTAAATATTACAGCTAACGTTGAGTTAAATAATCCACTACTATTAGAAAATCCCACTAGAACTGTGAAGGATTGATACGATGAAAACCCAACTTACGAATGGGATGTTATTGGCTATCATAATAAATATTGTTTATGCAAAAGCTATTGGAGTCACACAAGGGATTGTAGCGCGTCAAGCAGGTGGAGATATGTGGATCGCATCCATTGTGTCTACTATATTGGGGCTTTTCATAATGATATTGACTATTCTCATCATTAAACGAACTCCAGATAAAAATATATTTGAACATACCAGACTACTAGTTGGGAAATGGGGAGAGAAAGTAGTAGGCCTCATATTTTTTATTTTTTTTCTGGGTTCTTTTGGCGGTATTATGATTACCTTAGTTTATCATTTAAATGATTATTTTTTGCCTGATGCACCGATAATTTTGTTTGTAATTGTAGGAATGTTCGCTGGAATTTTCGGACTTTTTTACGGAATCGAAGTCATTTCTAGAGTCGCTATCCTAGGTGTGTTTTCTATTGCTATTTTAAACTTATTGATTTTATTAGGTTCTCTTTCTTATTTTGAAATAAGGCATTTTCTTCCTCTGTTTCGAAATGGGGTTTTACGTAGTATCGAAGTAACTAGACACCAAAATGGTGATTGGGCCATGGCTACGTTAATGGTTGCTGTTATTTTACCAATGGTGAAGGAAAAAGCAAAGTGGATTGCAACATCTGCTAAAGGGATTATTTATGGTGGCCTATTAATTTTATTATGGCCTATTTTACAAGTTGGTGTTCTATCACCTGAAGTTACAGGACAATATATTGTCTCCTGTATGCAGATGGCTAGAAGTGCAGAAATTGGTTTGTTTATTCATCGTTATGAATTAATTATGATTATCTTTTTTTCTTTGTCTGCACTTGTTCAAATTATGACATGTTTATTATGTGCAACCATTTCTATGAAACATATGATAGGTGTGAAATCCTTAAATAAGTTGTCCCTTCCTGTGGCGTTTATTTTAGGTGGTTTTGGATACTGGGTAGTAGTTGATCATATTCGTGCTATGGATCTATTAACATATTATTGGCCAAATATATCAAATCCGATTGCGTTTATTATTCCTATAATCTTGTTCCTATTAGGGTTGATAATGAAAAAGAAATGGAAAAGTCAAGATATGTCAATAGCATCCAAATCGTTGGAAAAGGATGTATAGAGAAGGTTTTTAAATCTTCTCCAACAAAGAAAAGGATCTTTTACTTCTTTTTATTCTTCGCTTTATTCCCTGTGGTATATTCATATGTTTTCTTACTCCACTAGATTATGACTGTTTTCCAATTACGTTATATTTTTTTACTTCGATATGTCATTCACGTACATTCCTTATGTTTATACTTACTTCACATAAACGCCATTCATTTTATCCATAAAAAAGGACATACTACTTCTTGTAAAAGCTAGGAAGAAGGGATGATTGAATATGACAAAGTGGAATGAAGAGGGAGTACCTAATCTAAACTTAACGTCTGTTGATTTGAAAAATTCAAAACTTATTTCGAAAAAAGAAAGAGAGCATGAGTTTGCTGAGGAATTAGCCGATGGTGGAGAGAGAGATGAGATTATCGAAAGTCAATTGGAAGATGAAAAAATAGAAAATGATAGTAAAAAGTCGTAGGGTAGGAAGAGGATGACCACAGTAACAAACAACTGGTTACTATTTGTCATGATTATTTTAGCAAGTTATCGTTTTACTCATCTCATAGTTTTTGATAAAATAACCGAATTTTTGCGAAAACCTTTTATGAAGGAAAAGAAGATAATGGATGGTGGACATGAAAAGAGAAAAAAAGTACCAACTTCTAAGATAGGCTATCTATTAAACTGTTACTGGTGTGCAGGTGTATGGAGTGCCATCTTATTAGGAATGGGATACCTATATTTCTCCTCTATATTTTTACCTATTATTTTCATCTTATCGATTGCTGGGGCTCAGGCTATTTTAGAAACGTTTGTAGGAGTAGGCACAAAAACAATTTCTGTTTTAGACAAATATGGAGATAAATTAAAATAGTAAATCTGTACTAAAACATGAATAGATACGCAAAAAGAGCAAAAGATACATTATGAAAATAATAGTACACTGGAGGATTTTATGAGAACCAATAAAATAAAAATCATTGTTAGTTTTTTCATGACATTTGTATTAATTTCATCTGTGTTCCAAGTACAAACAGCGCAAGCTTATGAACGAATACCAACTGCAGGTATAGCAATTAACGGTAAAATGGTAAATGGTATTGATCCAATAAAGATAGAGGGAATATACTACTTACCACTAACACAATTATCAAAAATTTTGGGTTACAATCATATAACATTCGCAAATAATACGAAGACATATGAAATGACAGATGGATCAACCGTAGTAAGAGCAACGATGGGTGGAACACAAGCACGGAGAGGAGATGAATTTATACGCATCCATGCTCCTAGATGGATAAATGAAACTGCGTATGTTTCTCTTCAAGCAGCGAGTTCATTGTTTAATTCATTTATTTACTTTAAACCACAAAATGGCTCTATCCAAGTGGAAAAGCCGGCTCAACGATATCGTGTTCAACCTGGTGATTCGTTATGGTTAATTGCTGAAGCGCATCATACTACAGTACAGTCCATAAAATCTGCAAATAATTTAACTTCTAATATCATTTATGCAGGGCAAATTCTGAAATTACCTGTTGCTGATCAAGGGAAGGAAATGGAGCCAGTTAAAGAAAAAAAACCAGTGGAAAATAAGAATCCTGCTCCTTCGATTGATGTAGCAAGGAACATTTTAAATGAAGCTCAAAATTACATTGGTGCAGGATATAAATTTGGTGCAACATTAAATGAAGCGCCACATTTGTTCGATTGCTCTTCTTATACACAATTTGTATTTGGTCAACATGGGATTCAATTACCAAGAACATCAAGACAACAGGCGGAGCTAGGAACTCCTGTAGCTGTAGAGGATTTAAGACCAGGTGACTTAGTTTTCTTTACCAATACAGACTTATATTCTGATGGTAGAGTAGGTCATTTAGGAATTTATATGGGTAATGGAGATATGATTCACGCTTCTTCTTCAAGAGGAGTGCATATTGCATCAAACTTTTTAAATATCGGTTATTGGCAAGAAAATTACTTGTTTGCTAAAAGAGTAATTCAATAATGTTTGTTTTATGAGGAAGCTGGGCCATAAGTGTAGTTTAAAACTGAGAAGACGAACGATGTGTAGCGACTAGTATACACAAGTATCATTTTGATTGAATTCTCAATTGAAAACACTTTTGTTCCAGCCACCTCATTGTTTAAGCTTTACTATGAAGTCGCATTCTACGTTTTGTCACATGCTTCTTTTTCACATCCTGTTTAGCTAAAGATAAATATGGAATTGGAATTAATTCTGAATGCAAAAATCTTTGGTAATCCAATATTTGTGTCGAACAAGTTACTCCATTAACACTTAAAAGAACTGTGTTGTTTGAAGCGTTCGTAGCTTCTATTTGGATTTCATATGCCGAAACCCCTGTTAAGCCCCCCGAAAACTCTACTTCGGTACTAAAATTTGGTGGTAATATAAAACAGTGGCTAAAAAGTATTCGTTTATCTCCCTCTAGAGCGAAGACGAAGACGGTTACTTCTGTACTCTTGTACAAATTATTATTTACCATATTAATTAAAATAGAATCAGCAGAAGGCTTATATCTATTTTGGATTGGACCAGTGCTATAAATTCTGGATAATGCTATCATACAACCCCACCTCCACAATGAATACAATAGTATATTAAACATATTTTATTATGAATAGACTAGAAGTGGTGTTTTCGAGAAAAAGGGCTATGACAAAAAACCAATTGCGAAAAATGTATTATTTTTGTAGAATGTGTTGCATTTTTTGTTATTTTAATATAAATTGTTTTCTTTGTGCATGAAATCTGTGAATCTAGTGATTTTTGTCTTTCATACAATGAAAATTATGGAAGGATTTAAAGGTTTCATGTAGAATATTAATGTGAGTATAGATAGAAGTAGAAACATATATTTTGTTTTCGTTATACTGAAATAATTAATTTCGGTAGTTTGAAATAAGTTTGTATTCTCCTATTGTATGGATGGATAACTAGAGGAGAAAAGATAAGGGAAATACTATAAAACGGTTAGAAATAATGTATAAAGGAAAGGGTAGCTAACCCGGAAAGGTAAAGTTAATTAAATGAGTATAAAAACAAAATTATACATAGCTTTTTCATCTGTTTTAGCCATTATCATAATTGTAGGTGTTTTAGTATTACTTACATATAATCAACAAAGAGATCATATGACAAGTGTTGTTAACGAAAATTATGAAAGAGTGAAATTAGCCAATCAGCTAGCGCGTTACGCACAAGGAACTTCCCGTGAAGTGAGGGAAATACTTTTAGTAGATGACTCTGATATGACAAGGGACAATATAGCAGAGTTACGTGAATTAGCTTCTGACTCATTGGACACTCTAAGTGATCTATCTTTAGCAGATCAATCTTTGATAAGAGATCTGACTAACTATTTTCATGATTATAATGATTTCATAGATAATATCTTAGTCTTTGTAGAACGAGGAAATGGAAATGTAGCTCTAGAGCATCTCACTTCTAATAGAGAAATTAGAGAAAATCT
The DNA here is from genome assembly GCF_041820985.1 of Evansella sp. AB-rgal1. Lineage (NCBI taxonomy): Bacteria > Bacillati > Bacillota > Bacilli > Caryophanales > Bacillaceae > Evansella > Evansella sp. AB-rgal1. The sequence continues at coordinate 44,910 of NZ_JBGUAU010000028.1, forward strand.
ATTACTGCAGGTAGATGAGTTAGTTTTGCGGGAAGAAACAGAGATGGAAAGTGCTATCTTAGGAACTGAAGTTATGATACATAATGCACTACTTATCTTTTTAAGTCTAATAACAATAACTGTTATTGTTATTATAGGTATTACTTTTCAATTAACAAAAAATATTAATAAAACAATTAATAAAGTCCGGGATGTAATGATACGTGTACCGTCTTCTTCAATGGACGATCTTCCTAGAATTGAAGATATTAGACAGGATGAAATAGGAGATATTGCTGTTGCGTACAATACTATGGCTGATTCGTTAGAAAAAATCTCAAAAAATGAAAAAGAATTAAATGAATCTCTTTTAAATGAGAATTGGATTGATACAAATTTTGCATATGTAACCGCACAAATACAAGGAATACAAGATTTACAACAATTTAGTGAAATATTGTTAAAAACTGTCGCTCCGATAGTGTCTGCTACAAACGGAGTTGTTTATATAACGAATGATCGCAAAGTTCTCGTCAAAGGAGGGGCTTTTGCTGGGAATCATAGTAACATAGGTCAAGAGAAATTTTACTTTGGAGAAGGCTTGGTAGGGCAGTGTGCTTCAGATAATAAAATGATGAATATAGACTCGCTACCAAATAACTATATTTCTACTAACTCAGGGTTAGGTGTAGGTACACCAACCTCTCTCATTATATGTCCAATCCCTTTTGAAAATGGGGTTATAGGCGTACTGGAATTGGCTAAGTTTGAACCATTTACTACATTGCAAATCCAATTTTTAGAAAGAGTATGTCATTCTATTGGTATTAGTATCAACTCCATCCAAGATCATATTAAGATCAGTGAGCTATTAATAGAATCGCAAACAACAACAGAGGAACTTCAAACTCAGTCAGAAGAACTTCAACAACAGCAAGAAGAATTGAGGATGATCAACGAGAAGCTTCATGAGCAATATAAACAATCAGATGAAAAAACAAAAGAGCTTGAAAAGATTCGTCTAGATCTAGAACAGAGAAACCGTGATATTCAACTTGGTTCGAAATATAAAACCGAGTTTTTAGCCAATATGTCCCATGAACTTCGAACTCCATTAAATAGTATTTTGATATTATCTCAACTTCTGCATGAAAATAGTGAGAAAAACTTAACCGATACACAAGTTCAACATGCTGATACTATCTATTCGTCTGGAAAGGACTTGTTAAATCTAATTAATGATATTTTAGATTTATCCAAAATTGAATCGGGGAAGATAGAAGTTTTTCCTGAGGAAGTATTAATAGAAGATATTAAGGCATTCGTTGAAAGAAGATTCTCTTTCATAGCGGAACAAAAGGGAATTGAGTTTACAATTTTGATTAGTGAAAACGCACCAAGTTGTATAGTTACTGATGATCAGCGTTTAAAACAAATACTAAATAACTTGTTGTCCAATGCTTTTAAATTTACAGATGAAGGTAAGGTGTCTTTAGCTATAAAAGAAGGTATAGAGGGAGATACTTCTAAAATTATTTTTACAGTTACAGATACAGGAATTGGGATTACGGAAGAAAAGCAAAAAAATATCTTTGATGCTTTTTATCAAGGAGATGGTACCACAACACGTAAATATGGTGGAACTGGATTAGGTCTTTCCATTAGTAAAAATTTATCCAAAGTTTTGGGTGGCGACCTTAATGTTATAAGTAACGAAGGCACTGGAAGTACGTTTTATTTATACTTACAGGATTATTGCACTGACACAGCTCCATTCATAACAGAAGTAGCTGCGACGACAGACGTAGAGGAAGAAAAACTAATTCCTACAAACCATCCAGTTAAATCCAATAAATCATCAGTACAATCTTTGTTCATTAAGGAAGAAGCGAACCGTAATATCACTACTAAAGGTTCGTTTGATGATAAAGTAGTTTTAGTTGTTGATGACGATATGAGAAATATATTTGCATTAACAGCTGCGCTAGAGAAACATAACATGAAAGTCATTTTTGCAGAAAATGGGAAAGAAGCAATTACTACTTTACGCGAGAATTCAGCCATCGATATTGTACTAATGGATATTATGATGCCAGTCATGGATGGGTATGAGGCAATGAAGATGATACGAGATTATGAAGAATACCGTGAGCTACCAATCATTGCATTGACTGCGAAAGCAATGAAGCATGATAAAGAGAAATGTATCGAAGCAGGTGCTTCCGATTATATAAGTAAGCCAGTTGACATGGAACAGCTATTATCATTAATAAAAGTGTGGGTATATAAATAATTGGAGGTGAATTAATTTCTAGATGGGTGATTACTATGAAGATGAGAATGAAGAAATTGAGAGAATAGAAATTGAACTCCTTCTAGAATGCATTTATCGGTATTATGGGTTTGATTTTCGTAACTATGCGTATTCTTCTATTAGGAGACGTATTTGGCACAGAGCGAACATCGAGAACGTTAAATCAATCTCCCAGTTACAAGGAATAATTCTACGAAGCAAATCTAGTATGGATAAATTACTGAGTGATTTTTCTATTAATGTCACGGAAATGTTTAGGGATCCACTATTTTTTAAAGTGTTTCGAGAGAAAGTTGTTCCTTTTTTGAGAGAGAAGCCAGTGATTCGTATATGGCATGCGGGATGTTCCTCAGGGGAAGAAGTATATTCCATGGCAATCCTATTACACGAAGAGGGTCTATATGATAAAGTAAGAATTTATGCAACGGATATGAATGAGAGCATTATTGAAAAAGCTAATAAAGGAGAAATACCAATTACAAATATGCAATTATACACGAAAAACTATCAGCAAGCTGGTGGAAAAAAAGAGTTTTCCCAATATTATACCGTTCAAGATGAGCTCGTATCGTTACAACAATTCTTAAAGAGGAATATTATTTTTGCACATCATAACTTAGTTACAGATCATTCCTTTAATGAATTCCATGTAATTATTTGTCGAAATGTTCTTATATATTTTAATCATTTTTTGAAAAATAGAGTGTACCACTTATTTAATAATAGTTTAAGTGAAGATGGATTTGTTTGTTTTGGTAATAAAGAAACAATTACTGACAGGGAAGCAGAATCTTTTTTTCACGAATTTGATTCTAAAGAAAAAATATATAGTAAAAGCAAAGATCATTTTCAAAAGAAAAAAGAGGGTAATAGGGATGAAATATAATCAGAAGATTAATATATTGCTAGTGGATGACAGAGAAGAAAATTTAATAACATTAAGGGCAGTGCTAAATTCGGATGAATATGAGTTAATTGAAGCCAAATCGGGGGAAGAGGCATTGAAACATGTTTTGAAGCATGATTTCGCTGTCATATTATTAGATGTGCAGATGCCGGGGTTAAGTGGTTTTGACACAGCAGAAATAATAAAACAACGAGAGAGCTCAAAACATATACCTATTATTTTTATTACAGCATTAAGCAAGGCGAATATTCATGTTTCGAAAGGTTATTCAAAAGGAGCGGTAGACTATATCTTTAAGCCATTTAATCCTTATATGCTTAAAAGTAAAGTGGAGGCTTTAGTAAGTATTTATAAAAAGAAAAAAGAGATCGAATTAGAACGAAATGAATTAGTAGTTAAAACAGCAGAATTAAACAGGGGATATTCTAATCTGGAAAGTATCATTTCTGATAAAACGAAAGAACTTATGGAAATAAATAAGGAATTGAAAATTTCACAAGAACATTTTCGTAAAATATTTCAATCAAGTCCTAATTTAATGGCTATTCGTTCTTTAATGGATCATAGGTATTTAAATGTTAATAAAAGTTGGTGTGAATTTTCTGGCTATGATGTAGCCGAAGTAGATGGATACAATGATAATATTCTTCAGCTAGTAACAAATGATGGGAGCTTTCAAAATATTGATATTGCTCTTGATTTAATGGAGGGTTTATATAATATTAGCGTAACCTTTACTACGAAAAATAACGAAAAACGTCAAGGACTTCTATCAACAGAAAAATCTGAGATTAACGGAGAAACTTGTATCATAAGTGCTATTACTGATATTACAGATAATCTTAAGTTAGAAAAGGAAATTTCTCGTTTAGATCGGTTAAACTTAGTAGGAGAAATGGCTGCAGGAATTGCCCATGAAATACGGAATCCAATGACCACCGTTCTTGGCTTTTTACAGTTGACAAAGAATGATAAGGATTCATCCAAAAATAAGGAGTACTTTAGCTTAATGATAGATGAATTGACGAGAGCAAATCATATTATTACGGAGTACTTGTCTTTAGCGAAAGATAAAATGTCTCATAAAAAGCACCAGAGTATTAACAAGACTATTGAAGCATTATATCCACTCCTTCAAGCAGAAGCTTTAATGAATAATAAGAATGTTCACTTAGAGTTAAAAGATTGTCCAGATATATATATTGATGAAAAAGAAATTAGGCAACTCATTTTAAACATTGGAATTAATGGATTAGAAGCGATGGAGTCTAATGGGGTTATCACCATACGAACATATAGTAAAGAGGAAGTTGTTGTTTTAGAAATAGCAGACCAGGGGCCAGGAATTAAGAAAGAGGTATTAGATAATTTAGGAACACCATTCTATACAACCAAAGATAAAGGAACAGGATTAGGTCTTGCCATATGTTATAGTGTAGCCTCTCGCCATGGTGCTACAATCAATATTAATACAAGTAGCAGTGGAACAACCTTTGTTATTACGTTTTTTAATAAGGTTCCACAACTGCAAGAATAGTTTAGAAGGTGTGTACAGAAATATTAGATTTGGTACACACCTCTTTTATTAATTACGACAGGAAATCTAAATCTATGAATAAGGTTTTAGTAAAACACCACTTTTTGGATTTAAAAAGGATCTCCCATCATACGCTTTTTTCCCGTTTACAAACACATATTCAACTCCTTTAGAGTATTGGTGAGGTTCTGTATAAGAGGAAATATCATCCATATTTTCAGGTTTAAAAATAGTTATATCTGCATAATAACCATCTTTGATAAAACCTCGTTTGTTAAACTTTAACTTTTGTGCGGAAGAACCAGTCATTTTGAAGACAGCTTCTTCCACTGTAAAAAGCTGTTCTTCTCGTTGGTACTTTTTAAATATTCGTGGAAAAGTTCCATAGCTTCGTGGATGTGGCTTCCCACTGCTCAATGGTCCATCAGTTGCAATAGCATATCCATCAGATCCAACCATGGACAATTTTCCAGAAGCAACTGTATTTACATCCTCATCACTCATAGAAAACTTAATCATCCGTACAAAACCCTTATCCTCATATAAGAGATGTATCATCGCTTCGGCGGGTGGAATATTCATTTGTTTACTTATTTCATCTAGATTTTTCCCTTCATATTGTTTTAAATCTTTAGAACGAACAGACGCTATTAAAATAGACTGCCAACCAACAGACTCTTCGATAGTATAAAGGACACTATCAATCATTTTTTTCTTTGTTTCTGGATTTGTTAACCGTTCGGCAAGCTTTTCCCAACCACCCTCATGTGCCCAATTAGGAAGTTGTGAAGACAATGTGGTGGAGCTTGCTGTATAAGGATAAAAGTCGTAATGAGCATCGATTCCTTCTTTTCTTGCATCTTCTAGGTGCGCGATTGCGGTGATCACTTTTCCCCAATTTTGTTTACCTACAGCTTTTAAGTGTGAAATTTGTAGGGGAACTCTAGATTTCCTTGAAACTGCGATAGCTTCGTCAATGGATTCAATTAATTGATCTCCTTCATTCCGAATATGAGTGGAGTAGATGCCACCATAATCTACAACTACTTTACATAACTCTGCTATTTCATCTACATCAGCATACATACCTGGTGCATACCCTAAACCGGTGGATAATCCAACAGCTCCCAGCTCCATTCCTTCTGCTACGTACTTTTTCATTTGATCCATTTCTTTCTTCGTTGGCGCTCTATCATCAAACCCCATAACAGATGCTCGAATTGCTCCATGCCCTATATAAAAGCCAATATTCATGGAAACATTCCCATCTGCAAACCTTTGTAAATAGTCAGCGTAATCTTCCCAACCCCAATCTATTTTTTCTGCATAAAGAAGGGTACCAGATTCCATAATATATTCTTTTCTAGAAGGTGGACATGGTGTAGGTGCAATTCCGCAGTTACCAATAATTTCTGTAGTAACTCCTTGTGATAATTTACTCGCACCTCGAGAATCGATCAATAATGTTAAATCGGAATGTGTGTGAATATCGATAAAACCTGGTGAAACTATGGAACCGGTAGCATCAATAATTTCTTTAGCAACTACATCATCTTCATCCCTCGGTAAGAGAATTTTATTGTCTTTCATAGCTACTAGACCGTATGTTCCTTCTTTTCCTGTACCATCAACAATAAATCCGTTTTTTATTAACGTATCTACTTTCACGAGAATCCTCCCTTTAACCTTTCACTTCAGAAACAACACTTCTCTATTTATATTCATATCCCTGCAATAATTCTTAAAAACATACTAGTCCTTATATTATTCATTTTTGTTTTCGTGAATTAATTCGAAAACATAATTCCCTATTTGAATACTTCCAACCTTCGTTAAAAGTGAAATGATATAGAAGTATTTCCCAGCAATAATAATCCAATTATTTTTTATAAAAATAAATTCTATCCCTAGAAAAGATATCATGGTTAAAAGAGTGTGTTTCCATTTTTTCTTATGGACACTTAAAGTAAAGAAAAAGGAACAAATGAAACTATAAATGCTAGAATAAGTTACATGACTTCGATATGAATTCGAAAATAATTTTAAATTAAAGAAGCATGTCTTTAATATGGCAACATGGTAAAAATTAAATGTTGCATAACTAACGAATACGGCCAAAAATATGGTAGCTCTTTCTATTATTTTATTGTGTTTTTCCGTTAAATTCGTATTCCACACTTTTGCAAGCGTATAAAAAAGTTGAACACCAATGCTGGTGAAAGGAGTTCTCCACCAATTAAGTTTGAATACATTATGTTTTATAAATATTCTTTCAATAAAGGTTAATAAACTCGCAAAAAATAAGAACCATTTATATTTTAAATGGAAAACCGAAATGAATAGGGCCGTTGTTGGAATTACAAAAAGCTGTGAAACATTAGAACCGAAGATATTATCAAAGTATGTTTGTTTAAAAATAGTTGGTTTGTATTCATATGCTCTTCCAATTACAAGAACGAAAAATTCAAACAGATAATTTATACCTGTAAATGATAAATACAAAGGTATGAGATATCTTTTTTGATGAACTTTTGCGTTTTTAAAAGTATAGATTAATAATAGTAGCGACAGAAAGTTTAAACTTAAATAATAGATCCTATTTTTCATTGTTATACTCCTATAGAACGAATGGATTGATATTGTTATGGTAATAATTATAGTTCCCAATTAGGAGCGGAATAATTTTACATTACTTTTTATTTTGAATCTGTTTTTGTATACTAGATCAAAAAAAGGGGAGTGCGCACATGTTTCAAACTATTGACTATCTATTTTCGGGCAATTCTAAACAACAGGAGGCATATAGTGTTATTCAAGAATTAAATTTAATGAATGACTTAAGTGAATTTAATCCAATTGTTTGTGGAACAATCCCCATTGAAATTGATATCGAAGGGTCGGATTTAGATATTATTTTAAATGTGAATCATTTTTTATCGTTTGAAAATAAAGTGACCAAGCTATATAAGAATTACGAAAAGTTTGTACTTAAACGAACAAATAGTAGAAAATCTCCTGTTATAAAAGCAAATTTCCTTTATCAAGGATTTGAGTTTGAATTATTTGGTCAAGCTCAACCAGTAACAAAACAATATGCCTATCTACATATGATAATTGAATACAAGTTGATGATACAATTCCCTGAAATGAAAGAAAAGGTAATTCATTTTAAACAAAAAGGAGTTAAGACGGAGCGGGCTTTTTGTCAGGTATTAGGATTAAAAGGGGAAGATGCGTATGAAACACTACTGGCTTATGGAAGGAAACATGCTCTTATATAAATATCATTGAGTGTATAAGGAAAAGTTATCGAATTTTATAATAAAGAAGTATTATTCTTATCACGGAGAATGAGGTACCTTTAAAGTATGACATTTTCATACTGGAGGTTATTTATGAATCATTTTTCTGTAAAAAAAATTGACCATATTCAATTGGCTGCACCAAAAGGTTCAGAAGGAAGAGCAAAACAATTTTTTGTGGATGTACTAGGATTTGATGAGGTAGAGAAGCCAGGAGTATTAAAGAAGCGTGGGGGAGTCTGGTTTTCTTTAGGCGTTACTCAAATCCATATTGGAATTGAAGAGCCTTTTTCACCTGCAAAAAAAGCACATCCAGCATTTGAAGTAGAGAATTTAGAAGATTTAAAGGAGCATTTATCGAAACATAGGATAGATTTCTCCGTTGATAATAAATTACCTGGAGCAAATAGAATTTTTGTAAATGATCCCTTTGGGAACAGGTTAGAATTTTTAGAATGGTTGAATAGTGAAGTATAGAAGAACAAGTAGCTATAAATATAATACAGTTTTTAAGGGTGTCACTGTGGCGACACCCTTGATGTTACTTAAATGTCTTAAATTGTAAAGCTAGCTCTTCTTTTTCCGCATCTGATAACATTTTCTCTGCCATTGGAAAGAGAATTTGTTCTTCTTTCATAAAATGATCAGTTAAGGTAGTATAAATTATTTTAATATGGTTAAAAAGCTCAAAGGCTTTCTCTTGTGATACTTGATTATGATTTACTGTTATATCCGTCACTTTTTCAAAAAATAGTTTTATGTTCTGTTTGGCAGTATTATGTTCATACTCCATTACTTGGATAGGACCACCTTCTCTACCAATATACTTCACCATCATTTCAAACAGTATATCTTCCTCACGATCAGAATGTGGCTCTAATTCTGCTACAAAAATTTCTAACTTATCATTTAGTGAAGCTATTGCTTCAGACCAATCTGTATTTTCTTTGTTAGTTTCTAATTGTTGAACCATGGAATAGAAATCCCCCATTTTTGCTAATAGGGAAGGGTGTTCATCATATAATTGTTGTAATGGAACACAAAAATCAATGTCATTTATGTCCCCTAAATTACCAAAACAAGCATGTTGAGTCATTGTCAATTCCTCCTGTAGATCATTTTATTACTTTATTGTAATAGATCTTGAAGGAATGGAAGGTGATGTTAATCACATCTTAAGGTAAAATGTCATTAGGTCTTTTATTTACATCACTTTTTTTTATGGGTATTGTTATATGGAAGGATGTGCCTTTTTGCAGCAAACTGTACACTTTTATTTTTCCTCCGAGTTTATGAATGGTACTATAAACAATCATCATACCAAGACCTGTTCCGCCTTCTTTTGTTGAATAATAAGGCTTTCCTAAGCGAGCTAGATCTTCATTTGACATTCCTACTCCTGTATCATTCACTATTATCGTGATGGTATTTTTTTCTCCTATTACCTGTACTTTCAAAATTCCCCCCTTATTTTTCATTGATTCAATCCCATTTTTATATAAGTTAACTAAAGATTGTGTCATTTGGTTTTTATCATAGCATTTACATAACTCATTGGAAAAAGAAAGTTGAAGCTCCACATGATGATTATTTGCGTAAGGAACCATGATGTTTTGCACATATTCTACTTCATCTTTTAAATTTGAATAAACCATATTTTTCGCTTGCGGCTTTGCAAGAGATAGAAAATCACTAACAATTTTCTCAGCTCTTTTTAATTCTTCTAAAGAATAATATATATATTTCTTTTCTTCTTCGTTCACATTCTGAGACTTATTCAAAAGCTGGAGGAATCCACTTGTAACAGTAAGTGGGTTTCTTATTTCATGTGAAATGCTAGCAGATAATTCACTAACAACAGAAAGTCTATCAGAGTCTATCATCTTTTCCCTTGTTTTGATATTTATATTGATTTTTTCTATTAATAACATAATGACAATGGATCCAATTACATTCGTTGAGATGATATTTACAGCATAAATCCAAAAATTCCTATCTAGGCTAACAAAGAAACTACTTAACATAATGACGTAAGTTCCCATAATAATAAATACGATACATCCTACAATAAGAACACGGATATGTGGTTGTGCTCGTATGAATTTGCGTTTTAATAACGGGACGAATAGGACTGTAAAGGTGGAAAAAATAAAAGACAGAAATAAAAATATACCTTCTCCACCAAGAATAAAACGATATATATTTAAGATTAAATATAGGGGTGCAGCGATGATATAACCACCAAAAAGAGATGCAATGATAAAAGGGATATATCGTAGATCAAAGATGTTTCCAAACTCCATTTTTATTGGATATGTCATACAAAGAATCATAGTAATAGAGGATAGAAGGAATAGAATTATTTTATAATTGTATACATTCGCTTTATTCTCAAAGAAAATTAAATAGAGTGTTACAGGTATTAGTAGAAAGAGAAAGTTAATTAATAATGTTTCGGTCATAATGAAATCCTTCCGTACAAAAAATGTTATTATACGAACAATATTACCATATTGTGTGTAAAATAATTTTACTTATGCTTCTCGACCTATATACGATATATTTTCTACTTTACGTTTGTTTATGAATTATTTACATAATGTTTGCAAATGTAGAAAAAAATAAAAACGGTCATAGTTGTTTGAAGAGAGTAGGTGCATGAAGTGAAGCATATAGTCATGGTACTATTGTTACTATTGTTAAACCTAAAATATAAAACATGGAGAAAACTACCTCTATATTCTTCTGCGTTATTTTATGTTTCATTTGTAAATATATTATATTATTTTGTATGTCAAAAGAAACTAGTATGGGAATTTGAATCTAATAATATGCCTTTACCTAAGGTGAGGGTACTACAAGTATTTTTAGGTACACCTTTACTAACACTTCTGTGTCTTTCTGGTTTAACGAATCAACAATCCTTCGGCATGAAAATTTTTCATATTGTTAAATGTTCACTAGGTTCTACACTACTTGAGTGGCTTGCTAAATCAAAATTTGATATGATTTCTTTTTATCATCGATGGAATATATGCTGGTCTGGATTGATTTATTTTTTGCAATATCTTTTTAGCTATTTATATACCCGAAGCCGGTTTCTTACTTTTATTTTAACGATTCTGTCTACTGAGATGTTTGTCCAGTTGTTTAAAATTCCTATCTCCAATAGTATGTTTAAACCAGCGGCTATAAAAGAGTTTTTCAAACTAACGTTTATTGTAAACCCAGAAAGAGATTGAGGGAAGCATTAAATAAAGGACAAATTCAATGAATATTGGAATTTGTCCTCATTAGTATTATCAATGTAAACTAATCAGTTATTTTTCTTGTTTCCATCCTAGAAAGCTTAACATTCTCCCGGTTTTCCCTTTGTCTCGTCGATGAGAAAAAAACAAATTGTCACTGCAACTCGTGCAGTATGAAGAAATGATAATGTTCTCTTCTCTGATGCCAGCTGCTAACATCAATAATTTGTTAACTCTTTTCAAATCTAATGCATATTGACCTTTACTAATCTCTTGATATGGTCTAGGATCTTTCTGTGATAATGCATTATTAACAAAATCAATGACATGATCATCAACTACATAACAGCATCCACCGATGGAAGGACCAATTACAGTATACACGTCTGAAGGATTTATCCCCTCAGTTAATTGCCATTTTCGAATCATTTCTCCTGCAATATCTTTCACTGTACCTTTCCATCCCGCATGCGCGACCCCTATCAGCTTTTTATTTGGTTCACAAAAGAATAAAGGAACGCAATCCGCATATCCGGATGTTAAAAGTATATTAGGTTCGTCTGTATATAAGCCATCTGTACTTTTAATGGAGGTTTGATAATCTACTACACCACTGCCAGCATCTTTTATCGTAACTTTTTCTATATTATTACCATGTACTTGATCAGAACAAACCCAATTTGTAGTCCGAAAACCTAACAAGGAACTTAACAATTTGCGGTTATCTATCACTTTGTTTACGTCATCATTTACATGAAGTCCTAAATTAAAGGAACGAAAAGGAGAATCACTTGTACCACCGTTTTTGGTTGTGAATCCAGCAACAATATTTGGTATGTGTTTCCAACTCTCTAATACTAAAAATTGCTTTTGAACTAATGAAAATGGTTCATTTTTCATAGCAAACATCCTTTATGATTCATTTTTTTTATTTTACCATAAAATACTTTTCATATATCTAAACATTCACGAGCGGGTTACCAAGTAAACTAAAAACTTGCACCTTCGAGAATGAATCTATGTAATTTGATGATTTAGCACATCAACTGTATATGGAATGAGCGAAGGTGCGAGAACTCCAGTGGAAAGCACAGCTCCCCACGGAAAGGAGTGGACAGAAGCGAATGGAATATTATCCAACAAAGTGAGTATTACTAGAAAGTCTGATACACGTATTTTAAGGGAAGATCTACACATAAAAAACCTTTATAGACTACAATAATAATATTATGTAAACTAAAAGATAGATAATGAAAAACTAAAAATTCTTTTTTGAAAACCAAACGTATATTCGCTATAATGAAAGTGGAGGGGTTTATATGTTTGGAAAAAAATCATTGCATGATCTAATACAAGAATTAAGAACTGATCAACACGTATCCTTTTGGCTTGAGATGGACGAGCAACCCGCAAATAGTGTTGCTTTTCCTAAGAAAATGGATGACAAAATAAAACAAGCTCTGAGAAAACGAGGAATAGAAAATATATACACACACCAAGCAAGCTCCTTTGATGCAGTACTACAAGGAGAAAACATCGTAGCAGTTACACCTACCGCATCTGGAAAAACGTTTTGTTATAATTTACCAGTTGTTCAGCGTCATATATATAATCCTGATTCTAGAGCTCTTTATATTTTTCCTACAAAGGCATTGGCACAGGACCAAAAAAGCGAAATCAATGAATTTATCGATGATATGGATGTACAAATTAATAGCTATACGTACGATGGAGATACACCGGCAAATATCCGTCAAGTTGTACGAAAAGCTGGACACATTGTAATTACAAATCCAGACATGCTTCATTCAGCAATATTGCCTCATCATACAAAATGGATTTCACTTTTCGAAAACTTAGAAACGATTGTGATTGACGAGCTTCATACATATCGAGGAGTGTTCGGCTCCCACGTTGCCAATGTTATTCGTCGATTAAAACGCATATGCAAATATTACGGAAGTAATCCAACGTTTATTTGTACTTCAGCCACAATTGCTAATCCTACAGAGTTATGTGAAGAATTAATTGGTGAAAACGTAAGATTAATAGATAATAATGGTGCACCAAGAGGGAAGAAGCATTTTGTGCTATACAATCCACCAATTGTAAACAAACAATTGAATATACGCAAACCCTCGACAAAAGTAGTGAATGAAATTGCCGCTACATTTTTAAAAGAACGAATTCAAACCATTGTTTTTTCTAGAAGTCGTGTTAGTGTGGAAATTATTTTAAGTCATTTACAAGAACTGGTGAAAAAAGAGTTAAGACAAAAATCTATCCGTGGATATCGGGGTGGATATTTACCTAATCAACGACGTGAAATTGAACGAAGCCTTCGATCAGGAGAAACAGTTGGTGTTGTGAGCACCAATGCACTAGAGCTTGGGGTAGATATTGGTCAACTGCAAGTTTGTGTGATGAATGGGTATCCAGGTTCTATCGCTTCAAGCTGGCAACAAGCAGGCCGTGCTGGGAGACGTAGTGACGAATCCCTTGTGATTATGGTCGGCAATTCGAATCCACTGGATCAATATATTTTTCAGCATCCTGAATTTTTCTTTAAAGGTTCACCAGAAACAGCGCGTCTGAACAAAGATAACCTTATTATTCTCGTAGATCATTTAAAATGCGCAGCCTATGAATTACCGTTTGAACGTGGTGAAACGTTTGATGGTTGTGAAATAGATGAAATATTAGAATATTTAACGGAGGAACGTGTGTTACATGAACAAAAAAACAAATGGTATTGGATGAATGATGCTTTTCCGGCACACAACATTAGTTTACGATCTGCGGCACAAGAAAATGTTATTATCATTGACCAATCTCATGTAGAAAAACATCGTGTTATTGGAGAGATGGACACATTTAGTGCGATGACATTATTACATGACGAAGCGATTTATTTACATGAAGGAATTCAATTTCAAGTAGAGTACTTAGATTGGGATGAAAAGAAGGCTTTTGTTAGAGAAGTGGATGTTGAGTATTTTACCGATGCCAATATAGCTGTACAATTGAGAGTGTTAGATATAGATAAAGAGAAACAAATGGGCCCTAGTGTTTTACAGTATGGAGATATGATGGTCACAGCAATGGCTACAATTTTTAAAAAGTTAAAACTTGAAACCTTCGAGAACATTGGATCAGGTCCGATTCACTTACCTGAACAAGATCTTCATACAAACGGTATAGCTTTAACATTTACCTCTGAATCAGTTTTAAAAATCAATGAAAAAGCGCTAGAGCAAATGCTAATGGGTTTGGCTCATGTACTGCAACATGTTGCCTGTGTGAGAGTAATGTGTGATAAAAATGATTTACATGCGGTTCCTGAAGTAAAAGCAATTCATTCGGAGAAGCCAACTGTGTTTTTATACGATAGATACCCAGGTGGAATTGGATTAAGCGAAAGTGTATATAAGCAAATGGATAACATCTTATCTGACGCACTAAACTACATCCAACAATGTCCTTGTGAATCGGGTTGTCCTTCCTGTATTGGTATTGCAGGTGTGGGAGGAATTAGTGGTGGGGAAGAATCCATTAAAAGAATAGTTCACGCAACCATTGGATCCATTTTACGGTGATGATAGATAAGTAAGGGTGGTGATGAAATGAGTTTGAAATCAAAGTTAAATAGATTAAAAGGACATCTACAGTTAGAAAACAAAAGCATGGACAAAAACGAGGAAGCTACTACAAAGGATGCTATTTTCTCTAAAGAGGAAAGTAGTTCAGATAAGCAACTAGAAGACAAATGGGCATCATTAGGGTTTGTACCGTATTATTTTGAAGATCAAGTTTCTTTTGTAAAGCGAACAATCTATCCATTTCATCAAAGAAATGAATTTAATAAGATATATGATTGGTGGAAGAGTTCGCATCTTCCTCATCCATTATCATGTAAAGATGTACCGTTAGAGCGTATGATGTTTTTTGATACAGAGACGACAGGACTTTCTACCGGAGCTGGAAACTCTATATTTTTAATTGGTTACGCTAGAATTGTAGAGGGTGGTATAGAAGTCACTCAGCATATGTTAAGTGACCCTTCTTCGGAAGCTGCTTTTATGTACCATTTTTTACAGGACTTCACAGAAGACGATTACTTAGTAAGTTACAATGGAAAGGCTTTTGATTGGCCACAAGTAAAATCAAGACATGCCTTTGTTCGGAATGTAGTTCCAAAGCTTCCAGCCTTCGGTCATATTGATTTATTACATGCCGCTAGACGTCTGTGGAAGCATGAATTACCTTCGTGTAGACTGTCTATAGTAGAGAAAGAGAAGCTTTCTGTTTTTCGAGAGCACGATACACCTGGAAGCATGGCTCCTCTTTTGTATTTTGATTATATACATCATAAAGACCCAAAAGAACTTGCTGGGATAATAGAACATAATGATCAAGACGTTCGTTCTTTAGTTACTTTATTTATAGAAATTTCTAGTAGGTTATCATATACAAACGATTTCAAACTGTCCGCGAAAGAGCACATTCAGATAGGGAATTGGTTTAACCAATTAAAGTGGACGGAAAATGCATTCTTCCATTATGAGAAAGCGATTGACTCTAGTGATAAAGACCGAGACGAAGCTTATTATAAACTAGGGTTAATGTGGAAGAAGTGTGGGAACCTAGAGAAAGCAAAGACTCATTTTCTTCAAGCGTTATCTATCCAATCTATCCCTAACGTAGATTCGTTTATTGAGCTAGCAAAAATAGCGGAACACGGAGAAAAGAATGTAGGAGAAGCATATAGATATTCAAAGCTTGCATTAGAGCAGATAAAGAAATCAGTGAGATTAACTTCAAAGGAAACTGCACTAAAGCTTAAGGTGGAAAAAAGAATAGAACGATTAGCAAATAAATTAGACTTTCATTAATAATAATAAAGCGAGAGCCTCCTACATTTGGACACTCTCGTTAATATTACCCTTATCCTTCAGGTCTTGGACCAGGATCAAGTCCAGTAGAAGAAACAGTTTTCTCTGGTTGAACCGTTACATCTTCTTGAATACGTACTTGACAAGATAATCTTGCTGATTCATCAAGCCCTTTGGCTTGAAAAGCTGCCTTTTCAATATCGGTGAGTGGGCCGAGGTCTCCTTCTAGCACATCTACCCGGCATGTAGTGCATTTCGCCTTACCTCCACACCGGTGTAGTATGTCAATTCCATTATCCTCTAACGCTAGTACTAGTTTAGTTCCAGACTTGACCTCAAATGATGCTTTGTCTGGTATCGTTACTTTTGGCATATTATCCAGCTCCTTTATTCGTTTTTTTCTCATTATGCAACAACTTTGTAAAAATGAGTATGTTCTCAGTTTAGGGATTGAAACGTATTCAATTGACGAAAAAATCAGTTTTTTTACAGGCGGCATTTTTATTATTTCCCTTGCACATGGAGATATAAACATGTTATTTCCCAGGTAAGCGCAGAAAGACGCTTTTTTCGAGTTTATTTTTGATTATTAGAATTGAAATTTGGTATGAGTAATCATAGAATGACGAATAATGTTGGATAAAAAGGAAATAATCAACATCTTGCAATCTGTCATTTTTCTTCATACACTATAAATTAGTGTTATTTAGTTATGAAAGGAAGAAGAGGAAGAATGGCTAAATTATTTCTCGTGTTATTTTTTGTAGTTATTGGAGCTACATTTTGGACTTTCCAATAGACAGATACCTACTAATTGTATGATTTATCTAAATTCGAAGAAAAAATGGTTAAAAATAGGTACTAACACTAGTACGCTATCGGTCTTTTTAACATAGGTTGTTAATGTAATAAATAATAAAGGAGGAAATAACTTATGTTTAGCCCAAGACCAGGAGTACCAGGAGCACCAGGTGTTGCACCAGGTGTTGCACCATTTGGACCAAGAGCAGCGCAATATTACCCACCACGAGTTGCACCAACTCGCCAGAATGTGAGACAAATGAATGTAGACCACATCGTACCAGTAGTACACCCAAGTCATACTACTAACGTTGTAAATAACAACTGGAAGTATTTCCACAACTTCCCTCACACTGAGTCAACTGTTTGCCGTACTACTTGCCAGGACTTCGTTTGTCCTCCAAGACCACGTTGCTAGTATAATAGATCGAAGCGGGTTAGTACAATTACTAACTCGCTTCAACCTTTATATAAAAGACTCTGTTATTCTTCAAAGCGGATAGTATTATAATATATACTGAAATAGAAAAAAATACAATATTATCTATAACAAAGCTCTTCTGAATAAAAAAGGTGGTTTTAATGTGTATGAAGTATTAGCTGTTACAGGCTATAAGCCCCATGAATTAGGCATATTTAATGAAAAACATAATCATCTACCTTTTCTAAAGTTTGCTATCAAAAAGAAATTAAAAACATTAATAGAGGAATTTGATATAAAATGGGTTATTACAAGTGGACAACCTGGAGTAGAGTTATGGGCTGCTGAGGCCGTCCTACAATTGAAAGTTGAATATCCAACAATCCAACTAGCAACCTTATCTCCCTTCTATGAACAAGAAGAGAAGTGGGGAGATCCAATCAAGGACTTATACTTGAAAATCTGGAATAATAGTGATTACAAAGATTACATAACTAAACGGAAATACGACGATCCGTCACAGCTTCGGTTAAAGAATCAATTTATCATTGAGAAAAGTAATGCATTTCTTGTCCTTTTTGATGAATATACTGAAGGGTCACCTACATATTATTTAACATACGCAAGAAAAAAAGCCGAAGTGAGTAATTATCCAATATTTTACTTGACTCCAGAAGAAATAGATGACGTAATAAGAGAAGTGGAAGAGAATGATAGTTATCATTGACAATATCGGGGCTTTTTGAAAAAATAAAAGAAATGAAATGATGGATTAGTAGAGGTGACTAATATTGACTACACAAAAGAAAATTTCTCGTTTAACTCAAAAGGATATTTTAGAAAAAGATTTTAAGACAGGTCTTCGAGGCTACAGTCAAGAGGAAGTAGATCAATTCCTAGATTTAATTATTAAGGATTATGATGCATTCCAAAATCGTGTTGATTGGTTAGAGAAGGAAGTAGAACGATTGAAAAAAGAAGCAGCGACGTTAACTGAACATACGAAAAGACAAACATCTTCTCCACAACAGACTGGGAATACCAATTATGATATTTTACGAAGGTTATCAAATTTAGAAAAGCATGTTTTCGGAAGTAAGTTATACGAGTAAGTCGTACAAGGTTAAAAAAAGGAGTAATGTCCATTGATAGAGGTTTATATTGATGGGGGTAGTGCTGGGGATCCTGGTCCTTCTGGAGTAGGGGTTTTTATAAAAAATCGTGGAGAATTAATCAGGGAGTCTATTCCGTTAGAGCCTATGTCCAATCATGATGCTGAATTTCATGCGTTACTTGAGGCTTTACGTATTTGTAAAGACCTGGATTTACGTGTACTTTCAATTCGCACTGATTCACAGGTCTTAGCAGATT
The DNA here is from genome assembly GCF_041820985.1 of Evansella sp. AB-rgal1. NCBI lineage: Bacteria > Bacillati > Bacillota > Bacilli > Caryophanales > Bacillaceae > Evansella > Evansella sp. AB-rgal1. The sequence continues at coordinate 63,682 of NZ_JBGUAU010000028.1, forward strand.
CGTTAGAAAAAGAGTATGTAAAAAAAGAGCGTTTTCGTGTATTACTAGATAAAGCACTGCAAATGATGAAAGCTGATTTTGATTATGTTTTTGTTAAATGGATTCCAAGTAAACAAAATAAAGAAGCAGATCAATTAGCTAAGAGAGCTATTCGTCAATCTCTGGAAAAATATAACGATTGATAATAGTTTGTTTTCTATGCTATAATAAATTTTGTCGCTTAAGACAACCATTTATGTTTGAGTAATCGCTGCAACTTTTGTTGTAGAGGAAAGTCCATGCTCGCACAGTCTGCGATGACTGTAGTGTTCGTGCCTAGCCAATTCATAAGCTAGGGTAGTCTGGTTTTGACTGGACTAACGGCAGGTTCCACACCTAAGTCTTATCTTATAGGATATGGTGTGCATACCTTGAAAGTGCCACAGTGACGTAGTCTTTCTAGAAATAGAGAGAGTGGAACGGGTAAACCCCACGAGCGAGAAACCCAAATTAGGTAGGGGCATCCTCATGAAGGAATTCGAACAGATTGAGGAACAGACAATTTAGTCTGTAGACAGATGATTACTGCCTTAGTACGAGGGCTGACACCCGTTTGCAGTACAAAGGTACAGAACATGGCTTACAAAACATGAATGGCGTCCATTCTATTCTAAAAAGTAAACTCCTTGGTGATACTATCATCATGGAGTTTTTTCTTTGTATAGTTCTATAGTTCATGAGCAAGTACAGTGACTGGTATAACAGCCATCATAATAAGAACTTTCTATGATTATAACTCAAATTGGCTCACTTATTGAAGTTAACCTTTCATACAAGTGATAATTTGCACCATGGCGGATGAGAATACGTATTTTCAGTGTAGACATGATATTTTGTTGAAACTAAGTTATCCACAAGGTATAGTTAATAATGATTTCATCAAATGGTTGATGTTGTGTGAAAGGGGAATAAAAATGAACACAGTAAAATTAATTGCAACAGCAGCAATGGGCCTAGAAGCAATTGTTGCTGACGAAGTACGAGCATTAGGATATACAAATGTGAAAGTTGAGAACGGAAAAATAATTTTTGATGCAGATCCATCAGGCATTGCTCGAGCTAACCTCTGGTTACGAACAGCGGACCGTGTCAAGTTACTAGTAGGGGAATTCAAAGCCACAAGTTTTGAAGAATTATTTGAACAAACAAAAGCACTCCCTTGGGCTGATTATATATCTAAAGATGCAGAGTTTCCCGTTATCGGTAAATCTGTAAAATCAACTCTCTATAGTGTTCCAGACTGTCAAGCAATCGTTAAAAAAGCGGTTGTGGAAAGTTTAAAGAAACGTCATAAGATTGAATGGTTTGAAGAGGAAGGTGCCCTTCAACGGATTGAAGTAGCAATATTAAAAGATTTAGTTACATTAACGATTGATACAAGTGGTACAGGCTTACATAAACGTGGCTATCGATACTTACATAATGAAGCACCATTGAAGGAAACGTTAGCAGCAGCAATGATTAAGCTTACGAATTGGACCCCGGATCGTACCTTTGTGGATCCTTTTTGTGGGTCAGGTACAATCCCTATAGAGGCAGCAATGATTGGTCAGAATATCGCACCAGGAATTAATCGTGAATTTGCGTTTGAAAATTGGGAGTGGTTTAAACAAGAATGGACTGACAGGGCATTAGAAGAAGCGGAAGATTTGGCAAAATATGATCAACCGTTGCAAATACTTGGTACAGATATCGACCATAAGATGATTGAATTAGCTTCAAATAATGCAATAGAAGCTGGATTTCCAGATCAAATAACATTTAAGCAAATGCAAGTGAAAGACTTTACAACGAGAGATGAATACGGAGTTGTTGTAGGTAATCCTCCTTACGGTGAACGTATGCAAGAAAAAAATTATGTGGAAAACTTATATCGAGAATTAGGGAGAACGTTTCGACCGTTAGACACGTGGTCTGCTTATTTTATCACTTCATACGAGCATTTTGAGAAGCTGTATGGGGCGAAAGCTACGAAAAAAAGAAAGCTATATAATGGAAATATTCGAACTGATTTTTATCAATATTGGGGAAAAAGACCACCTAGAAAATAGTTTTTAGTATGTAGTAATTTCAATTAGAATTTAATGCATTAACTTCACTTCTTTTGTAAATAGTAAATGTATGTAATATTGCATATGTTATCATTATTGAAAGGGTGAATATAAATGTCAGAACCATTTGATCAACTACACCAAGTAGAAATGGCAATTAAAGCTGCACAAAAACAAGTAGGGAACGCAACAATGAATATGGACCCGAAACAATTGGATACTGCTATGAAAGCCATTGGAGATGCAAAGAGCCAATTAAATAATGCCTATAAACATGAAATGTCTTCAGAGTTTATTGAATACTCGTCTAGTTTAATCGAAAAGCTAGAACACCAAGTACATGAAGCACAAGAATAAATACAAAATATAATTATCTATGTGAATTAAAACAATAGAATATCCGCTGAAAAACCATCGAAATGTACTCTTTTTGATGGTTTTTTCTTTTTATAATGCTATTCTCCTAAAACACTTAATTTAATATATTATTACACTTTGGTAGAAGAGAACAAGTTATGAAGGATATTAGGATTTTTCACCATCTATGTAACGAGCGAAATCATATTCAACTCCTTGAGAGAAAGCGTTGAGGGGAGACTTAGACGCATGAAAAGTGGAAAAGACTTGGCCCCCCACAGTATAGGAGACACCTTGAAGAAGGAATGAACCGGAAGTCGCACTTGTACCATTGGTGGTCAGGGAGTTGGGAGAAACGAATGATTAAAATACCAACAAAGTTAGTATTACTAGATAATTTGCCCATATTTATATATTATAAATACAAGTTTTTTCTTTTGGATAATTTTTTTAACTAATGAAACTTTTATTTCTAGATTACGTCTTATTTAAAATAAGAGTAAATCCAACTGAAAAATATTGGAGGTGTTTTAAAATTAAGAAATATAGGTTTTATATGATATAAATTCTATTCTTATCAATTGTTTCGGGGTGTTTTTTTGGGGATAAGATTGACTCTCAAGAGGCTGGTGAAATAGCTTTACTTGAAGCTGAGGTTTTTAAAACTGATCATTCAAATTTTGAGATTTATAAAGTCGAGAGGAACAAGAATAGATGGATTGTTATAATTAGTTCTATTAACCCTCAGTTTAGTGAACCATCTCCAAACATATATTTTGAAATAAGTAACTATGGAAAGGTCCTAAAGAAAGACAATTATTCTATAGCGGAGTAACAAAACACAACTTTGAGGTAACTTACTAAAAGTTGTTCAAGCAGTGTATTCTCTCTGTTTACAGCTAGAATACAAACCCTTATATAAACAAGTTTTACGAACTAAATATTGGATTAATCAACTATAAAACTCTTCGAAACATATTTAACAACTTAACCAATATATTATTTACTGAAAATTCATTTCTATATCTAACACCAAAATTATTTATTACAAGAAAATAATTTTAGATCATATAGAAATGTGATTCTAATTTGTTGTAGCAAGAAGTCGGTTTTGGCTTACATTATATTTCTATTAAAAGAGGATACTAACTTTAAAATGGACCCTGTAGAATAGACAGTTAAAAAAAGAGGATTATTCTTGATTTTTTTACTGACTCTGTTTTACAGGGTCTA
>NZ_JBGUAU010000029.1:0-66238 GCF_041820985.1 Evansella sp. AB-rgal1
ATATAGAAGGAAAGATACATAGTGACAGTTATGACGAGTACTACATTTTAAAAATAGATATAAGTAAATTTTATGAACAAATAAGTCACATTATCCTTAGAGAAATATTATATGATAAACCATCAAAATTGACTTCATTATTATTAAAAGACTTATCTCTAGAGCAAAAAAACGAGTACAAAAACTTGTGTGAATATTTAATTGACGTATCCCAACAAATTTCAGAAAAAGGACTACCACAGGGACCTGCATACGCTAGATATTTGGCGGAATTATATCTAACTGTTTTAGATGACCAAATTATAAATGCTTTAACTCCTGACTTTGAACATTACTTTAGGTATGTTGACGATATGGTAATACTAGTTGAGAGTAGGGAAAAACTAGAAGAAATTAATAATGAAATCGACATGTGTTTAGGTACTCTTGGTTTAGAGATGAATAGAGAACAAAAAAAGTATATAAAGGGTAAGGTCTCAGATTTAAAATATGAAATTATAGGACAAGATATAGTAAAGTATTTCATTGATGGAATTGATATAAATAATACTCCATCGAAGGTTGTAAACCGTGCCATATCAATGTTAGAAACTATGTTTAAGGATGAAACATTTAATGTAAATATAAAACAGTTGCCATTTTTTCTAACACATTTAATAAGTGGTAGTTACATAGAGGCAAGACGGGATGAAATAGTAAATGAGATTACAAGAAGTGATATAGGAAGGGGGAGTCTATTTAAACACTTTTATAAAAACATTATCTTTAATACTAAATCTGAGGTGAATTTAGATTTTTATATGGAAATAGTTGGGCTCTCAAGAGCGAATTTTATAAACGAGCTCTCTAGAAACTATACGTTAGTAGATTTCAACTTATTGGAAAAAGTAATTAAACATTATCTGGAAAGGACTGACTTAACTGATTATGAGAGGCTAGAATTAATTAGGTTAATGTTACATGCTGGCATTAATGTTAGTATGGAAAATTTAACAAAAAAAGATTACGAATTAATTCAACGACTGATAATCAGCACTAAAACTATAAATTGGAATAGGAATCTTCTAATAAAGACTTTAGTCTCTCTCCAAAGAGTGGACGATAAGAGTTATGTTTTATTCATACTTGACTCACTTTTATCTAATTCGAAAAATCTTCCAGCATTCAACGAAGTAGTTACAACTATATTTACCACTTTATCAAGGAATGTGGAAGAAGTTTTTGTAGAAAAAAATATTCAGTTACTAAATAACCTTATCTGTTTTACTACAATGTTCTTAGAGAAAGATAATCAGATAAATGTTATATGGAAAGATTTAAATACTAGGTTAAGTGAGGTAAAAGTCCCTATAAAATATAATGATTGGTACAAGTATGACGAAATAATAAATAAAAAAGGCATTGTAGATAAATCAGTAGTGCACTTCCTAACCAGTGTATTTAGTTCAAATGGAATCATTGCAGACTTGGGAGTAAGGGTGTTCGAGAAAGAATATGCAATGTACTTATTTCTATATTTATTTAATTCTGAAGAGAATCCTAGTCTAATGGAAGAAATTAGAGGAAATATATTTCAAATAATTAGTAGTAAGAGGCTAGAATTTTTAAAATGGTGTCTAGGTGGAGATGTAAGATATTTTCCAAACGATAAAATTGCAATTCAAAATATTCATTTGAATAATAGAGTTTTATTGAAAAAAGATAGTCAACTGCTCGTAAGAGGCACAAAGGAAATTTTAACAGATTTTCCGGAAGATAAAGTATTTGCCGAAGAATGGTATAATGATAAGGGTTACATGTATACAGTTGTCGATTTAAATACAAAGTTACAAAACTTCATTGATAAACTCAACGACTTAGACTTTTTAAATGCAATCACATTTATAGTTAACATAAAGAAATCAGCAGAAAAGAACGGCAAATATATTAATGTTTTTGAAACTGGAACCTTCCGTGAAGATAATAATGAGTATTATTTAAAATACAGCTGGAATGACGAATACCTAATAAGTGGGAATAGACCAATTAAAAATAATAAAAAACAATTTTTTATTGAATTATTAGAAACTTTTAAAAAATCTAATGTAGAAAGTAAAGTTTTTATGCTTGATTATCAATGTAACCCAAAAACATTTGAAACGGATTTTATACCACAATATATTAAAGATATAGAAGATAAAATGTTTTTTTTAGAATTGTTGGATAAAAATATACGAGATTATTTTGAGATGATAGGTGAACATATCTATTCATTAGAAATAGCCAAAATTAACTCAATTAGGGAATATATAAAAAATAAAGAATTGAAACAACACAAAAAAGAACTTGAATTGATGAAATATTATAATAGTCTTTATGAAGGGAATATAGAGAAATATATTTTATATGGTGCTTCTGAAATTGATAGAAGTAATTTAAATAGTTTAATAAAAGGAATTGAAAAATCAATAAAAATTAATGTCGAATATGAAAGTATTAGCTTTTTAATTAAGTCTCTAAATAATGAGTTGAAATACATTAAAGATAAATCAAATGAATCTAATTTTATAAAGGTAAATGTAGAAAATATCACTTCAAATACATCTGAAATTAAGGTTGATAATGTTATATATAATATTAAGGATTTAAATTTCTATGAAATACTTACTAATAATGAATGGAGTCAATTATCAACTAAAGATATTTTCGTACTGGTTAACAGTGATTACGTCTATTATTCAAACGGATGTCTTGTTGTTTTACCTAAAACTCTAGCTAGAACAATTGAAATTATAGAGAATAAACAGGGGAAATATGATATAACTTCTTTAAAAACTGAAGCTGGTATAGTCAATGATGATAATTTTGATAATGCAGTTAAGAATATTCAGATACAGAGTGATGTTTCAATTCAAGAAGCCAAAAGGAGAATTAATTCATATCTATACAATGTAAATACCAATTATATTCCGGCTATACTTAATGTTATTTCTTCATACTTAGTTATGGATGATGAAACTATAAATCAATTTGTTGCCGAAATATTAATAAAAATAAGTGAAGGCGAAAATATTTGTTTACTACCTATTAAGTGGAAAAGTGATGATAATGGTTTGCAGCAAATCTTATTTCAAAGAGATAAAGATTTATTTGATAGGAATAGTAATAACGACAAAAGGATATGGTCCGATTATCAAAAGATAAATCTAACGGGGAATAATGTTGGAGAGATTGTATTTATCTCAGATATAGGGTTAAGTGGTGGTCAATTAAAAAAGGCAATTGAATATTATTTAGAAGAGAATAAGAAATATAAGAATTATTACTTTAAAATTAATTCCAATGCTTTTAGAGAAAAATTATTAAAACACAAAACGTCAGTAACATTACTTAATTGTTTGTATTCTGATAAGTATGAATTGGAAATAACGAATTTTTTTAGAGAAATAGGTTATAATGGAAATATAAATTTTGTTGGAAAAAAATTCAATTACCAAGACCGTTTATTTAGAAATATAAAACAGAGAGACCGGGAGTTATTTATAAAATTTGTAACTGAAAAATATGATGTTGAGAACTTAGTGATGATAAAAAAAGATAAGATGACATATCAGAAATATCTTTCTAGAATTGAGGAAGATAAAATAATAAATGTATTAGTTTCTAGATATAAAAGTATGCCAAAATACCATCATTTAGCACTTACTTTAAATACATCGATTTTTCGTTACAGAAATGATTAACGTTTATATGAAAAAAATGCACCACAGTTTGTGGTGCATTTTGAAATACAATGGGAAATTTCAAATTAATTACTAAAAAGAATATTATCATATTATTAGTTATTAAAAGGTAGGGAATAATGGCAAGCATCCAAAAAAGAGGCACAATTAGCATCAGCCAAAATAAAAATACAATTGGGTAAAGGGATAGTACGTCATTTACATCCTGTCCCTATTGATAAGTATTTCTTAAAATTGAGTGAATTTATATAAATCTCTTTTAAGTTTAACCAATTTAAAGCATTATGAATATACATCCAAGGCAATCAAATCTCATTTTGAAAATAAACCGTTACAAGAGATAGGGAGACACGATTATCAGTTGTTTATAAATGAGTATGGTTCGGTTAGGTCTAAAGGGCGGTTGAAAAAGTAAACACACATATTCGTACCAGTGTTAAAGACGCAGTCGAAGAACAAATCATACACGATGACTTCACTAGAAAGGCTGTATTGACTTAGACGACACCTGCTAAAAAAGCCAATAAATAATTATAATGCTGTGACATAAACGCTACTTACACTTTGTTAGGAGAGTTTTTATTACCACAAATACGGTTCTTAGTAAATTAACTATCAGAATACTATTTATATTGGTATTGTGAAGGGGAAAAATAAATACAACTATGAAAATACTTATGAAAATACCATTATGAGTAATGAAACATGGCTGGTTAACTATGAAATATTAGTGTTGGTACAATATTGTCAAAAGGAGAAATGTTGATGGGTATCGCTTTGTAATTGTTCATTTTTAATTACCGATAGACTATAATATAACTGTAATGAACAAGCGCAAAGGAATCGAAGAAGAAGAGTTTTTGGACTAGGTAGTTTGCTGAAAATAAACCATATGAAAGTAGGGGATAAGTTGAGTTTAACCAGCAGAATAAATGGAAAAATGAAAAGGGATAAAGAATTTAAAGAAATACTTTTATCAATCGAGCCGCACAAAAACGATTACTACACTTTAAGTGAAAAACCTCCATTTTCAATTGAATACGAAATGCTGGTGTCAAATAATGATTTATCTTCATATGAATCATCATTGGTAGGAACTGCATTTGATTATTTAGCAAGATTTAGAATTGCACAATTTATAAAAAATGAAGATGCATTGCAATGGTTTGTGGCTACCCAAAGTTTTACTAAATACAAATTTAATAAAGATTATGAAAAATTAAAGCTATATACAGAATGGCTAGAAACAATTCAAAAATACATTAACGATAATTCAATCTCCATCACAAATATATTAGAAATAGCTATACATTTTGCTAAATTGGAACACTTATTTAGGAATGGAACAAAAAAAGAAAATGTAGATGTAAATTATGTTTTTTTTGAACAAGCTCCCGAAAGTGTAATTAGTAATTTAGAAAATTTAATGATTGTATTTGAAGAGAAATTCATGACTCCAGAAATATTAAAAAAGAATAGCCAAGTGTTTTTCAATCCAAACTTTGGTGTGGGCTCTTCACTGGTTTCTGGAGCAGACGCTGATATTTTTATCGACGGCACTCTATATGATTTTAAAACGACTAAATCCCAATTATTGAACCAAAAAGATAGTTTACAATTAGTAGGATACTTTTTACTAAATGAGTTACAAAAAGATTGTGGTTATTTAGTAGGTGTTAATTTCGATATGAATATTGAAAGACTCGCCTTTTATAAGGCTAGATTTGGAGAGGTCGAATACTATGATATAAATAAGCATTTCTCACTTGAATTGGGTTTTAGAGAGAAGAAACTAAAAGAGTTAGCCCAATATTTCAAAAAAAATACAGGTCGAATACGTTCTAATTATCCTTTTGATTATGAAGATATTATTAATTATCTAGAACAAACGAGTAATTTTGATGTTGAAGGATTTATTGAAAGAGTTACAAAATATAGAAATGAACATCTAAAAAAATAAGTAAAATCTTAAACTTTTTCAAGATAGTAATTTACATATTTTAATGCTAATAGGTTTGGTTTTTGGGAGACGAATTTTCGTTTCGTAATGTTAGTAACATTCAAAACCAAACTCTAAGTAGATAATATATAGCCTGTAGTAAGTTCATAGGTAGATGAGCGTAGTGGAAGATAGAATCTTTGAAAATTTATTAGGATTGCAAAAGGATATGAAAGAAGTAATAAATGACATTCAAGAAGCAAAGGAAATGTAAACAGAATTGGACGAATAAATAATCTGTAGTATGGAGTACGATAAAACAATAAAAAGAAAATCGCTACACTTTTGAGTAATCTTCTATAGGGTAGCATATGAAAAGTAAACAATGGTTTTACGTTGGCTACACTTTATTGCGCTCATAATCGTGTTAAAATATAATTAGACAATCCACTACAATTAAAATGTACTGGATTGTCTAAATTTCAATGATAAATATTTATTATCCAAAGACTGTATTAATAGGAGAAAACATATTGTGTTGTCTTTTGACATCAGCATTTGTCATTTGAATATATTTTCTTACCATTGACATATCAGAGTGTCCAAGAATTTTTTGTAAGCTAAATGGGTCTCCACCGTTTAATACGTAGTATAGCGCTCCTGTGTGACGAAAAGTGTGAGGAGAAACCCTTTTGTTTGTAATCCCAGCCTTGTCTCCCCATTCCCTTAAATATTCTCTGACAGTGCTATCTGAAATTGGCTCACCTTCATAGGTAAGGATAAGAAACTCAGATTGAAATTCTTCTGTTTCAGCCAAATACTCTTTTAAGAGTGTTATTGTTTTAGAGGATAATGGAACTATTCTGGCTCTCTTGGTTTTTGTTGCATGTGGTTCAAGTTGTATTGTCCCCTCTGCTAAATCAACGAATGAACGTTTCATTTTTATTAATTCAGAGCACCTAACCACCGTGTCTAACAAAAGGTATACTACCACCAAGTCCCTAAATCCCCTATTGGTTGTATCATCAATTGCATTTATTAATTTTTTTATTTCCTCTGGCGTAAAAGATTCTAGCGTGTCCTCTTCCGTTTTTACTGGCTTAAACCTTTCGTGAATAGGTTCTTCAATCCACCCCTCCATAAAGCAATGCCGAATAAAAGCCCTCATTGTACGTATTCTTACATTTGCAGTAACAGGAGACAATCCTTTGTCATGTATCATGAACCCAATAAAACCACGAAAATAGCTCTAAATTCAATTCGTAACTTGGCAAGTCTCCACCGGTGTACTCCAATAAATACCTTATGTGCTTGTGATAATCATTTAAGGTTATATCAGTTAAGCTTTCTGTCTCCTTATAAATCATGAACTTATCGAACATGCTGTAAAGTGTCAGTGTCCCAGAGTCCTGTTTTGACATTCTTCTGCTACTTGTTTTACTTCTAGAATATTTACGCTTCTTTTTTTTGGTATCTTTAGCCATAAAAAAACCTCCTATATTGAATATAGAAGGATACAGAGTGGATAAATATGTAGACGAACCCAAGAGGTCTTACCTAAAAGGTCTACCGAGGTTTCGTCTCAAATCGTCTTGAGACCTCGTCACCAATATAAACCCTGACTCCGAAGAAGTCCTTATTTGGCGGGACCGTCTGGGAATCGAACCCAGCGGAGACGTCACGCGCCTCCCAAAAGGTTTTGAAGTTCTATGGAGGTAGTTATTCCTAGTACCTTACAGTGCCAAAACGTGCTCTACATTAGGGTTTCGATGATAGCTGATATTTTGTAGTACTATAAATTTTTTAAAAACGGGCACCAAACTCGGCACCAGAGAAGGAATAAAATAATTACTTTATAAACCTACCTTACCTGTCATATCTAAAAATTCAAAAAATGGAAGGTGTTAGTAAACCTATCTTCCATTACTCAACAATTTTTAATATAAACGATAGTTCTAACTTTTCTATCGAACATTATATTATGTGATTACCTCTCCTCGATGGTTGCTGTGACAGAAGGGGTACAAGTGCAGGCAACCACGGATGCCGGGACAGCAGTATGAACGGATATCACAGGTGCTGTTTCACACAATGAAGGAAAATTGTTAACCTTTGCCGAATATTGTAAATGAAAATATTTGGTGGAGGGGATGAATGTGAGGAAAGCAATAATGGTGAATCATTCGGAAGAAAAGGTTTATGCTTCTGACTATTTAGTTACAGTTAAACATAAGGGTAAATACCCAATTAATTTTGAGGTAACAAACTATACTTATGAAGATGTTTTTGAACGTATAAAAGAAGAGTATGTAGATGATTTAGACCAAATTGAAAAAGTTACAATTGAATTAGTAAGATAATGGCATCCTTTATAGGGTGCTTTTTATTTTGGATTAATACTTTTAAGGAGTATTGATTTTTTTAAATTTTTACAGGTGGTGACAATTATGTTTTTAGATGATAGAAAAACATTAACCATCCAATCATTAGCTGAAAGGTGAAAAGCCAAGACTGAAATTGCAAACAAAATAATTGGAATAGTCAGACAGACATTATATAACTGGTAGTTAATATTGAGGTTAAGGCTGTGGATGATGGTGTATTAGTGGCAGAGTTTGAAGAGTGGGAAGAGGATGAAAATAACTAAATAAAAGCAATACTTTATAAAATAAATTATTCATCCATTTCAATGTATAATGAGAATGGGGGAATATTAACGAGTTGATAGCAAGTATATAGGACCACTATAAGCTCGAATAAGACAATTTGAAACTACTAGGGTTCAATACGGAGATAATAATTGAAGAATTACAATTAGGAGTGGAGGAGTCATCATTAAATGGTTCTCTCGCTCCTTTATCGGTTAAATATAAATAAAAGTAATTCTAGTAAATTAATTAATTTTAATGGGTCTATAATGTTATTATATAAGTGGGTAATTTTACCTGTAGCATTAAGTATAAATTAAATTTAACTATATATATCAGAAGTCTAATTAAGTGCAATATGATAAAGGAAATTGAGAGGGGGAGAAATGTGATCCTTTTTGATAATGTGGAATATGATTATTTTTTTAATCCGCTTTGTTGTAAAAATAAAAGGATATATTATGAATGCATTTTACAACTTATTGAAAAGTCAAAGTCAGTTCCACTTCTTTATGAAACTGATGCCAGAGACATTTTGATTTTGTGTCTTCGTAACTATTCTTACGCGATGGAAGAGGAAAATAACACAGGGAATGCTAATGAGAATATTAGCAGTAATAAATCAGAAACTGAAAATGCTAATGCGATTCTAAGATATTTTAGATATTGTGGTTGGATTTCAGAGCGTGAGATTGGAAGAAATGGTGACAATATTGCCACTGTTATGCCTTATTGTAGGAAAATGATTGATTCGATAGAGAGAATCTTTAATCGTGATACCAGTGCGGCTTTAACTAACCACATTTTCTCCATTTATGATATTCTGCATTCTGCATTTATAGAACATGGAAGGACACATAGACCTTATTCTAATATTCTGGTGCCGGTAACGGATAGTGTATCAGACTTAAAAAATGAACTTTTGGTGCTTAAAGATAGTATTAGGTCTATAATGCGCATAATTATAAAAATGTCAGAGACCAATGAATTAGGACAGTTCCTTATCAAAGATGAAATGATGGAGTCTTTCTTTAATGACTATTTTTTCATAAAGAAAGATGGTTTAATACCCGGATATATTTCTGAAATTGAAAAAATGCTTAGAAATATTACCAATATAGAAGTCTATGAAAATATGATTACGGAATATCGGAAAATAAATAACGCTACCGAAGTCGCAGCTCGTGAAATAGTAGATAGCCAGCTTTCAGAAGTGCAAAGCTTTATTAGCTACGATTATGTCAAAGAAATAGATTACATAGATAAGAAAATTAATAACTATTACAGTTTGTACTCGACTAGGATCCTTATGGTCTTAAGCAATAATGTAAATATGCAAACATATTTAAATGACTTACTTATGACAATAAAGGATTTTGATCCGAAGGAAAAGAAAGATGTTATTGATTCTATTTCCAAGTGTTTTGGCTTGCAGTCATACAAATATGTTGGAAGAAAATCAATTGAACGTCGAAAGAAACGCAAGCCGAATACAAAGAGTGGAGCTATTGTTACCAGTTCATTGTCGGATGAAGAAAAGGCAAAACTTACTAAGGAATTGTTATACGAATATCCAGACAGGTACAGCACGAAGCAAGCGACAAGTTACTTTGATACCCTACTAGAAGGTAGGACAAATTTAATACCGGATGAAACGGTGGTAAAAACCAGAGATGATGCCATGATGATAGCGGTCAGTATTATATATTCTGGCACTGAAGATTTTCCGTATGAGGTTGAATTCTTGGAAGGGGTTATAGAAACAGAGGTTGCAACTATAAGTAATATACGAATTAAGAGGAGGGATTAAATGAGTGGTCTCAAATTAGACATTTCTGTAAAAGAAGAAAATGACCTATTGTTCAAGCGTTGCATTCGTAAGTTGTTGGAATCAACGTTCGTCGTTGGTGACAAGGAAGAGAAGTTGTATTCATTTATATCAAGAGAATCAAATAGGCAGGATGTTTCGGATTACTTGCGTATGATTGGATTTGATGTATTAGTAGATACGAATGTAAGAATTGCAATGCTTAAGCCTCATGAGGCTGATGATGAAGCGGTAGGATTAAAAAGAGCCAATGTTGTGGCTTTCACAACAGAGCAGTACCATTTGCTGCTTGTGCTTTGGGAAGTGTATCTGGAGAATCTGGGTTATAGTGATGAGAATGTTGTAATGCTCGGTGATTTAATTGATAAAGTCAGAGCGTATGAAGTTGACGTGGATAGTAAAAAGTTGTCCACGGCCATGAAGATTTTTAAGAAATATGATTTGATTAATTATGATCCAAAGGATAAGTCGGAAGATGCTATTATCACATTGTATCCGTCGTTGCAGTTTGGTTGGGATATCGCACAATTCCAGACGGTTTCTGCGGAATACATGAAGAACAACCAGTTAGAAGATGACGAACAGAATGCAGATAGTGATGGACCTGAGGAGGATGTTGAATGATCATATTGAAAGCAATTCGATTGATCAACTGGTATGGATTCAGTCAGATTACTGTACCTATAGGATTATTCACTTTAATTGCGGGTAAGAACGGAAATGGTAAATCAGTTTTGTTGGATGCCATAAAATATGCGTTGTATGGGGATGTAGTATTTAATAAGTCTACAGAGAATAAAGGAAGCAGAACGGTGACTTCATATACACGAGGTCTGCTTGATGCCACCGCAGTCACCTTTATGAGGCCCGCAGACCAGATGCCAAATGTATATACACATATTGTGCTTGAAATGGTAGACGTGGCATTAGGAAAGAGTTTTATCCTTGGAACAGCTATAGATACAGACTCTAGTAATGGGTTTGTAACCAGAAGATATGTATTGGAGAACGAGAAACTTGAGAACATTACTCATACATACGAAGATAACGGACAGGTCATTCCATATAGTGCATCAGTATTACAGAAAGAACTAGGTGTAAAAATGATGGATGTAAAAGAGGGTGTACTCAGATTCATGCAGCGAACGGGACTTCGCTTGAATGAGCAACAGTTAGCCTCTTTCCGAAGAAAACTACGTAGTATTATGTCATATGATCCAGAGGCTAAGATTGATCAGTTTATCAGAGAAAGTGTATTAGAGGAAAAGAAGGTTGATTTCTCTAAGTTGGTAGAAGCCAAAAAAAATATTGATAAGTTGAATATGAATTTTGCTACCATTGATGCTGAAATTGAAGAACTTAGCAATATCATAAAGCTTTTTGACGGCTTGCAGAATGCCAGAAATGTCATCCTTGCGGATGATGTAAAGATTGCATATAAAAGATTCATGGATTGCAAAAAAGACATCGAAGAAGCTACAAGAAAAATGGACATTGCTAATAGACAGATTGCGGAAGATGAAAAAAAGCTTAAAGAAATTGAAGTCCGTGAAAATGAACTTCGTGCAGCTTACAATAAAGCGAAAGATAATTTAAGTTCTATGGACTGTGCAAAAGCAATTGATGAAGCTGAGCAAGCTTTGCAGAAGGCGCTTTCTGAAAAAGAGAAACTCGAAAAGGAAAAGAACGCTCTTATTGAATTCCAGACTAGAGTAAGTGAACTATTATCTTGGCTTCATGAAGAAAGCATGGCAATTCAACAGCAGGATGTATTGTCTTCGTTAACTTTGGATAATTTCTCAAAGATTCAGAAAGAAAGTAGTATTGATTATCTTTTCAAGGAAATTAAAGGCCATAGGGATGAAATCATAGCTGAAATTACCAGAGTGAAGGATAGATTAGCAGATAATAGAAAGAAACAATCAAAATGGCAACAGGTTATTGATGATTGTAATTCTAAGAAGACAACATTTTCAGAAATACCGGATTATATTGCATTAAAGAATGAGATTAACAGAGAATTTAATAAAAGAGGCATACCATCTAAAGCTTGTTTTGCATGTGAATACGTTATCGGTTTAACAGATGAATCATGGCGAGATGCAATTGAAAGCTATCTTGGGAGACGGAGATATACTATTTTGGTAGAGCCGGAATATTATGACATTGCAGATGATGTGCTTAATGTATCAAAAAATAGATATGCGCATTTATTCAATACAAAGCTCTTGATGAAAAAAGAGATAACTCCTGAAGGGGATTCAGTTGTTCAATTTATCGAAGTGAAGAATCCGGTAGCAAAGCAATATTTTGATTATCAGCTTGGACGTTTTCATGCAACCACAAAGGACAAGGTTAAGAATTATGAGAACGCTATATCAAAAGATGGCAGAGTGTCCGTTGCTATGGATAGTTTCTTCCTGAGCTTCGATAAAATAAGGTTTTACTGTTTAGGGCAGGAAACAATTGAACTAAACAGAATAAAAGCTACAAGAGAATTGGAATCGTTGAAGGCTGAATACGTCGAATCTCAAGAGCGATTGCGGCTAGGAGAATCAAAGAAGTCATA
Source organism: Evansella sp. AB-rgal1 (assembly GCF_041820985.1). Taxonomy (NCBI): domain Bacteria; kingdom Bacillati; phylum Bacillota; class Bacilli; order Caryophanales; family Bacillaceae; genus Evansella; species Evansella sp. AB-rgal1. Next base: position 12,707 of record NZ_JBGUAU010000029.1, read on the forward strand.
TCTAGAAACATCTATGGAGTTCTTTGGTGGATATAATTTCGATGCTTGCAGATTGTATGATGAAGTAATAATGGATTGTGCAAAAAAACAGGAGGAATTAGAGCGTTTGATAGACGCTCAAAAGAATAACAAAGAATATATGGAACTTGCTGAGCAAGTCTCTAGACTCGAGCAGGATCTTGGTGGTGTGAGTAGAGAACATGATGCAGTTCGTGAAGATAAATCTGCTATGCAGACGGAATATAGGATAAACAAAAGGGTGCTGAATGAAAAGAATGAGAGTATCAAAAGTATAGAGAGTGATTTGAAAGAATTAGAAATGATTAATTATGTAGTGTATGTAAAGGCTATTGAAGATTACGAAAAACATATTGCAAAAGGCCCAGGTAGTGCGGGTGGCATATTGAAGGATAGAGGGCGTTCAATTCGTGCTCTTAGAGAAGCAGACGAAAAACTTAAAGGAGCTCAGGCGTCATATAATGCTACTAGATCACCAGATAATCCATTACCATTGTCTGATAAATCTAGGGCTGAATATGAGTCAAGGAAATCTAGAATCTGGATGGATGATTTGCAAGAGATACAGCAGAAGTTAAAAGAACAAACCAGACGATATGAAGAGATATTTAAGAATGAGTTTGTGCTTACTGTGTTGAAGTCCTGTGAAACAGCAAGAGATGATTTGAAGTTAATAAACGCTGAATTAGCAAGACTGAAATTTAAATCAAAATATGAATTTGATGTTAAGTACGTTAAGGGTGGTTCTGATTATGGAAAAATCCTTGAATATGCTAGTTACTTAAAAGAGCGTGAGGATCTCGGACCTATATCAGGTCAGATGACTTTTGATGGAATGACATCATATTCAAATGATAAAGTAGAAGAGATGGAAAAGGATATACAAAAGATAATTAGCCGAATTGTAGGGAGTAACGATAAGGTTCAGATTGAGCATTATGCAGATTATCGAAATTATATGACATACGAGATCTTACTTACAAATGATGTTCTTACGAGAGCCGCTCTTTCAAAACAGTCTGGTTATAATTCCGGCGCTGAAGTTCAGATTCCATATATGCTTATTTTGTTATCGGCATTGCTAATTATTTACAATGATAAACTTAATTCGACCAGACTTGTATTTATCGATGAGCCATTTGCAAAAATGGATCCAACTAATGTCAAAATCATGATGGGATTTATGAGGGAACAGAAACTTCAAATGATATTCTGTGCTCCTGATAAGACTGATTTGATTGGTAATGAATGTGAAGTTGTTTTACCTGTTCTTAGAACCCAGGTAGATTTGATGGAGATAGGAATTGTTGAAATACACGAGGGAGTATAGTGATGAAATACGAAGAGAATATCCTCAAATATTTAGTTGATACTTATCGGAAGAGCAAAAAAGATTCTGGAGATAACAAAACTAATAGAAGAACGCAGGTTAAACCTGAAAAATTATATAAAAAATATAATGCTAATGAGGGTGATTTTGAAGAAATATCCAGATTGAATCAAGCTGTAAATGATTTAACGGAGAAAGGTTTTACTTATAGCACCACAGAAACCTTTGGAACTCAAATACAAAGCATTTATCTTGTTGATGAAAAAATTCGCGATGTTGAGAAATATTTAAGTGATAAGTATGGTTATGTTACAAAGGATATGCAAATTGAGCAGTTACAATTGCTTGTTGAACGTTACAAAAATGCTTCCCCTATATGTGAAAAAGAAAGTGCGCTATTATTGAAGTGTATTGCTAATAGAAAAATCCCAAAGAATTATGAACAACTTAATGATGTTTTCAAAGCAATTTCGTTCATAGAGAACAACCAGACTAATTTATATATCAGGGAAGTGTCGATGAAGGTTTATGGCGATTCAAAATTCTTTGAGGATGTAACGATGCAACAGGTGTGTGCTTTGTTGCGTAAGTATTCAGATAGACCTATTGGAGAAAATGAGTTGATTGATGAAATTCTGGTTGATTATCACATTTATAAAGAGCCTCAGAAACTTTGTATTAAAGGAAATGTGGTGATAACCATTTCTGGCAAAGATGTGGATATTAGCGGTTTTTCCGAGGGAATAGAAATCATGGCATCGGATCTCGGGAAGGTTCAATCTTTAAAAATATGTGCTTCGAAGTTTATGACGATTGAGAATAGAACATCGTTCTTGAGATACAAAGATGATGATACTGTTACCTTATATCTTGGAGGATATGCCAACAGATATCAGCGTGAATTTTTAAAAATGATTCACGGCACAAATCCAGATACAAATTATATGCACTTTGGAGATATCGATGCAGGTGGTTTCTGGATACATCATAATTTATGTGAAATTACAGGAATTGATTTCGCTATGTTTTGTATGTCTTCTGATGAACTTAAGAATAAAGAGTATGAGTCATGCTTGCATGGCCTTACAGAGAATGATATAGCCAGACTTAAAGAATTAAAAGAGATGGATTTATATGCGTATACAGTTAATTACATGCTAGAAAATAATGTGAAATTGGAGCAGGAAATTATTAGTTTGAATTTGATGAATCGGAATTTAATAGTATAGCGTAACAAATAAAAATATATTAGTAGAATTGTAGAGTATATTAGCGAACAGTCACTGTGACTGTTCGCTATTTAAATTTTATAATGGAAATAAAACAAATACTATTAGTGCTAAAATCCAATACAAATATCTGAGAGTATTATGAAAAAACAGTGGTTGATCTTACCGATTTATTCGAAGTAGAACACTAACACTCACAAAATTATACAATAGATGAAGTCACAAACTTTATTGTATTAAACTTTATGATGGACAAGCTGCATGTCAAAATAAAAGCCAACTGAAATAAAAATGTGGAAATACAAAAAAGCTGGATTTAAATAGAATTCAAATGCTTTTTCCTCTTATAGGAACTATTACACATTTCTGAAGGAACAAGGCTATTAAAGCTTCTTATAAGGCTTGTTTGGATTATTTTAACTGACTTAACCCCTTTATCAACGACTCAAATCCAGCAATTGGCATCTCTGGACCCATCGCTCTTAATCTCCCAATGTTCTCACGAATTTGAAATCGGAAACATGGATTACCTATTTCTTTTTCAACCCTTGTAATACGAAAAAACTCCTTTTTTCCACCATAGTCTGAAGAGGAAAGTTCAACAAACATATTCCCACGACTATCATGCCCCAAAACCATTCCAATCAATCTCCTCTAATCATCGTTACCTTTAGTATAAAAGATCTTTAGATATATAGATAGCAACAGACTGGGGAGCATTTTTGAGTTTTGAATAGTAGCGTATTAGGAACTCCATAAGGAAAAACCAGAAAGCTTTTATAACAACCAGCGATATCAAACTAGTTGTCATTCATTGCCTCTCTTATTATTTCTATTCTGTTCGATCTATCACTTTAAAGCTCGGATACTCTTTTTTTTGTAATTCATAAGCTTCATTTTTTGAAGCTAATTCAAACCATCCACAATTCCTTAAAAGTTGATTAATACCCTTAAATTTTGGATTTCGAAACTTATTTTTGCTGTGAATCCCAAAATGATTAGTTGGTTTATCAATGTCTACCCAAATTGTCATAAAATCCTCCTCTTAAATAGCTTATATGTTTTCTTTCTTGTTATTTTAATCATAATTATTCGCCACCACACTCTTTATTCCTTTAGAACGTACCACCTTACTAAATGAAATTATTGTATAGGTGTGTATACATGAATAATGCTGAACAGTAGACGTTATACTATGCAACAGCTTTATATTTATTATTTGTGAAGTGATACTCATGGACATGACGGTTTTTGTGCGGAAGAATAGGGAGAAAATTTCCTTGAAAAGTTTAATGAAGTAATAATTCAATGGGTGAATTTTAATTTTAATAAATGTTGTCAAATATATAAAATATTTGGATATTTATGTTAAAATTTGTAGAAATGAATAAATTTTTAAGGTTAAGGAGGGAATATCTATTGTCAAAGGCATTTCGAGAATACATAACTTTTTTGAAGGAAAGCGAGGAGGAGTTTTCGGATATCGAAAAAAAGTTAGCGAATATCGTTTTACAGAACACTGTATCAATTGAAGAAACTAGTAATGCTCTAGGTAAACGTGGAAAATTAATCGCAAGTTTAATAGAAGAGTTTGGGGATTCAGTTGAATCTACTTTTTCATTAGATGAAGATCGTGAAGTAGTAAGTGAAAATAATATAAAGTTTTTATCTGAGTTATCAGTAAAAAACTTTAGAGGGTTCTCTGATGAAATTAAGTTTGAATTAAATAAGCCCTACATTTTTGTTTATGGTCCAAATGGAACAGGTAAAACCAGCTTCTGTGAAGCTTTAGAATATTCACTTCTTGGTACAATTCATGAGGCTGATGCAAAACGAATTAATCTTGATACCTATGTTAAAAATGTCTATACAGGAAATGCAAATAAGCCTGTTTTAAAAGGTGTTAACTCTGAGGGGGTTCCATTTCAAATACAGCCGATCCCACAAGTAAATGAATTTTGCTTTATTGAAAGAAACCGTATTGAAGGTTTCGCACGGGTTTCAGCTAATACACCACAAGCACAACAACAACGTCTTGCTTCACTATTCGGACTTGATGATTTCAACAGATTTGTTAATAATTTTAATGAACGGATGGATAATTATCTTGAATGTACTGGAAAGCTTTCAGAAGAACTATCTGGAAAAGAAAAACAAATTGAGATTCATAAAAATAATTTAGAAATGCTTCCTCACCAGAGAGAAGAGATACTTAAACAGACAGAACAACTGCTAAACCAATATAAAGATGTCAATAGCTTAGATGAGTTGAAAATAAAATTAAATGGAACAGATGAAAAAAAAGGACTTATACAAATCAATAATGCTCGTATTGCGCAATTAGAAAATTTAAAACAAAAAAATGACCCTGGGGTAGATGAAGTAATAGAATGTATAAAGCAATTAAGCTTGTTGACTCAGGAACGTAATGAAGCTATAAGCTTAGTAAAGGAATATAAGAATGAAATTAATTTAAAGGATCTATATACGGCAATCTTATCAATTGAAGAAAAATTCCAAGATGTTTGCCCAGCATGTGAATCACAGTTATATGTTAACGGAGACTTGGTAGTTCCTTTGAATCCATATTCAAATGCCACTGATAAAATTCAAGATTTTGATAAAGCTATTAAATTAGAAAATAGATTTGATGAATTAAATGAGATTATACCCAACAAGTTACAACTTATAGAAAATAAGTTTATTCAAATGGTAGCGATTTCTGAGACAATTGAATTCCCAGAAGCAGCAACTATTGAAGCCTTATTTAAACTATTAGAGGACAAGGAATATGAGCATATACAAAATGATATTATTGCTACTCTTTTGTACCAAATAGATACTTTATCAGCCTTTAAAGATTACCTTGCTGAATTTAACCGGAAAATCACTGGAGACCAAATAGAAATAGAGATGTTGAGACGGGAAAACCAACAATTAAATTGTAAACTAGAAGAAATCTCAACTTTGAATGTACAGATTAAAGTATTAAACAAATCTGAAAGCGATGCAAATATTGCTATAGAACAATTTAGTAATGAAAACGAAGAACTAATTGAAAAGGTAAGTAAAGAAAAAGAAATTGTTACTCTTAATTGTCAATTTCGTGATGCATATGGTTCTTTTAGAAATCGTCTAGTTGATTACAACCGTCAGTTACCAGCTTTATTAGCTACTAATTTAAATACTAAAACTTTAGAGTTCTATAACTCAATCAACAAGTACGACCATCCTTCGGATTTAATTGAAGAAATTTTTCTTCCTGATGGTTCAGGTAAGAAGATAGAAATTCGTTTTACAGATGGAGAAAAGGTAGATGCTTTACATGTCCTAAGTGAAGGTCATATCAGATGTTTAGGTTTAGCAATATTATTAGCTAAAAATACACAGGATGAACTTCCGTTGGTTATATTTGATGATGTTGTTAATGCTATTGATCATGAGCATAGACGTGGCATTATTGAAACTATTTTAAGTAGAGAGTTTAATGACTCAAAACAGTTAATTATTACAACTCATGGTGAAGAATTCTTAAAGCAGTTGGAAAATAGCATTGTAAAAAAAGAATATCCAAAACTGGTAACAAGAATAGATTTTCTGAAAACAGAGGAGTCAAAAAAAATCAATGTGAGATTAAATGTTCCTAGAAATTATTTAGTTCTAGCAGAACAGAGGTATCAAGAAGGTCAGATTCGTGAAAGTCTTGCAATTGGAAGAAGAGCATTTGAACACTTGGTTCGGACAATTTGGAAAAGGTTATCTAAAAAGTACAACATTCGAATTAATGTATCGATGAGTGGTCCAGATAGACCTCCTGAATTAATGGCAACAACACTTGGTCTAGTCAACTATATTAAGAAGAACAAAATAGAAAATCATGAAGAGTTAGTTTCATTATTAGAATCTTTGTTAGAAAAGGAGCAAATACACCCTGTTATTTGGAACTACCTTAATAAAGGCACACATGATGAGGAAAGAGAAGAAGAGTTTGACAGGAGCGTAGTGAAAGATGTAATCGAGTTATTAGAACAAATTGATGAAGTTGTCATGAATAAATAATATATGTTAGCGAAATGGGTAATAGTATTATTATTTTTCATTTATAAAAGTGCTCTTTGACTGAGAGCTCAAAATTATTAAGTATTATTTATTATTAGAGATTGCTGATTATATTAATTGCGGTTGTTAAAAAGGGGAGTAAAATGAAAAAATTACGTTCAAAGAAACAATCGGAAACATTAGGAATGGATTATGGAACAGCATACAATGTTCTTCGTAGAAAGATTTTATTTATGTTGGTTCAAAAAGCCAATATGGCTATATGCCATCGTTGTAAAGAAGAATTAACGGACCCAGATACAATGGAGATTGACCATATTGAAGATTGGGAAACATCAGATAACCCATTAGAAAAATTTTTAGATGTTGAAAATATAACATTTAGTCATAGTATATGTAATAATCTTGCGAAGACAAGTAAAAAGGTCGGTAAGTCTGGCTATATAGGTGTTATACATACTAAAAATAAAAAAAAATCCCTATACTGCTAGGATACGAGATAAGGGAAAACAACGTATAATTGGAAATTTTTCAATCGCGAAAGAAGCAGCAATTGCATACGACTACGAAGCAATTAAATTACATGGAAATAAAGCAATGACTAATCAAAAAATGGGATACCTTTAATTTTTATAAAATATTTTAATATTAAAAATTATTCTTTTATTAAATAAACGGGTCCTTAAAGATTAATATAGAATAGAAACTTATTAACAGGGGTGGATGACATGGGCAGACCAACACAGCATTTTATAGACCAACTTAAAGTAGATGTAGATATCCAATATCAAAAAGTAAGAAGTGAACTCCTTAAAATGAAACAAAGAACAAATCCTTGCGCTACAGTTGTTGAAGACTACGAGCTATATGCCGGACATTGTAAGGAAGTATCAGAATTCACTTTAGACAAACTTCAATCTAACAATTTTAAACAATATCAAATTGGAAATTGTAAAATAGGAGGAAGTAAAGGTACAGTAACTCATTGGTTTGTTTACGAAAAGTTTCAAGACAGTTGCTTTTTAGACGTAATAGATATGACTGCTGTTCAATTTCACAATCCTATTCCCGAAGATGACTATATAAAAAAATACTTAAATGAATTTTTAAATTACGCTTATGGATTTATTCCCGATAGTCATAGTAAGAAACATTACATAAAAATGAATTGATAAAACAATAGGGCAAATGATTAATAACTCCCGAACCCAATCAATATCTAAGCAGCATCTAAACAATGTTTGAGTTGATTTAGAAATACTAGCAAAAATAACAAAGTCATTTACTGCGCAGTACAAGGATACTGCGTAACAAACTCAGTGCCGTACATAACATTAAAAGATTAAATCTTATAGAAGAAAAAATTAAACAATAGAAAGACCAACCTGTGTTTATTACACAGGTTTTTTGATATATAAAAGGATTTTGTAAGTTAATGTCGAAAATTACCAATATAATCCTTATTATAAGTAGGGGGGAATCAAGTAGAGGGTTTATTTAAAAAGTTTTAATTCAATTGCTGATGTTTAAAAATTATATCAGCAATGTAAAAAAATTTAAGGTAAATTGGAGGACGTTATGTTTCTAAAACAATTAAAAATTTATAATTTCAGGAAATTTGGTTCACAAAATAATGAACCAGGATTAATCGTAAATTTTCATAAAAATTTTAACTTATTGGTAGGGGAAAATGATAGTGGGAAAACCGCTATTATTGATGCAATTAAGCTTATATTAGGTACTTCAAGTCAGGATAATAATAAAATAAAAGAGAATGACTTTTATTTAGATGAATCGGGAAAGAGTGTTGAGAATTTAAAAATAGAATGTGAGTTTTCGGATTTATCTGAAGAAGAAGCAGGAGTATTTTTAGATTGGCTAACTTTTGACGAGGATAAAGATTATCAACTTTTGGTAAGGTTAGAAGCTAAAAAGATAAGGGATCCATTTACTGGTGAAAGAATTGATAAAGTAATAAAAGCGGGACCAGCTGGAGGGGATAGTAGATTAGAGGGTACAGCTCAAAGTTTACTAAGAACTACGTATTTAAAGCCTTTAAGAGATGCTGAAAATGAATTGAAACCAGGTTTTAAGTCTAGACTTGCACAAATATTAAAAAATCATGAAGCATTTAAATTAGGAGCTTCAGAAGAAGAACATAAATTAGTAGAAATTGTTAAAAAAGCGAATCAAGAAATTGAGGAATTCTTTGATCAACCTTTTATAGATAACCCAAATCGAACAATTAAGACAGACTTACAGAACTATCTGAATGACTTCTTTTTTATTCCCACAAGTGGAGAAAAAAGCTACTATGCTGATTTTAAAGTAGCACAAACGAAGTTAAATGATATATTGAGGAAATTAAGTTTAACCTTAGACGACACCCCTACTGGTTTAGGAAGTTTAAATTTACTCTTTATAGCTGCTGAATTATTACTTTATGATGAGGAAAAAAAGTTAGGTGCTAGGTTAACATTAATAGAAGAAATAGAAGCTCACTTACACCCTCAAGCGCAATTAAGATTAATAAAACACTTACAAAATACTTCAAATGGTCAATTTATTTTAAGTACACATAGTACAACTCTGACTTCATCAATACGCCTTGAACATTTAATCTTATTGCATAATAGTAATGCTTATCCAATGGGAGAAGAATATACGAAATTAGATTCATCCGATTATAAGTTTTTAGAAAGATTTTTAGATTCAACAAAAGCAAACTTATTTTTTGCGAGGGGAGTTATTTTTGTAGAAGGTGACGCTGAAAATTTATTGTTACCTGTCATTGCAGAGATAATTGATCGTCCATTACATAAATATGGTGTTTCAATTGTAAATATAGGTAATACAGCTTTTAAAAGATATGCAAATATATATAAGAGATCTGATGTATGGTTAGAAAATTTTAGTCCTTTAGAGATGGCAGTTTCGATTATAACTGATGTTGATGTTCGTCCGGTCCAATACTATAAAGAAAATGTAATTAAGAGCCAGAGATGTATATATACCTTATGTGAAGAAAATGCAAAGGAAGAGTTAGAAAAACTAAATATTTTACCACCAGACATTGTAGCAAAAATATATGGAACTATCTTTAAGACAAAAACAAAGGTGACAGAGTACTTATCAGAATATGACATTTCTCTTTCTTCAGAAGATAATGAAGCTCTGTGTCAATTACTGGAGAAAGAGATAGACCAAAATGCAATAGACGTTCTAAGGAAACTAAAAAAGGAAAAAATCATAAATGAATTTAATGATGAATATGGAAATATAAAAACTTTTGTAGCTCCTAATTGGACTTTGGAATATGAAATCGCTTTAAGTCAAATCAGACAAGAAATATTACACGCTATACATAAAGCTCGCTTTATTAATCCTAACTCTGAAGCAAATGAAAAGAAATTGGAGGAAATAAAAAAAGATATAGACGGAAAAAGTGGAGAAGATGCCGCTTATCCTATTTATAAACCATTATTGAAGAAAAATGCATCAAAAGCAGAAACCGCACAAATATTAGCAAGTGATTTACTAGAAATGAAAAATGAAGTTAAAAATACGATATTAAAAGATCCACATTTAAAGTACTTAATAGATGCTATTTATCATGTAACTGAACAGGAGTCAATTGATCATGATTGAAATAACTAAAGAAGATATTCGAATGGTAGAAAGATTATTGCTTCCTATAGATTGTATTTTTAATGGTGAGCAAAGAAGTGTTTTATTAGCGAATGAGTCAGCTGATATCGAAGCATGCCCAGGGAGCGGAAAAACAACGGTTTTAATAGCTAAAGTCGCCATCTTATTAAAAAAATTAGAACAATCCTCGTCAGAAAAAGGAATATGTGTTATTACACATACTAATGTAGCAGTGGATGAAATCAACGAAAAGTTACAACAAATAGGCATGCCAATTGTGAAATACCCACATTTTATTGGAACTATTCAAGAGTTTTTTAATCATTTCTTTTCAAATAAAGCTTATCGAAAGCTGTTTAATAATGAAAAGCACTTGATGTTTTTAGAAAATGAAGAATATGAAAACCATTTTGGGAGGACATTTAAAAGATTTAAACCTAACTGGTGGAATACTCCACCTCCTATTAGAAGAATGTGGGGAATACATTTTGATTTTGAGAAAAGAAACTTTGGTATAGATACTGTAAACGAGACAGAGTTCAGTATAGGGAAAACTTTAATTACTTTAATGAGACAGGGGGTTCTCCGTCATATAGACACATTATCTTTAGCGGAATGGTATCTAAGCGAATACGAAAAAGAGATATATAATGCTTTATCTCATAGGTTTTCACATTTCTTTATGGATGAGACCCAAGATACCAGTCAATTACAATTTAAATTAGTCAATAAAATAGTAGATAAAAACAATATTGTCTTTCAAAAGTACGGGGATCCATACCAAGCATTATATAATATATATAATGGAGAGGCGGATTCTTGGATTCCAAGGGACGAAGAAAAAATCGAAATAGCACAGAGTAACAGGTTTGGAGAAAGTATAGCAAATATATTAAGAACAACCTGTAAAGAAAGATACGACCATCTAAAAGGGAATAAAAGTATAAAGTCATTTAAGCCATATTTAATTATTTATGATTCTAATTCAAAAAGACAGGTATTAGAAAAATTTGCTGAAATAGTTAAAGAAAAAGAGGATGATAATAATGATTTTAAAGAAAGTAAAAAAGACGTATATGCTGTTTGTCAACACCATTTAGAAGTTAATGAATATTTTCAAAGCTATACAAAAGAAAATAATGACAAAAAAAATATACCTTTCATTCAAAAATGTTTCGAAATGATGCAAACAATAATTACAAAGTTTCTAAGAGATAGTACCAATTCAGACATTAGGACTTCTAAAGAGTTAGAGAATTTTCTAAACGAGCATGGAAAAGAAGAGTTATTACAATTAAGAACAATACTTTCTAAACTAATTAAGATATTACAGTTAGAAAAAAATAAGGTTAATAATAGTCTGAAAGATGAATTAACTTCGAAGATGGTAGATGTTTTAGAAATATGTACTGATAAAGAAATAGACATAAGCTCTGTTAAAGCAAGTGTGGATCAAACGATAAGTAAAATTAAAAACATGGATAGAAACGAACAGAAGAGTACGCCTATAACAAATAAAACAAATATTCACGGAGTTAAAATCAATTTAGGATCGATTCATGGTGTAAAAGGTGAAACACATAAAGCAACTTTAATCCTAGAATCCAATCGAATGTTTAGAGAGGAACCAGCTAAAGATTTAACTAATGTATTTAGTTTTCTAGTAGGAGAATATGATGATTATTTGGCAAGTTTCCAGGAAATACAAAATATTCTTAAACTTGCATATGTGGGAATTAGTAGACCTACACATTTGTTAGCAGTAGCACTTGATAAATCCAATCTTGAAAACTATGACGAAAATATTAATAAAGCAATACATTTTGGTTGGGAAGTAGTTAAAATTTAAAAAGTATATAGTTTAAAAAGGACTTTTAAGGTTGAGTTAATCGACTTTAAACATAATAGAATTAGGACTATAACGAAAAAGTAATAGTTATTATTGATGTTTGAGTGTTGTTACAAACGGTGATGTGAGTTAGGCACAAAGAACAAACTGCCATTTGGGATTCATATTCTTCAGCAATTGACCTATCAGTACAAAAAGAACAACAGAAAGTATTTACATTACTCTTATTCAGGATGTGTGACTTTTTTCAGTGGTAAATGTATTGGTGACGTGTGGTGAATCTCTTGGCTTTCATTGGTAAAAAGGCTGGCAAGGGTGGTAAAATATTTTTCCGTATTAATAAGTTTACTCGGCATGGGACAGGTTAGCATTTAAAGCCAAATATCAAACCGATTATTGAAAAAGTTCTTTGTTAAAAATGACCTTTCTCAACTGAGAGAGGTCATTAATTTTATTTGAGGTACAATTAAATAACAAGCATTCATAGTATTAAAATAATTTTTTCCTCCAAGGAAATGAATAACTGTTTCCCTGGAGGAAATAAGTTAATAGCCGTAGCCGCTAACTGCTGCAGCACCGATGATTACTAATAGAATAAAAAGCACTAGCTAATTAGCTTTATTCTTGAGTTCTATCCGTACATTGTAACCATAATCATTAAACATTTGAATGAGATTTGAACCATCTAAAAGCGTTAAGGGTTTGTCTTTTACAAATTCTCTAGAATCTTTACCGTAATAACTAGTAGTTACAAGAATACCTTTGACAGCACCCTCATCAGGCATAACACCGTATAACTCGCGAACAGCAGAAACCGGAACTACATGATTATAACGCTTTGCTTGGATAATAAATTTTCCTCCACGTATTGGGTCTGGGTCAATGGCAACAGCATCAATTCCACCGTCACGACTTGTCCTCGTTACTTTTACTTCTGCACCAACGGATGAAAAATACTTCGCGAACAATCCTCTTACAAGGTGTTCAAAGTCTTCCCATGGCATGTCAGCTAAGTTAGGTATTGAATTGATTTCTGCAAGTACATCTTTAGATTCTACAAAGCGTTTGTCTATCCTATCTATATTTAATATTGGGCGGACTGGAGCAAGTTGGAACAATGAACTAGCATTTAGTCCTTTAAGGTTTCGAAAGCAATCTATTGGTATTACTTTATCTAAATTTAATGAAAGAAACTCTTCACTAGTTACTTGCAGACTCATAATACATGAATGAAAATCTTGCCCTGTTGATGTATCAGTGCCATGGACCCAACCGTTAAAAACAATCATTTCTACTGTATTAGCGTAATCAGAGGCAAAGCATTCGTATACTGTTTTTAACGTAATTTGGTATAAAACATCTTCGTAATAATCGTTAAATTCTTTTTTAGTCATTAATTTTTTTGTAACTTCTTTCCTAGTTTGAATGAATTTATATTCAATAATATTGGGTATCTTTTCGGGGTGTGGCATATCAAAATCAATAATTAGAGTTTTTGAGTCAGCTTGATATTGAATATCATATTTTTTGGTGAATCCTTTAGGATATTCGGACTTTTCTATTATAGTAAAAAAGTATCTTTCAACAAAGGCTGGAATGGTATCTTCATAACCTTTTTGAAACCTATCAATACTTTTGTTGTGTTGATTTTGTTTTTGTATGAACTTCTCACGGTTAATTATGTATTCATTTAATGCGTCATTATATTTTTTTGCTGCTTCATACTCTTTTCCTAACCTTGTTTTTTTCTTAGTAGAGAAGAAAAACTCAAAAAACTTTTCTTCTTTAGGTACTTCAACTATTTCCATAAATGAATTTAGTAATGGTTTATTACCTTTAAACTTATCTGTACTGTATAGTTTTTTCCAATTTATTTTATGTTTCTCATTTAGAGATGACATTAAAAGAGATTTATATTCATTTATTAAGTTTAATGCTGCTCCGGTATCAGAGATAGCTTTTTCCTTCATTTTATCAAATTTAATTTGTTCTCTAGCTTTTTTCTCTTGGACTTTCCAGCGATCTTTTTGGTTTTTAATTTTTTTATCTAACTCCCATTGTGTTTTGGCTGTGATAAATTTGTCCACTTTTAAAAAGTTGTTAGAAATATGGGTACGAAACAATTTTTTTTACCTCCATATGCAGTTTGTTAATCTAGTTTATCCAAATTTTTTCTTGTTTATATCAATGTAATGCTTCATTCTCGTTTATTTATAATAGAATTCCATCTCTAACCAACTTTATTAATACAAATAAAGAAGTGGCAAATTGATGAGTTATTTACAGTCGCTATCACCAACCGTTTAAAAAGGTATTTTCTAGGATAATACTGTTCTTAATACTGAGTAAAAAGTGAGGGAATGGTTATGGAAGAGAAAAGTCTTATTAATGAATTGAAACATCTTAAAGAGCTTATTGCAGAGAAAGAAGTACTAGAGAAGAAACGTGATGCAAAATATCAACGATCAATAAGAGGAATGGAAAAGATTTTTATGATTATTATTAGTATTTTCTTATTTATTTATGGGATTTTCCATTTAATTGGTGATAGGAGTTTTAGTGAGCCTGCACAGTTTATTGTTCCAATTGCATTAGCTGTAGTTATAGTGGTCTATTATTGGTTATCTAATTCTTATAGTCGTAAACACCAGAAAATTGATGAAACACAATTAAATAAGTTGGCTGAGTCTATTCACCAGATACATATAGTACCGGAGTTTTATCAAAACACTACTTCACTTGATGCTTTTATTTCCTTCCTTGAAACGGGGCGTGCAAGTTCCATCGACAAATGCATTGAAATTATAGAAATTGAGGACAAGGCAAAGAAAATAGTAGAGAGAGAGAAAAATTTAGTACGTAAAGAAATGGAATTACATGAAAGAGAAAAAGAAGTCACGATAAAAGAAGAACTGATTGAACCACTTCATCAAGAAGCAGAGAGTAAACTAACAAGTCTACAGCATAGGGAACAACTACTTGACTTTAACGAAACCTTACTATTGGAAATTAAAGAAACAAACGGTAATTTCCAAAAATATAATACGGTACTCCAAGAGAGTACAACACAGTTATCAGAATTAGATTTTGCATTAATTGAGAAAAAATTAGATCAGCTTGAAAGAAAAGTAGATGATTTTAAGTGGGATCATGAGCGTCTATTAGATGAATACTCAAGAAACCAATCGAGATTATTTGATGACTTTAGAAGAGATATGCAGGCTTGATGTTCTATTTCTTATAATAAGGAACTATTGGAAGGGTCATAAATAACTAAAGTGAAAATAAGTCAATAAAGGGGCTAGCCGAGCATTGCAATGTTTAAGTGCTGAGGTTAGTCCTTTTAATTTGTCTTTTGTAGTATAAAAACAAACTAAAATAGGAAGGGAATCCATCACTAGAACAAAAAATCTAAGCCAGGGCGGAACCATTCTATCAGGAAAAGAAAATTGTTAATGCGAAATAGATATAAATTTAGGTGCAAAGGTAATGTGAAAATCCATAATCCCAATAGAGTTTACTCTATTGGGACTCTTTCCGTTTGTTGATTTAATTGGATTTAGAGCATCCCATTTACTTATTCCAAAAATCGAGATAAAATTATAGTAAATTTATACCATATTGAGATGATATTTTGAAGGGTGGATATGCGGTAGTCTCTAGTATGGATCGAAATTTAGACCGTTAGCGGTCGTCTCTTAACGAAGAATACTGTGAGCTGATTTACGAAGAAAAAGTGAGTGGGCAACGACGGATCTGCCAGTTCTTTATGACTTATTAAATAAAGTGAGTGAAGGTGACGTTGTTGTTGTACATAGTTTAGATCGAATTAACTGTTCAACCGTTGATTTACTCCAACTCTTCGATCAGTTAAAAAAAAGGGAGTCACTTTGCGTTCAATTAAGGATTATTGGTTTGATATGACAGATGGAACCACCTCTTGAATTCCTAATAGTTATGTCAGGTTTTTCAGAATTTGAACGTAACATGATCCGAATGAGATAGCAGGAGGGCATTAAGCAAGCAAAGATTAAAGGTAAGTTTAAAGGAAGGGTAAAAAAATACACGGTTAAACATCCTGGAATGAATTATCCAATAATGTTGTATGAAAAAGGTGATAAGACTGTGAAAGGAATTGTGCTATCACCAAATTCAGGCGGAGTTCGTTCTATCGTGAATTAAAGAAAAGAGAAGAACAACAATACATTAGTAGGGCATAAAGGAGAATATGAAATGGTAAACTTTCAAGATAAAGTGAATTTTTTATGGACAATAGCAGAGATATTAAGAGGACCTTACAAGCCAGAAGACTACGGTAAGGTTATTTTACCAATGGCGGTTTTAAGGCGCTTTGATAACGTTCTAGAAGATACGAAAGAAGACGTATTAAAAAGTTACGAACAATTCAAGCATCTACCAGAGGAAGCAAGAGACGAAATTTTAAATCGAAAATCAAAGCAACGTTTTAACAACACAAGTAACTATGATTTCAACAATCTTCTCAATGACTCTGATAACATTGCAGAAAATCTTCGTGATTACATAAACGGTTTTTCGAAAGTTGCTCGGGAGATTATCGAGTATTTCGATTTTGATAAACAAATTGAAAAAATGGATCGAAATGATCTTTTATATTTAACGGTAAAGCGTTTTTCAGAAGTGGATCTACATCCTGATGTCGTTTCCAATCTTGAAATGGGATACATTTTTGAAGAATTGATCCGTCGTTATTCAGAACATGCAGAAGCTGGGGACCATTACACGCCTCGAGAAGTGGTTCGTCTCATGGTTGGATTGATGTTCAATGATGATGATGAAATTCTAACGAAACCAGGGATTACACAAACTCTCTATGACGGTTGTGCAGGTACCGGGGGAATGGGATCCATTGCTCAAGAATATTTAAAAGAGATGAATGAATCTGCCGAGTTAGAGTTTTTTGCACAAGAGATTAACGAAGAGTCGTTTGCCATGTGTAAGGCTGATACGCTTATTAAAGGGGAAGAAGCACAAAACATTCGCTTTGGTAATACGTTAACTCGTGATGCTTTTCCAACAGCAAAATTTGACTATCTCATTTCCAATCCACCGTATGGTGTAGAGTGGAAACCATCGGAAAAGGTTGTACGTGAAGAACATGAAAGTTTAGGTATGAACGGTCGTTTCGGTGCTGGATTGCCGAGAATTGGAGATGGTCAACTATTATTCTTGCAACATCTAGTATCGAAAATGAAGCCGGTTAGTGATGAGAACCCGAAAGGATCTCGATTAGCGATAATTATGAACGGTTCCCCTTTGTTTACAGGGGATGCTGGTAGTGGAGAAAGTGAAATTCGTCGCTACATGATCGGAAATGACCTTGTGGAAGGTATTGTCGCGATGCCTACAAGCCTTTTCTATAATACAGGCATTTCAACTTATATTTGGATTTTGACAAATAATAAAACTGCATGGCGTAAAGGAAAGGTACAACTCGTCAATGCAGTCGATTTCTATCAGAAAATGCGTAAGAACATGGGTGAAAAGCGACATGAGATCTCACCTGATCAGATCAATGAAATAATTAGCATATATGGAGATTTTAAGGAAAGTGATTTGGTGAAGATCTTTGATAACGAAGACTTTGGCTACCAAAAGATTGTTGTCGAACGACCATTGAAACTCAATTTTATAGTTGATGAAGAACGAATAGAGCGCTTGCATGAGCAAATGGCGTTCCAAACCCTTGCAAAGTCAAAGAAAAAAGGCGAAGCAGGGCTGAAAGAGGCAGAAGAAGGAAAGAAAAAGCAACAAGTAATCATCGAAGCGTTACAGAAGTTGAATGATGGAACAATGTATAAAAACAGAGAAACTTTTATAGAGAAACTAAAAGTAACGTTCGCGGCCGAAGGAATTGACTTGAAAGCACCACTACAAAGAGCGATCCTTGCAGCACTATCTGAGAAAGATGAAACTGCCGATGTGTGCGTAAAGAATAAAAAGGGTGATGTCGAACCCGATCCAGATTTACGAGATACGGAAAATGTACCATTAAAAGAAAATATACATGACTACTTTGATCGGGAAGTATTGCCACACGTACCTGATGCTTGGATTGATGAAGAGAAAACGAAGATCGGATATGAAATTCCATTTACAAGACACTTTTACAATTATCAAGAACTCCGACCTTCTAGCGAAATCAAAGCAGAAATTCAAGAACTCGAAATGAGTATTTTAGAGAAGTTGAAGAAGGTGATGGTGTGAGAAGTGATATAAAAAATGTACAAGGATGGGCAAGGTCTAAAGTTAAATATGAGTTAAAAAATTTAGATCACAGACGGATACCGATAAGTTCGGAACAAAGAGGTAAAATGTCAGATAGAAAATATGATTATTACGGAGCATCTGGAGTAATTGATAAAGTTGAAGATTATTTATTTGATGAACCATTAATTTTAATTGGAGAAGATGGGGAAAATTTGAGATCTAGGTCAACTTCTTTAGCCTTTTTGGCTACAGGGAAGTATTGGGTCAATAATCATGCCCACATTTTAAAGCCGATAAATGGCGACATAAATTTTATGATGTATAAGTTAAATTCAATAAATTACGTTCCATATATCACAGGTTCTGCCCAACCTAAACTAACTCGTAAAAATCTTGATAATATAGAGTTACTCATTCCTAGTTTAAATGAACAGATTTTGATTTCAACTTTTTTAAACCGAAAAGTAACCGAGATCGATGATTTAATTGCAGACAAAGAAAAACTGATAAAACTACTCGAAGAAAAGCGTCAAGCAGTCATTACGGAAGCGGTCACGAAAGGTCTTGATAGGAATGTGAAAATGAAGGACTCTGGTGTGGAATGGATTGGAGAGATTCCTGAGCATTGGGAAGAGAAAAGAATTAAATACCTATTCTCTGAAGTGAATGATAGAAATTTTAATGAAAAAGCTGAACTCTTATCATTATTCACAAGTATAGGTGTTAGGCCGAGAAAAGACATGGAACAAAAAGGAAATAAATCGCAAACTGTAATAAATTATAAAATAGTAAGAAAAGGTGATATTGTAGTTAATAAACTTCTAGCATGGATGGGGTCAATTGGAATCTCTATATATGATGGTGTTACAAGTCCAGATTATGATGTTTATAGACCATTAAATAAGGATTTAGTAAGTAAAGATTATTTCCATTATTATTTTAGGAATTTTCATTTTAAGGGAGATTGTTACAAATTTGGTAGAGGTATAATGTTAATGAGATGGAGAACATATTCCGAAGATTTTAAGAAAATATTAGTAACTCTTCCACCGATAGAAGAACAGAATCGCATTGCAGACTATCTAGATAAAATCAGTAATGAAATTGAGTATCTAATAGATAATAACCTTACTATAATTAATAAACTCAAAGAATACCGCCAATCCCTCATCTACGAAGCGGTGACCGGCAAGATTGACGTTCGGGAGATGGTGGGTCAAACCGAACAGGAGGAGGTGTCTTCATCGTGAGTATCGACATGAGTGAAAGAGGCTTTGAAGAGAACATAGAACAACAACTGATGCAAGCAGGTTTTCAACAGCGAGTGCTGACAGGCCCTGCTCTCACAACTTTTCAAAAGTGGGCAATTGATCAGGAAATCCTTTTTCGGTTCTTAGAAGCAACTCAACAGAAGTCGATTGAACGGTTGAGGAAAGTCTATAATGATGAAGTTCAGTACAAAGTTATGTACCGCATTAATGAAGAACTTAAGCGGCGGGGGATGATTGATTGTTTACGCCATGGGGTGAAAGACTATGGGGTAACACTGAAACTTGCTTATAACAAACCACCGACAGATATGAACCGAACGCTCATTGAAAAGTATAACCAAAACATTTTTACCGTCAGTCGCCAAGTCTATTATCGCGCTGGGAGTCATATGTCAATTGATATGATGTTATCCATCAACGGGTTACCGATAGTCGTCATGGAGTTAAAAAATCAATTGACAGGGCAAACGGTTGAACATTCGGTGAAGCAGTTTGAGAAAGATCGTGACCCGAATGAGTTACTCTTTCAATTCAAAAAGCGTGCGGTCGTCTTCTTCGGGGTTGATACTGATGAAGTGTACATGACAACTGAATTAAATAAGGACAAGACGTTTTTTCTTCCGTTTAATCGGGGTAATAATGGAGGTAAGGGGAATCCGATTGTAGAAGGCGATTATCGAACATCTTATCTTTGGAAGGAGATTCTTCAACCTGATAGCTTAATCGACATTCTCTTTCGTTTTGTCTACATCCAAAATGAAAGTATTCGTGATAGTAACGGAGATATTATTGATGAAAAGGAAATTGTAATTTTCCCTCGTTACCATCAACTTGATGCAGTACGAAAAGTTGAAGCTGACGTGATGGAACACCGAGCAGGGAAGAATTACCTAATTCAACATTCAGCAGGAAGTGGAAAAACCAACAGTATTTCTTGGTTATCCCACCGCTTAGCGAAACTTCATGACGAGGAAGAACAACCTGTCTTTGATAGCATTATAGTCATTACCGACCGTCGCGTGTTAGATAAACAACTTCAAGATGCTGTTTATCAGTTGGAGCATAAGGCAGGCATGGTTGAAAAAATAGATGAAGATTCGAACCAGTTAGCGAAAGCAATCCAAAACAAGACAAAAATCATTATCACAACACTACAAAAGTTTCCGTTTATCCTTGGTAAAGTGGGTGAATTCAGTCGTGGAACCTATGGAATCATCATCGATGAAGCCCATAGTTCACAAGGGGGAAAGGCCTCATCGGCCATGACTGCCCTTTTTTCTGATAAAACATTGGAAGAAGCATATGAACAGAGCATGATAGAAGAAGGGGAAGCAACGGATGCGGAAGAACGTATGATCGAAGAGATTGCAAAAAGTGGTGATCAGTCGAATATTTCCTTTTTTGCTTTCACGGCTACACCAAAACCTAAGACCGTGGAACGTTTTGGAACTCCAAGAGAGGATGGTACGTATGAACCGTTTCATCTTTATTCCATGCGTCAAGCGATTGAGGAAGGTTTTATTCATGATGTATTAAAAAACTATGTGACGTATCAAACCTTTTATAAAATTGAAAAAAGCATCGAAGAGGACCCAGAAGTAGTAAAAAACAAGGCCAGTCGACAAATTGCTCGTTACGTATCCCTTCATCCCCATAACATTGCACAAAAAACAGAAATTATGGTAGAGCATTTTCGAAACGTAACACGACATAAAATCAATGGGCGAGCGAAAGCGATGGTTGTCACAGGCAGCCGTCTTCATGCAGTTCGATATAAAATTGCCTTTGACAAATATATTAGAGTCAAGGGTTATACCGACCTGAGAACGCTTGTTGCATTCTCAGGGACAGTCGAAGATAGTGGGTTATCCTATACGGAAGCTGAAATGAACGAATTTAGTGAGAAAGAATTGCCAGAAAAGTTTCATTCTGATGAATACCAAGTCTTGCTTGTCGCAGAAAAGTATCAAACAGGCTTTGATGAGCCATTGCTTCATACTATGTATGTTGATAAGCCACTCGATGGGATAAAAGCGGTGCAAACTCTTTCACGCCTAAATCGAACGTGCAAAGGTAAAGATGACACGTTTATTCTAGATTTTGTAAATGAACCCGATACGATTCAAGCTGCCTTCCAAACTTATTATGAGGTCACAGGTCTAGGTGAAACAACCGATCCAAACATCCTATATGATGTTCAACATGAACTCGATGCCATGCAAGTTTATACAGAGGAGGAAGTAGATACCGTTGCAAACCTTCAATATAGTGACCAGCCGGCGAAAAGTGCGCGTTTTCAAGGGAAACTAAACGCTGCACTTGATCCTGCGGTACAAAGGTTTACCACTGACCTTGATGAGGACACTCAAGATTATTTTAAATCATCAGCGATGAAATTTGTCAGAACATATGCTTTTGTTTTACAGATAGGACCTTTTACTGATGTCGATCTTCATAAACGATTTATTTACTTAAGTTCACTATTGAAGAAACTCCCACGAAAAGCCGAAGATCCTGTATACCTCTCAGATGATGTTGCTTTAGAGTATTATCGAAATGAGAAAACGTTTGAAGGAAGCATCTCGCTAAATGAAACGGGTGGTGAGTACCTCACGCCAGGTAAACATGGAAGCGCTGCAGGAGGAGAAGAAAAAAAAGAACGGCTTTCATCGATCATTGAGCGGATGAATGAACGCTTTGGAACAGAATTTACACAAGCTGATAAACTATCAAGAGACCAGATTGTAGAGGATATGAAAGCCGATCAAGATTTGGCGCAAAAAGCCAAGAGTAACACTAAGGATAATTTTAAGTTTAGCTTTAATCGTACATTTATGGATTTTGTCGTTAATCGTATGCAAAACAATGAGGAATTTTTCATGAAAATCCTTCAAGATGCAGAGTTCAAAGAATTTTTAATGGAAGATATGATTGATGAAGTCTACAATGAGCTCCGGAATCACGGGTAAGCGTAATTATTAAATTTTTTAGGATTGGGTTACGGTGAAAGACATGATATATGAAATTTTGGAACAGTTGGTATATTGTCTGAATCACCTAAAGAGTGAAAGAAGCCAATCTAGTCAGTTAGAGGTGATCCAAAGTTTGACCTTCGATAGTGGGGGACCTGAATATGTAATAGCTGAAGTTAAATGCTGAAATTATAAGTAGATATGATTTACAAATAAACAGGAGAAAGAGGCAGAAAATGTTTCTTTCTCCTGTTTTATTATGTTTAATTACAAATCATATATTTACTACTTCTACTGAACTAGTATGTTTGACCACTCAGACACTTTGATTTACTACATTTATGTTTGTTCGATTAGAGTGTACTTAGAATGTACATAAATCAGATGATTAATATTTTTATGATGATCTTGTTTCTATGATTAATTAAAGGTTTTTTAAACAAGATAAATTTTTATAAATTTCAAGGTTTTGAGGAATTTCTATCTGTGTATTGCGAATATAATTAGGTTCTACATATTCTTTAGTAGAACTAAGGGCAACATGATTTAACAGTTGCTGAATTGTAGTGATAGCTGCCCCAGATTCGTACAACATTGTTGCAAAACTATGCCTTAACGAGTGTATGGTTACTTTAGTAATCCCGGCATATTCCAGGTAATTAGACAAGAGTTTATTCGCGTCATGGTAAGGAACATCGTAAAATAGTAAGTCAGACCGTTTGATGTTTTGTTCATCGCAATACTTGTATATAAGTTGGCCTAGTTCGTTCCTTAGTACCAATATATGTGACCTCTTATTCTTTGTTGTCCTTAAATAAGCAGTGTCATTATTAAGGTCAATATCTCTAACTTGAATTTTAAGCAATTCATTTATCCTACAACCAGTAGAAAGTAGAAGTGTGAAGAACAGGAGATCACGTTTTAAATTCTCACTGTATTTAACAATGGACTGAAGAAATTTTATAATATCATGTCTATTTAAAATCCTTGTTGGGACCTTTAAATGTTTGTAATCACTCAAAACAAAATCTATTTCTTTTATTATATTTCTAAAGTCATAATTCTTTAATAAGTATTTAAAAAAGCTACCTAGAGAAGCCCGTGATAATCTAAGCCATGAGTAACCCATTTCAATATTAGAGTAGAAATAATCATCTATTATTTCTGCATTAATAGGAAGGTACATTATCAATCTCCCCATTACATCTGTTCTTTTATAAATTCTTTCCAAGTGAACTTTCTCATATTCTTCCTCAATAACTTCTGCAAGAAAGTAGCCAAAATTAATAAGGTGTTTTTGGTACCTATCAATCGTTCTCTTACTGTTTTTGGAACAGAGACTGTAGGTTTCTATTTCTTTATGAAGATAATCCATATGATTAACCCCTTATTTAAATAATTTCTTTAAGCAAAGCTTCTACAGGAAATGGATACTTTGTCATTACTTCATCGCGTAAATCAGCAGGAAGTAATTGCACATATATGGATGTAGTAGAAGGGTTGGTGTGACCCAATAACTGAGATAAATATTCTATTTTCATCCCAGCCTTTAAACAGTTTACGGCAAAAGTATGTCGAAATGAGTGTGTTGTGTGTTGTTCAGTTTTAGGAAATGAATCGTGTAAAATATTGTCGATTTGGTACTGTAGACTTCTATCTGAAATTTTCTTTTCCCTTTTATCTCCTTCATCTCTTGCAAAAAGAAATCCTTCATTATATCGGTCCCATTTTTTAAGTTCTGAAGTCTGGAGATATCTTAAAATGATTTTTTTTACTTCTGGATATATGATGACAGTTCGATCCTTGTTTCCTTTACCATCATAAATGTAGATAAGGTCATTTTCTATATCAAAATCCTTAACTCTTAAATTTGTGACTTCACTAATACGGCAGCCAGTTCCAAGCATAAAACAAATCATTGCTTTCCATCGGTACCCATAAGTTCGTTTTAATGATTTTGCTAATATCATTTCAATTTGATCATCAGTAAAATATCTTGGCAGTAAAGCTCCTTTTTGTGCATATTCAAATCTATGTGATAGATCTTTTCTAATGTAATCTTGAGTATAAGCAAATTTAATTAATTCACGGACAATTGCAGTGTACTTGTTAATGGTATTGTTTGATAATTTTTTTTCATTTTCGAATTTATATTTTTGATCATTTCCAGTAACACATCTTGGTTTACAAGTCCTTAAAAATTTATCTAATGTTTTTTCATTGAATTCCTGTAATGTTAAATTTGGGTTCTTCTCATTAATAAAATCCTTTAATCTAAGCAGAAAATTTTCATATGTCGTAAATGTCGTTTCTGCTCTTTTAGTTATCTCAACTAATATTTTTAAATGTTCAAGAAAATCATTTATTATTGTAGTAACTCTAACTTGCTTTTCCTGTACAACGTTTGGGCCATTTTGAGCTAGTGCTATTAAGTCTTCCATTCTAATTCCTAACTCGTTACAAACTTGTTCATAATCAATTTGAGACTTTAGTTCTCGAGCCATTTAAATCACTCCTATTAGAATTTGATTGGGTTGTGCTTCAATGTATTTCTCTTAAGTCTTTCGTGACTTCTTTCTAAGTAATAAATAGTGGATATCCAATATTTATGACCACTTGTTTTTGATACTTGATCAAAGTTATTTCTATTTTCCAATGCATTGGTAATATATGTATGTCTAAAAGCCTTTGGTGAATATTTGCTTTTCCCATATATTCTTTTGTTGGCAGTGTAAAAAATACTAGTAATATCTTTAGAAGTCATTGCTTCATTCCACTTTGATAAAAATAAATGGTGGTCTGGATTTGAATCGGCACATCTCAAAGTGAGATATACTTTTAATACGTCCATTACAGGTTTAGATATTTTCAATTTTCTTTGACCTGATTTTTTACTTCTTAAATAGATTGTTGATTCAGTTTTTAATACATCTGAAATTTTCATGTTTACTATTTCAATTGGACGACATCCGGTATCAACAATAAGCAAAGCGATGGTTAAATCTCTTTCTGGATTTTTAGAATAATCAGCAATTGTATCAATTAGTCTTATTGATTCTTGAATAGGAACATAATCATTATTTCTCTTATTTGGTACTTGGAACTTTTCTGGAATAAAGTATCTGGTTAAGTTGACTTTTCTTTTATTAAGAAACTTTATAAATAGCCTTAGACTTTGTAGGAGGTTTTTGGCTCTACTTGTAGAAATCTCTTCTAAGGATACTCTTCTACCTAAAAAGTTATGGTAAAAATTAATATGGTTCTTGTTAAGTGTCTTCATCTTAGCTACATTTAAATTTTCTATATCTTTAAATTCTTCGAATTCTATACATATAGATTTAAAGAAATACATGATATCCTTTCGGTAATTTTTAGTTTGACTATAATTCTGTCTAGATAAGTCATCTAAAAAATGTTCGACAATAGGCGGAAGGGTAATTTTTCTTTTTGTTTTTTTCTGTATTGTTGAAGGCTTATATACAAAAGTAAGAAAACCTTCTTTAATTAAAAATTTGGCCAACATTTTTAACCTTTCTATATCTCGTTTTAAACTACTAGGTTTCAATTCATTGTTTTCTACTTTGTACTTCAGTGATTGATCATATAAAGTAAAATGCTCCATCGATAAGTATTTAATATTTTTATTATCATTATAAAAATTGTAAAACTTTTTAAGAAACAGTCGATCACGCATTTTTGTAGCATTACTTAAATGTTCCCTACTACTACAGAACGATTCTAATTCTTTGGGCAATTCATACTTATTTATTTCAATTTGTTCTACATTTACACTAAACATTTTTAACTCACTCCATGTATATTTATTGAAAAAACTCCAAATATAAGATTATTTTTGATTGAATGGAGAGATTTAAATTCAGCTTTTCAATGTTATTTTTTTGTTCGGTATGATACTCCAACATTATTACTTCTTTTTAATAGAAATATTTTGAATATTAGGTTAAAATAATAGTGCGCTAAAAAGCTTATTAAATTTTTGCTTTCAGCTCTCCAATGTTATTTTTTCTTGATCGGTGGTTCTCCAACATTATCACCAATTAAAAGGGTAAATAAACCAAAATCCTTTAATTAGTTAAAGAAAATCAGCGTAGAATTTTTATTCTACGAAAAAATTCTTCACTAAGTTAAAGTGTTTTTATAAGGGGGCGTGAAAATTTATTTGCAATTATAATTATGGATGTATGAATAAAAGATTAATTGTTTATCCGGTAAAACGGATAAATTCGAAACAAATAAGTGAGATTATTATGAAGTCTTTATGTTTTTATCCTTTTAAACGGTTATTGGAGAAATCACATTTACATAAGATTTATGCTTATCATGGTGATAAGCGATGTCAAAAGAGCCGAAAGTACAAGAAAAAGGACAAGTAGATGCTGCATATAATTTTGCAGTGGGAAAAATAACATTACATGAATTTAAAAGAAATACCCCAGGCTATCAAAGAAAATGGAAACATTTAAAATTTTTGAAGTATGATCCATACTTATGGCAGCAGTTTTTATTAAAGTTACCTGTTCATCTAAGGCTTAAGGCACTTTTGGATGCAGAAGCTATATCTTTACCACAGCTAAAAAATAATATGGGGATCTCTAATGCAGGAGAATATATAAATCAAGAGTACCCTGTATATAAAATTGTTCCGGAAACACTTTACAAATTGGCAATATTATTTGATGTGCCAATGCATTATGTTCTTGCACCTAATAATAGGTTTCGTCAAGAAGAGTTTGTTGAATATGTGATAGTGGCAGAAGATAAAGAGTTGGATTATGTAATCTCTTGGTCACTAGAAAAAGCTTACTATCGAATTATTGAAGGATTTATGGTGGATAATTCCACAAAAGTATTCCCATTTATAAAAGATAATGTTGCCTATGTGCGAGTAGATAAAAATGTGGGCTTTTCCCGTTTTGAAATATTTTTAACATCACATATTTGTCCAAATATCGACCAACTTAAGTTATTAAATAACAAGTTTAAAGGGTTAGTAGACTCAATATATATTGTAGATTCTTTATTTAGACACTTTCCCAAGCTGTCAATCATAGTTCGGAATAATGACTCACGTTCAGACAGTCTAAAGAATCATTTAGAGTATTTAAAAAGCCAAGCTAGGTCAGAGAGAATTTATCCGTTTAAACAGATAAACGAAAATTAAAATAGATAACTACCCAACCTCTTATTACAGTTTTCATTTGTAATAGGAGGTTATTTTTTGAACAAAAAAATAGTCAAACAGGAAAAGGATCCACTTGTCGACAAGAGGTTAAAAGCGTTGAAAATTCTTAAGGAGTGGGAATTACATGAAAAAAATAGTAGGGAAGAACAAGAAGGTACAGAAGTAAAAGGAAAACATCATGAAGAGGTTTAGCGAGTTAAATGACATTCTGACAGTTAAGGATATAGCAATGTTCCTAGGAATTTCGAGGGGAAAGGCTTATGAGCTGGTGCACAGTGGAGAATTTCATGTTATTAAAGTTGGAAGCCGAATTCTTGTTCCCAAAATGTCTTTGCAACGTTGGACCGAAGGAATTAACTAAAGTTTGTTCCTTAAGGAGCACTCCCTCACGAGTCATTATTGTTTAATGTAGGGCTTCATTTGAAATACTGTTAATAATGGTGTGAGTTTGAGTGCCCGTCCATAAAAGGAGGATATGATACAAATGACGGGTAGCGTAAGACTTGATAAAAAATCAAAAAAATACCTTTATGTTATCGAAGTTGGGTCAGATGGCAATCGAAAGCGTAAAGTAAAAAAAGGGTTTAAAACAAAAAAAGAAGCGAAAAATGCCATGGCTTTAGCGCTGACAGAGCTTCAAAAAGAAGGCAGTGCTTTAGATGAAGATGGCGATATAACCTTTGGAGACTATTTGGAATACTGGCTTTCTGCCTATGCCAAATCCAGTACAGCTCCAAATACGTATAAAGGCTATGAAAGAATGATACGGGTGCATTTAAAGCCGTCTTTAGGTGAAAAAAAATTACGATCATTAACGACTCGGGATATCCAAGATTACTATACGGATAAGTTAACGAGTAAAATTCACCATGAGGAGGGGGAAATAAATGAGTAGTCCTCTATCAGCTCAAACGGTGAAACATCACCATCGGTTGTTGTGTAAAGTCTTGAATGATGCCATCGATTGGGAATTCGTGGAGACAAATGTTGCCAAAAAAGCAAAGCCTCCAAAGCCAATGAGATACAAACCAGTAACGTATACCGAGTCGGAATTAAAACGCCTTTTGGAAGCTGCAAAACAAAGTCCCATTTATTCTCCTATCATCTATACAGCAGGTCACACAGGGGGTCGTTTAGGGGAACTACGCCCGTTAAAATGGAAGGATATTGACTTTGATAGTCGAAAAATATACATCACGAAGACCGCTTATGATGTGAAAAAAGAAGGGGTTAAAATCAAGGACATGACGAAAAATGGTCGTGATAGGTATGTCGTCATGGGGAAACATTTATTGGCATTTCTGAAAAAACATTGGGAAAATCATCTGAAGCTAAAGAAAGAATTGGGAAAAGATTTTAATCCCCTAGATCTTGTTTTTCCTAGTTCCGTCGGCACCTATCTTATCCCAAGTGAGATTACAAGAGCCTATAAACGTGCCATTAAAAGAGTAGAGCTTCCAGACAGCCGTTTTCACGATTTGAGACATTCGCATGCGACGATTTTGCTTCTAAAAAACGTTCATCCGAAAATCGTGAGCGACCGTTTGGGACACTCGAAAATTTCTATTACATTAGATCTATACAGCCATGCCATTCCATCTTTACAAGATGGGGCAGTGGATGTCTTTGATGAAGTATTCGACGATTAAAAAAGGCACCGATTCGGCACCGATTTCTAAAAAAGGGCTCAGCCTTCTCCTTATATATAAAGTTAGAGAATGGCTGAACCCCTTGGTATGTATGATTTGGCGGGACCGTCTGGGAATCGAACCCAGCGGAGACGACACGCGCCTCCCAAAAGGTTTTGAAGACCTCGAAGGACACCAGTACCTTAGCCGACCCCAAAAAATTCTAAAAGAATGACAAGGATAATTTTACTTTTAAACTATCATAAAAGCAAGAAGTTTTGTAATTAAATCAAATGGCTCAATTTACTCTTAGGTATATTTCCTTAATATTGCCTTATCACTCTCTAAATATATAGTTTTTTTGATCTATTTACAGAAATACGTTCTTTATAAACAGATTTGAATTCATTGAGCTCCAAATTTAAAATAATCAAAACTTGCTGTTTCTGAATGTAAAGGACTTTTGTAAGTATATAAGAAATATTCTTTTTGCAGTTCAAGAAAAAAGTATTCACGGAGTGGATACTTCGTATTGGGAAATCTGATATTTATTCGCATTTTTACGCTTCATTTGTTGTAGAAGAGTAATTAATCCCTGACTTCTATGATCTCAAAAACAAAAAAGTAACTACTCAGTAGAATGATTTGTTTGTAATATGTTATAAAAATGAACATTTTTTATAAAACACAACTTAGGCACAAATGTTCATAGACATTTTTTTTTGATTGGATTTTAATTATATTACAAATTACAGTTTCTGGTACCTATTTTTACTTTTTTACATCTATTCATAAGGCTCAATGATGGATTTATTATTGATTAGACCTTCGAAAAAACTAGTTGTTTTTACTTTATTTGCTTGATTTCAAACCAAGTCTAATTTAATTATTGGCTAAGTAAATGTTTATTGATGATTTGTGAAACATGCATTATTTAGCAGAGCATATTATTTAAATTGGAATTGGTAGAAATAAGACTTTAAAAGTAAAGGAGAGGTTTATCCTTAGTTTGAAAAGGAGGAGGAAGGGTCGAAGATTTTTTTTAGGTCCAAAAATGACAACGTTTTCATTTTAGGCGGTAAGGATGAGGTAAGTACTTTATTGTTTGTTGCGTAAAAGGTAAGTTTAAAAAATTTAATAGGTGAAAGTAGGTTGGGGATTTGAAGAAAACTAAAAAGTTAAGCGCGTTCATGTGTATTGTTTTAGTTTTAAACTTATTTTTAACAAATGCTGCCTTCTATGTACCAAAAGCTCAAGCGAATGGGGATTTTAATCATTATTTAGTATTTCACGATGATTATGAGGAAATGTTTTCACGCTCAGATTTAGAATCTGCTGGTTACACAATCATCCCAGCAACGAGCGAGGATAATGATGTTACAGTAATCGACTCAAGTGAAATCTCAAATACACACATTAATAACCCTAATACAGGGAATGTTCTTTACGTAAAAGATAAAAGTAACTCCACAACTACGAGGTTTACTCGATCTTTACCAGAGCAACTTAATGGAATCATTACTGTTGAATTTGATTGGCGATCGGATGATCAAGGCGCCAATACACAAGGCTATCGTCTTATGAGAGTGGAAAACAGTAGTGGGGAAGGATTAGTTGAGATTCGAATTAGTGACAGCGGTAGGCACATATCTCAAAATGTCTCTGGTTCTAACAAGAGACTCGTAAGTGATTTCACGAAGGACACATGGTATTACTTTAGAATAGAGTTAAACACAGATACTCAAAGAGCTGAAGTTTTTGTTCGAGCAGAGGGGCAAAGTGATTTTAGTTCCGCCGGACAATGGGGGTATCACCAATCTATTAGTTCCAACGAGGTAAAACAGTTAAGTAGCTATTCTCAAAGCTCTTTAACATCAAGTTACTATATTGATAACTTAAGAGTTTATACATCAGTTTTACGACCACAAGCGCCAGGTGGTTTAACAGCTTTTTCAGGAGATGGTGAAGTTGTTTTAACTTGGGACCCGGTGCCAGGGGTAACCGAATATAAAATAAAACAAGCTGACGTTAGTGGCGGGCCGTATAGCGAAATAGCAGCTGGGGTTACGGAAGCTACTTTTTTAGATGCAAATGTGGAAAATGATAGGACCTATTATTATGTAGTTGTTTCCTCTCGAGATGGACTTGACAGTGTTATTTCTGCAGAAGTAAATGCCACTCCACAAATACCGAGTGCGCCTGTGGCACCGACAAATGTAGAAGTGAATCCTGGTAATGGGCAAGTCATGTTACAGTGGGATCCTGTTGGTAATGCTGAGTTATATAATGTAAAACGATCAGGTCAGTCTGAAGGACCTTACACCATTGTCACGACAACAACAGCAACAAGATATGTTGATACTGGACTGCTTAACGATTCGACATACTATTATGTGATTAGTGCTAGAAATTCAATAGGAGAAAGTGAAGATTCTATTGAAGTAAGTGCAACACCATTAGAAACCCATGTAAATCCTAGTGATTTTGATATTGCCGGATATGCAACGTTAAATGGTGGTACAACAGGTGGAGCTGGTGGAGACGTTGTTTATATAAATAATGGTAGGGATTTAGAGGACATACTTAGAGCGAAAATAAAAAATCCTACTCCATTAACTATATATATCAATGGAACAATTACCCCTGAGAATACAGGGTCCAGTAAATTAAATGTCAAAGATGTTTCAGATGTATCTATTATTGGAGTCGGTACGCAAGGCGAATTTGATCGTATTGGTTTTACAGTATCAAGGGCCAATAATATCATTTTCCGAAATCTTTCCATCCACCATGTACGAGGGGGAGAGGGAACGGCTATTGAAGTTACAGAAAATAGTCGTAATATATGGATTGACCATAATGAATTTTTCAGTGATAGAGACCATGGAATAAATTACTACGATGGTCTAGTTGATATTAAACGTGGAGCAGAATATGTTACTGTTTCTTGGAACAAGTTTATGGATCATTACAAGGTTTCCTTAAATGGTCATACAGACAATCCATCATTAGCTCCTGATAAAATAACATATCATCATAATTATTTTTATAATGTTAATTCTCGTACACCACTTATTCGATATGCCGATGTGCATATGTATAATAACTATTTTAAAGACATATCTGATACAGCGATAAACAGTCGGAATGGTGCAAGAGTACTTGTGGAGAATAATTATTTTGAAAATGTTGGTTCAGGGGAAGTTGATCCTGTAACAGGATATATTAAAGGACCTGTAGGGTGGTTTTACGGAAGTCCAACAACAGGATATTGGAATTTAAGTGGAAATACATTTGTAAATAGTCCAGCAGATCATTTATATTCTACAACTGACTTTACTGTTCCTTATCAATATTCGTTACACTCAGCTGAAGAAGCAAAGTTACTAGTTGAAGAGTTTGCAGGAGTAGGAATTATTGATTATACAGATCCAGGAACTGGTGAACCAGGTGATGGTTCGGAACCTGATCCAACTGATCCTCCTGGAGATGGTGGAAATGATCCTGGGGATGGGGATAGTGAACCAGGAGATGGTACCGATGGTGACCTAGTTCTCGTTGACGAGAATTTTAATAGTGTTGCGATAGGTTCACAGCCTGAGGGCTTTGTTTTTACAGGGGACATCGGCTCTGTAGTTGAAGTAAATGGTAGAGAAGGAAAGGTATTACTTCTTCCTGCTTCATCTAATACAAATGGCTTTACAAAAGAATTCACGCCTCAACATGAGCTGGTAGTTGCGGAGTTAGATTTTATGCAACCGACAAGATCAAATTCAGCATATGTTTTAGCCTTAGCAGATTCTAGTGGTAACGATGTGATTCGAATCGAAACGAGAGATCACCACTTTAAGTCGAGGCTAGCGGATGGAAGTTACCATGATAGTAATGTAGAAAACACAAATGGTAGCTGGAAAAATATAAAGGTGATTGCAGATATAAGTGAACAAACATTAAACCTTTATATAGATAACAATCAGGTTATGGAAAATGTACCTTTCTTTAGAAATGCTACGGAAATTGCACAAATAAAATCATCCACACCAGGGAGTAGTGTTAGGGAGCACTATGTAGATAATGTAAAAGTATATGTTCCAGGAGAAGATCTACCTCCTGGAGATGGTGGAACAGACCCAGGTGATGGCGATGGCGGTACGGATCCAGGTGAAGGTAGTGGTCCTGATCCAGGAGATGATGGTAATTCTGGTGGCACACTTCCTGGAGAAGAAATGACGGACACGAACTTTGACCGATCTCAAAGCTATATTTTTATTAATAAGTATAGTGGGAAAGTATTAGATATAGCTGGAGCTAGTTATGTAGATAATACAAGTATTATCCAAAACACGCAAAATGGACTAACTACTCAATTATGGAAAGTGGAACAAATTAGTTCGGGTCATTTTCATATTTTTAATCGTTACAGTGATAAATTGCCTCAACCAATGGGGAGATCGAAGACAGCTGGAACCGATATTGTCCAAGTGAAAAATGGTAGTTCGGCCTCTCATGCATGGGCAGTTGAACATTTAGGCAATGGTGACTTTAAACTAATCAATAAAAATAACAATCTAGCATTAGAAGTGGAAGGTTTTTCAGAGCAAGATGGAGGAAATGTCGTACAAAACCCATTCACGGGTGAAGATAATCAACTTTGGAAAATTGCAGTTGCGGAAGGTGCGCCACAGCAATCGGACTTCAGTCTTGTAGGGTTTGCCACATACGGGGAAGGAACAACTGGTGGTGCTGGAGGAGAAATTGTGACAGTTTCTACAGCAGAAGACTTCATCTATTATATTGAAAGACAAGAACCATATATCATACAAGTTTCTGGTACCATTGATCTTCCAGATAATCCAAATTCAGCGAACCCAACGAATCGAATGTACTTTGTTGAATCAAATAAAACCATCATTGGTTTGGGATCTGATGCTGGAATTCGATATGGTGGTCTAAACTTACGAAGTGTTAGCAATATTATTATTAGGAATCTGACTTTTTCTGAGGCGAAGGATGATTCTATCAATCTTGAACACGGAACAACGCATGTTTGGGTTGATCATAATAATTTTACTAATGGATATGATGGCCTTGTTGACATTAAGAGGGAATCAAACTATGTTACCGTTTCTTGGAATAAGTTTTATAATCACGATAAAGTTTCTCTTGTTGGACATGATGACAAGCATACGGCTGATCGAGGGTTATTAAAGGTAACGTATCATCATAATTGGTTCTCTGATCTAGGACAACGGAATCCTCGTGTTCGTTACGGTTCCGTCCACTTATATAATAACTATTATAACAATGTTAGTGAATACGCATTTGGAGTTGGTGTGGAAGCAACTCTTATATCAGAAAATAACTTTATAGAAGATGCAAACTATGGACCTAAATATTATGATACTTCGTCACAACCAGGATATTTTAAAGATACAAATAGTATTTTTAGTGGCCTTAGCCATGTTCTTGCTACGAAAGATAGTGGTATCACGTGGTCTCCAAATGACTATTACTCTTACATTGTCGATGATACGTTGAGTGTAAGAGATATAGTTAAAAACGGGGCAGGTGTTGGTATTATCGATACTACCGGTGGAGGCGATAATGGAACACCACCAGATAATAACGAACCGGTAGAACCCACTGTTCCTAATGCACCAAAAAATGTTCAAGCTATTGCTGGTAATCAACTGGTTACCTTATCTTGGGACTCTGTAACTAGTGCCAGTTCGTATGTTGTGAAAAGAGCACAGGAGAGTAGCGAAGATTTTGTTGTCATAGCTACTGTAGCTACAACGTCGTTTATAGACTCAGGTTTGGAGAATGGAATAATGTATCATTATACTATTCAAGCTGTTAATAATGTTGGAAATAGTATTGATTCCACACAAGTATCAGCAGTTCCATTTCTAGCAGCTCCTCAAGCACCAACTGGAGTGAGTGCCGATGCTGGTGATAGACAAGTAACAATAAGCTGGAACTCTGTAGATGGAGCAGATACTTACAAGGTATTGCGTTCCAACGTTTTAGAAGATTTTTATGTATCAGTGGCAGAAAATGTATCAGAAAGTCGTTATGAGGATAAAGAACTGGCAGAGGGTAGAATGTACTACTATCAAGTAATTGCAGTAAATGTAGCAGGAGAAAGTCCAGCTTCACAAATAGTGAGTGCGCTTACACCGAGAGGGCTTTCGAGTGGTGATGGTAACGACTATAGTATTGAAGTAGACATTAATGGACTAGAATTATTAATTGATGACCATTTTAATGATCTAACTACTTCTGTACCTGAAGGTTATTCTGTTTCGGATGCAGGTGGTACGGTTCATGTGGTAAATGTACCAAGTTTTTCGAATAAAAGTGTATTGTTAGCCGATACAAGTAGTTCTGACCATGTTCGTTTGAGTAAGGAGGTTCCTGTACAAAAAGATCGACTTGCCATCCAAATGCAATTTATGCAGCCAGAAAAAGATAATGCAACGAAAATCTTGCGTCTCACATCTTCAGAAATCACTTCAGGAGTAGGGGCAGCTGTCATATTGGAAACGGTAGACGGTCATATTAGTTATCGTAATAGTAATGACTCATTTACTGCACTTGTAGCAAACTATCAAAGTAATCGATGGTATTCCATTACAGTAGATGCTAATGTAAAGACGCAAACTGCTGATGTATATATTGACGGGGATCTAATGATTAGTAATGCTCCATTCCATACTAATGTAACAAGAATTGATGGGTTTGATTCCTTTACTGCTAATTCGAAAAAAGCAGATCATTATGTTGATAATATTAGAGTATATGGAATTAGTTCGACTCTGGAAACGATAAACTTACTTGCTGATTCAACAACATTAACTCTTGGGGAAGAATTAACCGTTTCTTTTAGTGGAGTAATGAGTGATGGTGCGGAAGCTGATTTACAAAATGCAGCTATCCTATATGGAACGAGCCATCCTCACATTGTACAAATATCGAGTGACGGAATGATACAGATTACTGGAGAAATAGGAGACGTAAGGGAATTTGAAGTATGGGTAGATGTAATGTTAGAGGACATATCACTACGTTCAAATATCGTGACTATTGATATAAACACATTAGAGTTGGTTCAACTAACTGTTGATGTGGAATCAGTAGTAATTGGAGAACCTATTCATTTATTGCTTAGCGGGGAAATGAGTAATGAGGCCATTGCAGATTTAAGTAAGGCCACAATTGTGTATGGATCAAGTCACCCACATCTAATCTATCGAAATAGTGAAGGAACAATTCGCATCATGGGAGAAGTAGGGTTAGTAAGAGAAATCGATGTCTGGGCAGAAGTGGTTTTATATAATCAAGTGGTAATGTCTAATGTGCTTACTCTTAGAATAACCCCGACTATTTCGTTATTAGAATTGATGGTGACAGGCTATGCCCTTGAAAATGATATAAGCCCGTCGCTGGAAAAAACAATTTTAACTATATTGCAAAAAGCGAGACAATATTATAATGCCGGAAATAGTAACAAAGCTACAAAAGAATTAGAAAATGTAGTGAAGGAATTAAATAAGAAAAGTTCAGACAAATCAATTACTCCAGCTGCTAAAGAACATATTATTAACGAAACAGAAGAGTTAATGACCATATGGAAAAAGTAAAAAGAAGGCGGGCATAAGTAGAAAATTTCTACTCTAGCTTCGAAATGAGAAATCAAAAAACGCATGAAATCAAGGTTTCAATTCTGATTTCATGCGTTTAACATTTAAAATAAGATTTTTTCCCCATCCTCTTTCTTTAGAAGTTCTTTATTATTCTTATTTTTTAATCTTCTACTACTACATATCCCATTCCTCTTGATTGTTCTACTTTATTTTCTGGAACTAAAAGGAAAACATCTTCATTCGGGTCATTAATAATCCTATAGCCCTCCGTTAAAAATTGTTTCGCATGATCAATACTTCGTAAAACAATATCAACAGCATGTAGTTCCTGTCTTGCAGTATTTAAATTATTCACCCGTAACATCCCCCTTTTACATTTTGAATTAGCAACATTCTCTGAATTCGTCTATATACATTGGTTTGTTCATAGTAGCACATGTTTTTCGTCATTCAGTAATCATCATGGATATAGTATGATAAATTATGGAAATTATACTACAAAATAAAATACTTTGCACTAATTTAAACGAAATTTTCAATTAATTCAACAGAAAATTTTTTCCAGCAGTAAAAGAAAGTAACAGGTAAAAAGATATCCCCACTATTATAGGGAATAGTGGGGATGGGAGGAGTTACAATATTTGAGACAAAAATAGCTTTGTTCTTTCATGCTGTGGGTTGTCAAACATTTCTTCAGGTGTTCCCGACTCAATAATTTCACCGTAATCAAATAGAACTATGCGGTCTGCAACTTCTCGTGCGAAGTTCATTTCGTGGGTAACTACGACCATGGTCATTCCAGTTTTTGCTAATTCTTTCATAACATCTAAGACTTCCTTAATCATTTCTGGATCTAAAGCGGATGTAGGTTCATCAAATAACATGATTTTAGGTTGCATAGCTAGTGCTCTTGCGATTGCCACCCGTTGCTGTTGACCACCAGATAGCTGACCGGGATATTTATTCGCTTGTTCTGGAATTCCAACACGATCTAGTAATTCTAACGCTATTTTTTCGACCTTATCCTTAGGCCATTTTCGCACCCATATTGGTGCAAGCATTATATTTTTTAAGATAGTCATATGTGGAAAAAGATTAAATTGCTGAAATACCATCCCAGTTTCTTTACGTATCGTTTCGATATCACTTAGATCATTTGTTAACGTAGTTCCATCTATGGTTATCGTACCTTTTTGTATTTCCTCTAACGCATTAAGTGTTCGAATAAAGGTAGATTTACCAGATCCTGATGGACCTAGAACAACGAGAACCTCCCCCTTCTTCACATTTAAATGGACGTTTTTCAGTACATGAAGATCACCGAACCATTTATTTAAATCTTTACACTCAATTATATTTTCCCGATCTTCTAATGGGGTAGTGTCGTTGAATTCTTCTAGCATGAAAGAAAGCCTCCTTCTTTGAATAAAATTCTTTTATCGTTCGCCAACACCAAGTGACTTTTCGATACGGCGACTAGTGTAAGAGAGTGCATAACAGAATAGAAAGAACACGACGGCAACGAATAAAAATACTTCCATTTGTTGTCCTAAAAATTGTGGGTTTTGTGCAACGTTTTTTGCCATTCCTAAAATGTCAATAATTCCTATAATTGTTACTAGTGTTGTATCTTTAAAGATAGCAATAAATTGACCTACCATTGCAGGGATTACACTACGCAATGCTTGGGGGAGGATGATAAAACATGTCATTAGGGGAGAGCTTAATCCTAATGCATGAGACGCTTCATATTGACCTCGAGGTATTGCCTGCAACCCCCCACGTACATTTTCTGCTAAGTATGCTGCATTAAATAATGTTAAGCCAATCATTGCTCGTAGTATATTATTTAGTTCCACACCTTGCCCTAAGAAGAGCGGTAGCATGATGGAAGAAACGAATAAAATGGTAATGAGTGGTATTCCTCGAATAAACTCAATGTAGAAAATACAAAAGTATTTAATTGTAGGTAATTTACTTCGTCTTCCTAATGCTAGCAATACACCAATAGGGAAGGAACAAACGATAGCAACGGTTGCCAACAATATTGTTAATAAAAAACCACCCCATAAGTTCGTGCCCACTTTAGGTAAAACTCCAAATCCATTGATAAAGAAGATAGCGATTGGGAAGAGGAGGAACCATCCTATTAGTATTGTCTTTTTTATAGGGATCTTCTTTCCGATAAAATGACCTACAATAAGAATTGCTAATCCAATGAAAGTCCATATACGAGTTTCCAAGGATACGAAAGGTAAAATCCCGCTAATGAACAATAAGCTACCTAAGAAAATACTTAAGTGTGTAATAGTGCCATTCCATATACCTGACGAAAACCCTAGTAAACTAGCAAGAAGAACGATACAAAGCCAAACTCTCCAAAGCTGTACAGCAGGATATTGACCTGACATAAGGATTTTGAAATTTGATGTAACGATGGACCAATCTGCATCAATAAAAATCCAAGTCAGTGTTCCTTTAATGATAGAAAAAAGCAATATACTGAGTGCAATTGTAAAAAGGGTATTATACCAACTGCTAAATAAATTATCTTTTAACCATTGAAAAAATGTTACCTTCTCTTTTGGAGGAGGTAAGATAGGTAAATTTGTCTCTACTTGTTCTCGGTTCATAGGATCACCTCTCTACCAACTGTGTATATTTGTTAAAGATATTCATTAAGAGAGACGTGATTAAACTGAAGGTTAAATAACAAATGATCATAATGGTAATCATTTGAATAGCTCGTCCTGATTGATTTAATATTGTATTTCCTACACTAACTAGCTCAGGATATCCAACTGCAACGGCTAAACTTGAGTTTTTCGTTAAATTTAAATATTGGCTTGTCATTGGTGGTATCATGATACGATATGCTTGTGGAAAAATAACGAGACGGAGCATCGTAGAGCTTTTTAAGCCTAATGATTGGGCCGCTTCCACCTGTCCTTTATTTACTCCCATAATTCCTGATCGAACAATTTCTGCAATGAAAGCAGACGTATACATCACGAGAGCAAGTAATACCGCTCCGAAGCTAGGGGAGATGACAAAACCTCCAACAAAACTTCTTCCATTTGGGTTTATCTCAGGAATACTTAATGTAAACGGACCAGATTGTGTTACTACAAAAGGGAAAATAATTGAAAGTAATAAAGTACCAAATACCCAAATAGAAGGATACTTCCTTTTTCCGGTTTCTACTTGTTGCTTTATTTTCCATTTCCAAGTGAATACAGCACCAATAATTCCTAAAACAATAAAGCTCAACCAAATCCAAGTTATATCAATTGGTTTAAACCAAGGGATTGCAATTCCACGGTTACTAAGGAAAATGGCATTAGCGAAATTGTAGTTATCTCCTATAAGTGGTAGCGTCAAAAAAACGGCAGAATACCAGATAATCATTTGAACAAGCAATGGTGTATTCCGAAAGATTTCAACAAATACTTTGGACGTATTTCTTGCTAACCAGTTATTTGATAATCTTGCAATTCCTAAAATAACACCGATGATTGTTGCAAAAATGATTCCAAGTATTGCAACACGTAATGTATTTAGAAACCCAACGAGAATAGCTCTGCTATATTTGTCAGTTGCAGAGTACTCAATTAATTTATCTCCTGATATATCAAAGGAAGCCGTAGAGTTTAGAAACGAATAGCTTAATGATAAACCCATCCTTTTTAAACCAGTTAGGGCGTTATTGATGAAATAAAACATTGCAATACCTATAATTATTACAAATAAAAGTTGTAATAATATTGGTTTAATTCGTTTATCTCTCCAAAAAGGAGTAGTAGTATTCATGTTCGTCACCTCACGATTGAGGGCCTGCTCCCTACAGGAAGGAGGGGAGTCAGGCCCATAATATTAGCGATATTTTTTAACGGAATGGTGGAGAATACAATAGACCTCCATCAGTCCATAAACTGTTTACCCCACGCTCTAAGTTAAAGATTGTTGAAGGGCCAAGGTGACGATCGTAAATTTCTCCATAGTTTCCAACTTCTTTAATGATATTTATAACGAAATCATTATCTAAGCCAATTTCCGATCCTAATTCTCCTTCAAGACCTAGGAAACGACGGATTTCAGGATTTTCACTATCCATAAAGCTGTCGATGTTTTCAGAAGTGATTCCAAATTCTTCTGCTTGGATTGTTGCATACACAACCCATTTAACGATGTCATACCATTTACTATCACTAGAGTTAACAACTGGTGCTAACGGCTCTTTAGAAATTACGTTAGGCAAGATGAAGTGATCATCCGGGTTTGCTAATGTTTCTAAACGTGCAACTAATCCCGAACGGTCTGTTGTCCAAGCATCTGCACTGCCTTGCTCATAAGAGGAGATTACTTGATC
This sequence comes from Evansella sp. AB-rgal1, assembly GCF_041820985.1. NCBI lineage: Bacteria > Bacillati > Bacillota > Bacilli > Caryophanales > Bacillaceae > Evansella > Evansella sp. AB-rgal1. The sequence continues at coordinate 54,178 of NZ_JBGUAU010000029.1, forward strand.
TTGACCATCGAAAACGACTGGTTCATATTCGATTCCTAGTAAACGGAATGTGTCCGCTAAGTTCAATTCTGTTGTTGTTCCAGTATCTACTGCGATACGTGCTCCTTCTAAATCTTGTAATGTTTTAATTCCACTTGCTTTCGTAACCATAATTCCTTGTCCATCATAGAAGATGGTAGGAGCAAAGTTTAATCCCATTGCATCACGAGATAAGGTATTCGTTGTATTACGAATTAATACGTCCACTTCTCCTGTTTGAACAGCAGTTAAGCGCTCTTGTGCTGATAGAGGTCGATATTCAACCGCTTCAGCATCTCCAAATACTGCAGCTGCAATTGCTTTTGCAAAGTCAACGTCAAATCCAGCGTAAGATCCATCAGAGGTTACATATCCAAAACCAGGTAGGTCGGAGTTAACTCCCGCTACGATATTGCCACGACTTTTTACTAATTCAAAAACATTTCCATCAGCTTCTTCTGAGGAAGCTTCTTCATTGCTACACCCGATTATGGCGGTGGTTAAAAATAAAGTTAATAAGAATAATAATGATAGTTTTTTCATAAATGACCCTCCTACTTCCTCTTTTTTATATTTTTTTGTTGAAAAGTTTAAAAAGTCACTCCTTTCTGAAAATTGAAAACTTAATTTGTAATATACCTTTGATTTGAAAAATCGACATCAAGTGCGTTAGATTCTCTGTCATACTATTTGAAGATTTTTCAAAGAATCTTCACAGATTGGCAAAGAAATATTACTATGTAATGTTAACAGGAGGATTTTTTAGGATAGTAAAAGGAAGGTTGTTAGAAAGCTTTACTTGTGGAGGAATTATTCCATTCATATGTTAGAATATATAGTAAGAACTTTAGTATAGACGGGGGAAACAACAGCATGGCTAATAGATTTTACACAATAGGCATGGCAGGACATATTGATCATGGGAAAACAACGTTAACAAAAGCGTTAACGAATGTAGATACAGATAGATTAAAGGAAGAAAAAGAGCGAGCTATCTCCATTGAATTAGGTTATGCACCGCTATACTTAGATGATGATTCACAAGTGTCCATTATTGATGTACCAGGACATGAACGTTTTATTCGCCAAATGATAGCAGGTGTGGCTGGAATTGATTTGGTATTGTTAGTTGTGGCTGCAGACGAAGGTGTGATGCCGCAAACAGTGGAGCATTTACATATTCTGCGCTTATTAGATATCAACAAAGGATTAATTGTAGTGACGAAAATGGATACTGTGGAAGAAGATATGATCGAACTGATAGAAGCGGATATTTATGATCAGGTGAAAGGAACGTTTTTTGAAGGAACAGAATTATTGTTCGTAGATAGTCTTTCGAAAAAGGGAATTCCAGAGCTATTACAGAAGATTAATGACTATTTAAAAGGTGTTCCCATGCGTGATGCTACAGGAGCATTTCGTTTACCTATTGATCAGGTATTTACTGTTCATGGACAAGGAACCGTTGTAAGGGGAACGGTATATGAAGGGGAAGTGAACGAAGGGGAAACGTTAGAGGTATTGCCTTCAGGTAAAAAAGTACGAGCTCGGCAACTTCAAGTACACCATGAACAGCAACCATCTGGCCGTGCTGGTCAACGTGTTGCGATAAATTTAGGAGGGATTTCCAAGCATGAGGTTCAGAGGGGAGATGTTCTTGTTTCAACTCAGTTTTATTCCACTACAGATACGATAGATGTATCATTACAAACTATCGAAGAACTGCAATACCCCATCAAACAACGAGGATATATTAAGATTCATATTGGTACCGCTGAGGTTTATGGAAAAATTGTATTTTTTGACCGGAATGAGCTTGGGGGAAATGAAAATGTAGTATGTCAGCTTCGGTTAGATAAACCAATTGTAACGAAACGTGGAGATCGTTTTATATTACGACGTCCTACACCTGTTGAAACCATTGGTGGTGGTGTTGTTATTGAACCTAATGGAAAGAAGTACAAATTTGGACAAGCAACCATGGAGATGCTAGCTAGGAAAAAAGAGGGAACTCCAATGGAACGATTAGAAGATGTCTTGAAAAAAAGGAAAGGACTTTCTTTCGCTCCATTAGTTCAGGAAACGGGATTGAGCGAGGGCGAAGTAAGTACTTTGTTAGAGGAATTGAATACTCAAGAAAAGTTGATACAGTTAGCTAATTATTATGTATTGAGTAACGTTTTTGACGAGATGATTCAAATATTACAAGAAGAGCTGAACAAATTTCATGAACAATTTCCTATGCGAGAAGGGATGAATAAAGCGGAGCTGAAGCAAGTACTTCAAGCATATGGATCCCAACTAGCAGATGAGGTAATTGAAGAAGGAATAAAGAAGAGCCAACTTAAAAAACAAGGACAATATGTAGCAAATGGAGACTTTCAACCAGCCTATCCAAAGCAATGGGAAAAACGAATGAGCCAAGTAGATGAGGCGATCGTAAAACAAGGACTTGAAGTGGACAATTTTGAGAATATCGTAAAAGAAGCGGGGATTCCTCCTGTATTAATGGAAGAGTTACGTCACTTTCTTCTTCGAACAGAACGAATGGTAGAGCTAGACGATAAACTTCTTGTTAATAGAGAAGTGTTTCTTTCAGCAGTGACTTTACTTTATCAAAAAACAGCCAAACAGTTTTCCCTGCAAGATGCAAAAGATGTACTACAGCTCACTCGTAAATATTTAGTGCCATTTATGGAGCGATTGGACAAAGACGGCTATACAAAGAGAGTAGAAAACGAACGAGTGTGGAAGCAGGATATGAAGGAAGGAAAAAACTAGCGAGAAGAACCTTCCTCGCTAGTTTTTTATGGATGGACATAAATAGCCTTTTCTTGCTGTTCCACTACTTCCCCAATAATAGAAGCTACGGAAACTCCTTTTTGATTTAGCATACTCACATATTCTGCTGCTTCCTCTTTCGGTAAGCTAATGAGCAAGCCTCCAGAAGTGATGGCGTCACATAAAATAAGTTGATCCACATCTTGAAGTGTATCATCATACGAAATAGAATCTTTAAGCCATGTGTGGTTTGACTTACTTCCCCCAGGAATAACGCCCTCTTCAGCTAGTGACTTAGTGCCATCTAATAGGGGCACTTTTTCATACTCAATGTGAAAGGAAACATTGCTTCCACTGGCCATTTCAAAGGCATGACCTAACAGTCCGAACCCAGTTACATCTGTAACAGCATGAGGATGGAAATCAGATAAAGTCTCACAAGCAATACGGTTTAACTCTGCCATAGTGCTCGTTACGACTTCTTCTTGTGAAGCTGTTGTTTTCCCTCGTTTTATTCCTGTCGTCAAAATCCCGACACCAATAGGTTTTGTTAAGATCAGTACATCACCAGGCTTGGCACCAACGTTTTTGTATATTTTGTTAGGGTGAACAACCCCTGTAACGCTTAAACCGAATTTTGGCTCTTGATCATCAATAGAATGACCTCCAGCGATTACTGCTCCTGATTCGTCCACTTTATCTGATGCACCTTTTAGTATTTGTGCTAACATTTCGTGAGGTAATTTTTTTATTGGAAAACCAACGATGTTTAATACTGTTTTTGGAACACCACCCATTGCATAAACGTCACTTAGTGCATTTGCTGCTGCTATTTGTCCAAACATATATGGATCGTCAACGATAGGGGTAAAGTAGTCTACTGTTTGAATTAAGGCAATATCATCCGTTAGTTGATAAACGCCACCATCATCTGATGTCTCATGTCCAACGAGTAGACGTTCATCTTTTTTATTTTGTGGTAAGTGACGCAGTACCTGCGCCAAGTCACTAGGACCAATTTTGCATCCTCAACCTGCTTTTGTTGACATGGCTGTTAAGCGGATTTCTTGCTCTTTGTTTTCCATATGTAATCCCCCTTTTTATTTACATTACAAAAATTGTTGAGTAGGTTCAAGTTTCATAATCTAAATTGTTTCTAGAAGCATCTTTTTTGCTTTTAAACAAACCCTATTTTAGAATGGTGGTATTCCATTTCATTCTTATTATAAAGGAGATATGCATAATGAGCTACCAAATGACAGTTGAGTTTTGCCAACAGTGAAACTACGCACCTAAAGCTGCGAGTTTCGCAGAACAACTTTTTAATCATTTCCGTTCGGATATTACAAGCTTAAACTTAGTTCCAGGTTCTGGTGGAGTATTCGAGGTTACCGTCAATGGAGAGAAAGTATATTCGAAAAAGGAAACAGGTGAGTTTCCAAATCCTGAAGATGTAATTAAAATAATGGAATCTAAATAAGATGCTGGGACCTCGATAGGAATGATATCGGGGTCTTTTTATAAGAAATTAATTTTTCTTGTGTAATTCCAGGAATAACATAAAAATGGAACCTTATTCATTCTTCTTCCGTATGCATTTATTGTATAATAGTGGAAATGAATCGACTAGAAGAGGGAGAGTGGGGAACAATGAAGAAATTAGTCAAGGGAGTAAGTATTGGTGTAGGTTTAGTATCAGCTATTTATGCAGCTGGTTTATGGAAGGATTACAAAGAGAAAATTCAATTAGAAAAAGAAAGAGCTACGTTTGGAACTGGTCAATAGGAGTAATAATAATAAAAAAAGGTGGTCGAAATGACCACCTTTTCCTTCGAGCAGATACTGGCTCCTATGGGGTAAAGTCGATGTTTGTCTTTAGGAAACACCTCATTTTTAATTCGTAATTTACTTTCCTTGCCTGAGTTTATCCTTGTTACAAGTACAAGCGAACCACCCCTCAAGGTAATACGTTACGAAAACCCTACATTCCTGTATCTCTCTGAGAAGAGAAAATCAATTGACTTCCTCTTCACTACATATGATGTACAATAATGTAGAAAAGCATTCAAGGAAAATTCTGGTTAAATGGAGAGAGAAAAATGAATCCAATTCGTAACATACCTGCTGTGCATGAAATACAACAAACAGCAGTTTATCAAAGACTAGTCACTAATAACATCCCAGAAATAATTTTAAAAGACTGGATAACGGACATCCTTAGTGACTTAAGGAAAAATATACTAGAAAACAAACAAGGTTTTACAAATTTGTCTCGTGAAGCAATCTCTACAAAAATCCAAGAGCAACTTAGGATTAAAGGAAATACTTATGCACCCTATAAGCTTCAGCGGGTGATTAATGGAACAGGAACCATACTACATACGAACTTAGGGAGAGCGAGGTTAAGTGATCAGGCAATTACTCGTGTAGTAGAAACATCAAAATATTACAGTACGTTAGAATATGATGTGGAGCTTGGGAAACGTGGTTCTCGTCATGATATTATTGAAACTTTACTTGCGAAGGCATCTTCGAGTGAATCTGCAATGGTAGTAAATAACAACGCAGCAGCTGTTTATCTTGTGCTTAAAGCTTTGGCGAAAAATAAAGACGTCATTGTGTCACGAGGAGAACTAGTGGAAATAGGTGGTTCTTTTAGAGTTTCAACAATTATGGAAGAAAGTGGAGCTATACTAAAGGAAGTTGGTACAACCAATAAAACACATCCCTTTGATTATGAGGAAGCAATATCAGAAGAAACTTCCATGCTTATGAAAGTACATACCAGCAATTTTAAAACAGTTGGTTTTACAAAAGAAGTGTCTGTTCTAGAGTTAAAGCAAATTGCGGATGAATATAATAGTAAAAATGAAAGTAACATCATTATTTATGAAGATTTAGGTAGTGGATCACTATATCCATTTAAACACGATGGAATTGGTGATGAACCAGTTGTGAAAGAGTCCTTAAAACATGGTGCGGATGTTATTTCTTTTAGTGGAGATAAGTTGTTAGGTGGCCCACAGGCAGGTATTATTGCGGGAAAAAAAGAAATAATTACAAAGCTAAAGAAACATCCTTTAGCCCGAGTATTACGTGTAGATAAGATGACGTTGGCCGCATTAGAAGCTACACTTCAGCAATACGTGTATAAAGATGGAATTCAAGATATACCAACTATTCGTGACATCTTACAATCTAAAGAAGAGATTTCTAAAAAAGTGAATGTGTTCCTAGGCCAATATAAAGCACCCGATAATGTATCATTGGAACCATGTGAAACAACATCGCAAGTTGGTGGAGGTACAATGCCATTAGTAGAGCAACCTACGGTAGGTATTAAGATGAAACACCAGAAAATGTCTCCAACAGAGCTGGAAAAGGCATTAAGAGAAAGTAGTACGCCAGTAATTTCAAGAATTCTAGATGGGAATGTCTTTATTGATTTCCGCGCTATTTCAATGGATGAAATTACTCTATTATTAGATACGATACATGAACTATAATTAGTAATATTTACGTTTTTAAAGTAAGGTGAATCTGGTTAGGGGGGAATGTGCATGGAATTGCTTTCTGCTATTATCTCTATATCATTACCCGTTACTGCTGTGTATTTGCTTGTTACTTTTTTTATTAGCAAATTTCTTCCTGAGAAAAAGCTTGAAGTGTATGTAGCGGGATTCTTCATCTTGCTATGTGTCCTTACAATCGTAGTTGCTCAACAGGTTGGGGGATGGGCAGGACTAGGTTATGCTATTTTGGGTTTATTCGCATTTGTGGGAACAGTTATTGGAGTTGTTATAAATATGGTCATTAGATATCTCAAAAAGAAGGGTGCATCGAATTGATGCACCCTTCTTTATTAACCTTCTCCGTCACTCTGAGGAACGTGATTTCCTTTCTTCACTTTCTTTGATCCTGAAAGTGGTTCTGGTTGACTACTGGAATGGTGACCTTTAGGAGAGTTTCTTCTTTGATCTTTGTACGTATTTTTTTGAGTCATTATACTATCCCCTTTCTAAAATTAGTTTTCCTCGTCTTTTTACCTTTATTCCCGAACTATTTTCACAAACAATGGTATGCATATTTGTTCCAAAGATATAAAAACTATAAATGTAATGAACCATTTAGAAAAGGGGGAATACGGTATGCCATATCATAAAAATAAGCGTCAAGCATTTGAAGCTGCACAACAAGCGTATGTGCAATTACAAGAAGCTTTTGAAAATTTACATGAAGATGATGCTGAGTATGGGCATCAGTATAAAATTGCGGAGCAAGAGTTAGATGAAGCAATTCAAGTCATTCAAAAAGCTCAAGTTACTGCTTCAGAACATCAACGAAAACAATTAGATCAGTACAGCCAGGATGTAGCAAGATATAAGCAACAAATGATGGAATAGATGAAGGAAAGCCCAAGGATTAGTAACTAATCTTTGGGCTTTCTCATTATTGACGCTTCTTTGTCTTCTTATTAAATTGTCTCTCTTCTGCGGATAGTGGAGCATTATTTAGGTATCCTTCCGAATAACCAGCTCCCTTACCTTGAGCTTTTGCATCATTCATTCCTGGACGTACATGATTGGCTCTATCTTTCGTCAATTTTCCCACCTCCCAATGTTAGTTTGTTCAATGAGTAATAATTTATAGAAATAACTTTATAAAAGGTAGTGTTTGTTAATATTTACTTATACATAATGATAAGGTTTTCTTATACCACAAAGTAATTATTTTAGAAAAGTTAAATGTGACAAATTTTCGAATAAAGGTTTTAGACAATTTCGACATTCTGTTATATGATATAAGGTGAGGAGGGAATACATATGTCAAATGAAAATCAATCTTTGTACAATTCAAAACGTACTTTCCAAGCAAGTGGAAAGACGTACAACTATTATGATTTAAAAGCCATAGAGGAAAATGGTGTTGGAAACGTATCCAAGCTACCTTATTCTATTAAAGTGCTTTTAGAATCGGTACTTCGTCAATATGATGGTAAAGTTATTAAAGAAGAGCATGTGGAAAATTTAGCGAAGTGGGGAACGAAGGATGTAAAAAACATTGACGTTCCATTTAAACCAGCTCGAGTTATTTTACAAGATTTCACTGGTGTTCCTGCTGTCGTTGACCTTGCATCACTTCGAAAAGCAATGGCGGACTTAGGTGGAGACCCTAATCGAATCAATCCAGCTATCCCAGTAGATTTGGTGGTAGACCACTCTGTTCAAGTAGATGAATTTGGTGGAGCAGACTCACTTCTAAAAAATATGGAACTAGAGTTCCAAAGAAACGAAGAGCGTTATAAATTCCTAAGTTGGGCACAAAAATCGTTCGACAATTATCGTGCGGTTCCTCCAGCAACTGGAATTGTTCACCAAGTGAACCTTGAGTATTTAGCGAATGTTGTTCAACATGAAGAAAAAGACGGTGAGCTAGTTGCTTTCCCTGATTCTTTAGTTGGAACTGACTCTCATACAACAATGATCAATGGACTTGGTGTTCTTGGTTGGGGTGTTGGCGGAATTGAAGCGGAAGCAGGAATGCTACAACAACCTTCTTATTTCCCAGTACCAGAAGTTATTGGTGTGAAACTAGTAGGTTCTATGCCAGAAGGCGCTACTGCTACTGACTTGGCATTAAAAGTAACTCAAGTACTTCGTGAAAAGAAAGTAGTAGGGAAATTTGTTGAGTACTTTGGACCAGGTTTAGCAGAAATGACGCTTGCAGACCGTGCTACGATTGCAAATATGGCTCCTGAGTATGGTGCAACATGTGGTTTCTTCCCAGTTGATGAAGAGACACTTAATTATCTACGTTTTACAGGACGTAGCGAAGAGCTTGTAACATTAGTAGAAGAGTATTCAAAAGCAAATGATCTGTTCTATACACCTGAAAAAGAGGATCCTCATTTTACAGATGTTGTTGAAATCGATCTTTCTAATATTGAGCCAAACCTATCAGGTCCTAAACGTCCACAAGACTTAATTCCGTTATCCAAAATGAAAGATGAATGGAATAAAGCCCTTAGTGCACCAGTTGGAAACCAAGGCTTTGGGTTAGCTCCTGCTGAAATTGAGAAGGAAGCTACAGTAAAACATCCAAATGGAAAAGAATCAACATTAAAAACAGGCTCTGTAGCAATTGCTGCCATTACGAGCTGTACAAATACATCCAACCCTTACGTTATGGTGGGTGCGGGTCTTTTAGCTAAAAATGCAGTAGAAAAAGGTCTAGAGGTTCCTTCATACGTAAAAACATCATTAGCTCCAGGATCAAAAGTTGTTACTGGCTACTTAGAAAATGGTGGTCTAATGACATACCTTGATCAATTAGGATTTAACCTTGTTGGTTACGGCTGCACAACATGTATTGGTAACAGTGGTCCTTTACCAGCAGAAATTGAAGCAGGTATTGCAGAAAACGATTTGACTGTTACTTCTGTATTGAGTGGTAATCGTAATTTTGAAGGACGTATCCATCCTTTAGTTAAGGCTAACTATTTAGCATCTCCACCGCTTGTTGTGGCATATGCATTAGCTGGAACGGTAGATATTGACTTCGAAAAAGAACCAATTGGAAAAGATAAAGACGGAAATGATGTATTCTTCAAGGACATCTGGCCAAGTACTTCTGAAATTCAAAGTGCAATGGAAAAAGCAGTTACTCCTGAACTATTCAAGAAAGAATACGAAAGAGTATTTGATGATAACGAAGAGTGGAATAAGCTTGAAACAACAGATGAAAGCTTATATTCTTGGGACACGGAGTCCACTTACATTCAAAACCCGCCATTCTTTGAAAATTTATCCCCTGAGCCTGAAGAGGTTAAGGCACTTTCGGGGTTACGTGCTGTTGGGAAATTCGGTGACTCTGTAACAACAGACCATATTTCTCCTGCAGGATCTATCGCTAAGGATAGCCCAGCTGGTAAATATTTAATTGAAAAAGGTTTAACGCCAGCTCAATTTAACTCTTATGGTTCTCGTCGTGGTAACCACGAGGTAATGATGAGAGGTACGTTTGCTAACATCCGTATTAAAAATCAACTTGCTCCAGGTACAGAAGGTGGATACACTACTTACTGGCCAACAGGTGAAGTAATGGCTATTTACGATGCTTGTATGAAGTACAAAGAAGAAGGTACAGGTCTTGTAGTATTAGCAGGTAATGATTACGGAATGGGAAGCTCGCGTGACTGGGCAGCAAAAGGAACTAACTTACTAGGAATTAAAACTGTTATTGCGCAAAGCTTTGAGCGTATTCACCGTAGTAACCTGGTATTAATGGGTGTTCTACCGCTTCAATTTAAAGATGGAGAAGGTGCTGATAGCCTAGGATTAACAGGTAAGGAAGAGTTTGAAGTGAAAGTTTCAAACGAAATCCAACCACGCGACTATGTAACGGTTGTTGCCAAAGATGCAGAAACTGGGAAAGAAACAACTTTTGAAGCACTAGCTCGTTTCGACAGTGAAGTAGAAATTGACTACTACCGTCATGGTGGAATTCTTCCAATGGTATTACGTAACGCATTAAGTGAAACGAAATAAGCTTAGCTTGTAACGAAAGGCGCACTCTGTAAAGATCAGAGTGCGTCTTTCTTTTTATAAAAATCCTTTTAATTTGTTCTGTCATCCGAGATTCTTCTCATTAAATGGAACAAATAACCATGACCCCAGAGGACATGGTTATTCGTGTATAGTAGTTGAAGTCTTTCTTTATTCTGCCAAATGTACATGTACATACTCTGGCAACAGCTGTTTGTCTTTTAGTGATTGTTCAGCTTCATAGGATTTATAGGTAAATAGCTCCTCTCCTTCTTCTGTTGCACGAAGCTCTAGAATTTGTTCATCATTTTTTCCCTTTGTCTCAAGTTTCAACTCAATAGGTCCTACCTTTAATCGATACGTATTAAATATTAATCCTAATAATGTTTTAGTTGTTTTTTTACTTCCTGTATTAGAAATAATCAACCAAGAAAGCTTTTCCATTTGTATTGGTCGTTTTGATTCTTTTTTAAATAAATCAGAAACACTTTTTCCTAAGTGCTTTGAAAAATTCTTGAGTTGATCTAAAAATTCCGCCATAACGAGCAAGCCTCCTAACTGACACTTTTTTATATTTTTCTACGAATGGAACAAAATATGTAAGAAAATAATCTTTACATAGATCACATCACACTTCAAATACTAAAACTGCAAAGAGATAATCACCAAATAGAAAGGAGAAATTTTAAATGGGCCGTCAGAAAAAAGGAAATGCAAACGCAAATCGAAACAATAACAAGAAACAACAAGGAAAAACAAACCACGCTTCTGAGTTAGAAACATTCGCGGATTATGAAGTGAAAAAAATGAGAAATAAATAAGTAATACCTAGAAAAACCGCTTCAAAACAGCTTTTTTGGGCTTAAAATGTATGAATATTATCACCTTAGGTTAATAATGGATATAAATATACAGCTTAGAGGTGATAATGATGTCAAAGAAAAAGATACGTTTTGAGGACTTGATTAAAGAAAATAAGCAAGAATTAATGCAAGATCCGAAAGAACTTGAGAGAATTGAACGACGTTTAGACAAGAAACATATGGATCGTTTACCATCTTAATAAATACTACCTTTTTCTAGTCATACTTATCCTCCAACCGGAAATAGTAATAGTACGGAAGGAGGATAACTCATGGCTTCTAATTTCACTAAATTTGCGCATCATAGACCTGACCATTTAGGTACACAACCACGTAAGAGTGATTCAAATAAGGGAAAGAAAATGAATACGAAAGATAATGATCAACCTGATTATATTCCTCCAAAAGGGAAATAATCGAAAGTATTCAAGGTGACAAACATCAAACCCTTAAATGTAAAACATAACGTGGCTTATTTGATTACTATCGTTAGCCTAAGAGGATGTCTTAAAAGGAATCAATCAGCCTTTTGAGTATCCTCTTTCTCAATTTGTACTACCTGCCACATACAATCTATACGGGTTAATAGTGGTCGCCGACCTTAATGTAATGATGTAGTGGTGTTTATGAAATAAATAAATTCAATTTTTTTGGGTGAAAGTGTTCAATTAAGTTCATGAAGACATTGGTTTGAAATGAGATTTCCTAAAAGTAATCAGCATAAGTAAAATAAGCGGAGAATTTCCGGTTAGTTTTAGAATTGTGCCCATTTCGGGGAAAATAAGGGGAGGTTTTTCTCTTATGTACATATAAATTGTCTATTTTCATTTTTTTCGGGTCATTAGGCGGAAATTC
>NZ_JBGUAU010000030.1:0-65120 GCF_041820985.1 Evansella sp. AB-rgal1
GACGTTGACACCTTTTTTATGATTAATAGCTATTCTCTATCCTTCTTCCACTTTGCGATAAAGCAAAGTATATTCCATGTTGTAATGTTCGAAAGCAGTCTAAGTTAGAAAAATCAACATTATTTTGCGTCATTCTTAAGCTCAACTCATTTGAGATACCCACTAATATCGTTTTTGTTCCTATCAGATATGTCGCGCTTACTAGTTTCTCTACCATGCTTGCCGCAAAGGAAGAAAAGTCTTTATCTATCCCAGTTAGGTCTAATAATAAGTAGCTTGCTTCATGTTTCGGAAGCATAGATAATGTTTTTTCTATTAGTTCCTCTGCCCTTTTCTCATCATACTTTCCTAATAATGGTACAACTACAATATCATCTAAAACGGGAATCATAGGTGCAGAAAGTGTTTGTACTAGTTTTTGTAATTCCCTTGTTTTATCTTCTACAAGCCCTTCAAGCATCTGAATCTCTTTTACTTCTCTCTTCCGGGCAAGTTGATGAATATTCTCTGTCACGGTGATACTAGATGGAAAATAATTAACTTTTGTATACTCATGACCCTCAATTTGGTATTCTACCACTTCATACCAGATATTCGTATGGAATAATCCAGTAAAAATCCCAGCGTAATGCGCTGGCAAGAATGTTCCACCTGTTCTTTTTTGTTGAGCAACACCAACTTTATATTCCCAATCATCTTTTAATTTTAAATTAAAGCTTTTGATCTCAAAATCAAGGTTCTCAATAAATACTCTACCCCACCCTGCTGAAGCATATGTATTCGTAATTAAGTTAGCCGCTTCTTCCACACTTACCATTTTTAAGTTTTGAAAATATTCTCCAACAATTAACCCTTGGCGAAATCCTGTGGTTTCTAATACTACATTTGCAGCTTCCTCTCCCGAGACTTCTTCGATCGTATCAAAGAACATCCTCATAGCAGATGATATCCAAAAGAGTACTGCATCTTCCCCTTCGAACTGGAATTTACCTGATTCTAAATCCCAATCAAAGTTTAAACCGCCGACATTCGTTTCTGGTTTTAAGTTCATAGAAAACTCCTTTATTACTAAATTATCAAGCACTTGTATCTAATTATATTGTATAGGTTAATACAGAACTTGTCATTTATAGGGAGGCTTTGTCTAATTCTATTTGTCTGGAAAAACACATTGATCAATTTGAGACATTACTATAAGTAAGTCTAACTCTACATGTTGTAAATCAGTATCTACTACCATTTTCTGTCCATAAGAAAAAGGACCATCATCATTTTGATGATCAGTCCTTTAGGCATTATAGTTGTTTTAATGCAGTTTCAATTTCTGATTCTCCGGTAAGTAAGTCAAATGAACGCTTGTATACGTTCTCTTCACTTAAAGATGCTACAATTACTTTTGCTACATCCTCTCTTGAGATTGATCCTCGTTCTAAGTTTTCCGCTATAGAAACTGTTCCTAAACCAACGTCGTTCGTTAATGCTCCTGGTCGGATAATAGTATATTGAAGTCCGCTCGCTTCTAACATTCTGTCTGCATAATGTTTAGCTACAAAATAAGGTCGAATGGCTTCGTGCCAATTATCTCGATTATTTGCTTGTAAAGCACTAACCATAATAAAACGAGATATCCCCATTTTTTCAGCGACCTCCATTGTTTTCACAGCTCCATCTAAGTCGATAAGTAACGTCTTATCAGGTCCTGTCTTCCCCCCAGATCCTGCAGTAAAGACAATAGCATCACATCCAGTTACAGCTTCACCAATATCTTCCACCGTACCTTCAAGGTCTCCTTGAACTGTTTCGACACCAGATTTTTCTAGTTCCGTCTTTTGCTCTTCTTTGCGAACCATAGCTCTCACACTATGGGAATCACTTCTATGTAATAGGTTTACTACATGTTTGCCTATTTGACCATTTGCTCCCACCACTAGTACTTTCATAATTCTTTTCTCCTCTCATCAAGAAAACTTCAACTTTTCCATTCCCTATTGTGTCTTTAGCAAAACATGAAGATTTAATTTCTTATAATGACATAAATCAAATACATTACATAAATAAACGATAGAGATAATCCTTCGTACTTGCCAATACACAGCCTTGTTCTAGAATATAAAAATAACGCAACCGTCAGTAATATCATGATAAAAATATCAGTAAAAATCTTTGAGTTTACTGGTAACGGAGTAATGATCGACGATATTCCTAATACGAATAAGATGTTAAATATGTTACTACCGACAATATTTCCTAATGCGATTTCACTCTGTTTTTTCAGGGCTGCTGTTATTGATGTTATTAATTCTGGTAAAGATGAACCAATTGCTACAATCGTTAAGCCCACTAGTGTCTCACTCATCCCCATCATGTAGGCGATTGTCGTACTACTTTCCACTACAAAATAACCGCCTAAAATAATCCCAGCAAGACCAGCAATGGTGATAGTGATGTTTTTCCCCCACTCTTTTTTGCTTGTCTTCACTTGTACCTCTAAGGATTTATCTCGACTATTTCTCGCTATCTCAAATATGTAGTACATAAAAATAGCAAAAAATAACAATAGAATAATTCCGTCACTTCGAGTAATGACATTTACTTCCGTCATCTGTAGCTGCATATCACTCATTAAAACAAGCAGAGCAACACTTGCCAGCATTACAAATGGTATTTCTTTTCTTAGTGTTTGACTCTCTACCTTTAACGGAAAGATCACTGCAGTTAACCCTACAACTAATGCTGTGTTAATAATATTACTTCCAACCACATTACTTATTGTTACTTCCGTACTTCCTTCTAGCGCTGCAATAATACTTATTGTAGCCTCTGGTGCCCCAGTACCAAAAGCCACAATAGTTAATCCTACAAGCAAAGGTGGTATCTGGAGTAGACTCGCTACTTTTGATGAACCTGACACAAAGTAGTCTGCGCCCTTAATTAACAAAACAAACCCTAATAACAATAATATGTATGTCATCTTTCGTTGCCCCATTTCATCCTGATCATCTACCTATGTTTTACGGTATCCAATATTGTTAATCTCATGTAAGAATGTAGAGATTAATATAAGATTCTTTCTTGAAATTACACGTATCAGAATATCTATTGATACTAACTGTTGGTTTGTATTCCATTCGCTTCAGCCCACTCCTTTTCTGTGGGGAGTTGCACTCATTCCATATAAAGTTAATAGTACTAATTTACTTCATAATGTATTTTCAAACGCCATAGTGCAAATTTTTCACATGCATGGGATTATCCTGCGGAGTTTCACATTTTTATAATTAGTTAAACTATCTAGGGCAGATAAACATATTCTTAAAGTACAAGTCAAAAAGAAACAAGCAAACTAGACTATTTTGCTTGTTTCTTTTTATTTATTTTACTATTATTTATTTACATACTCGGTTACAAGGCTTAAGAAGCTGTCCTGGCTCTCTTTACATTCTTCAATATAATGCCTGTCAGAACAAAATACTGTCATTGATTTACCGTTTTTAAATACTTCCACACATGAGATGTAATCAGTATAGGGAAAAGTTACGACACTTAATTCGTCTGTTAATTTTATTTCCTCTCTCAAAAAGCCCTACCTCCTTTAGAAGTTATTGTTTTATATTCTGAATATTCTAATTATATATATTATACTACTTTAACATCAATATAACAGCATATTTATTACATTTTTATTTTTAATAGTCTGCCATGAAAATATGTGTATCAGACTATCTAGTGATACTAACATTGTTGGTTGGTATTCCATTCGTTACAGTCCACTCCTTTCCTGTGGGGAGCTGGACAACCTCTTCTCCAATTGGTCTAAGAGCAGCCCAGTGCTGTGGGCACGGCGGGCGTCATGTCACCATCCTGGTTCCGCTCTGCTTTCCACAAGACATTGAATACGCTTCCTTGAAACCACACCTCACGCAGAAAATGCATTAGCATTTTTCAAGTACTCTCGCCGGCTTACACTCTTACCAAAGAAAGTGGATAGCACTATAACATGCTTCACAGCGTATTTTCATCCTCCATGGTGAAAATAATCACTTTCCTGGTTGTTCTACCCTTTTAATAATGACTCCCCACCATCAATATATATTTCCGTACCAGATATATGGGAGGATTTATTGGATACTAGAAATTCAACTAAGTCAGCAACCTGTTCAGGTGAACCTGGGCGGTGCTCTAATGGTTGATCTCCTTCAGGATATTCCACCGGTATAGCAACCTCATCTAAATCTGAAGATTTATGAATACTTGCACCTATATTTGTTTTAATTCCACCTGGACATATTGCATTCACTCTTATTTTATATTTTGCCAGCTCCAGAGCAGCCATTTTCATGAATGCGACTTCCCCTGCCTTGCTAGTACTATATGCTGAGAATCCAGCTTGGGAAAAAACTCGATTACCACTGACCGAACTATTTATAACAATGCATCCTCCGTTTTTTTTCAAATATGGTATTGAATACTTTACAGTTGCAAATGTTCCTCTTAGATTTGTATTTATTGTTTTATCCCATTCTTCCATGTCCATCGTTTCAATAGGCGATAGAGCTCCTGCAATACCAGCGTTAGCAAAAACAATATGTAGGTTTCCCCAGTATTTTATGACTTTTTTTATTCCGACTTTAATATCCTCAGCATTAGCTATATTACAAGATTCTACAATTACATCATCATGAAACTTTTCTATATAGCTCTTCGTTTCTTCCGCTTTTTCTAGATCCAATTCTAACAAAGCTACCTTTACGCCAAGTTTCGCAAGACGGATTGCAACCGCTCGGCCCATGCCTGATGCCCCACCAGTGATAATTGCTACCTTACCTTTTATATCATCGTAAATCATTATTCCACTCCTATTAGTATGTTCCTGTATAGTATTTCCATTCCAGACTAACTTTAGTAGTATATATATGAATACAAAATGATTATTGACAATTACTACATATATTTTACAATTATAATATCGAATCGCATTATAATTTTCAGAATTATATATCAATATAAAAATTCTACTATTGTAATTGCCTAGATCAGTGTTAAAGGAGGTCTATATGGAATGGCTTTTTGAAGACCTATTGTTAAATTTCCTTTTTCTCTTATTTTTCTTACTTTTAATACCTATAGTGCTAGAACAAAGTACCGCTTCTAAAAAATCTAAAAAAACGATTATGCTATTTACGTTTCTTCTTACCATTATTAGTTGTCTAACCTTTCCTATACTTAGTGAAGATGGGTATATTTTCGATTTACGTTATGTGGGAACAATTATAGGTGGACTATACGGAGGAGTTCCCGCAACCATTGTGATTTGGGTAGTAACGAACTTGTATCGGTTCCTTTTTGGAGGTACAGGTGCTTGGTTAAATTTAGCATTCACCACTTCACATGCTATATTGCTCCTATACATATTAAGATACTTTAGACGATCTCCAAAACTGACAAAACTGATGATAGGTACAGTAATTGCTTTTACTTCCAGCTTACTAGTGGCAATTGTAATCTCATTGTCTTATCTTTCATTTAGCCTATTTAATATCGCAGTCTATATTTTTGCTCAAACAATTGCAGTTGCAATCATTATATACATAACTGAAATAATATATGAAACTGCACTCTTGCGATTACGTACGGAAAAAATGGACTTAGTTAGTCAACTTGCCTCTTCCATATCACACGAAGTCAGAAATCCCTTAACAGTGGTTCGAGGATTTTTGCAACTATTAAGTCAAACGGATTTACCACATAAAAAGAAACAGGAATATTTAAATATTGCAATAGAAGAAATTGATCGTGCAAATAGTATTATTGGTGATTATTTAACATTTGCAAAGCCACAAGCAGCAGAAACAAAACTCCTTGACACAAAGAAGGAACTAATACGCGCACTTGATGTCATTACTCCATTAGCTAATATGAATTCTGTTTCCATTGAGGCAAAAATTCACTCATTTATGATCTATGGGGAAAGTCAATTATTTCAACAATGCATATTAAATATAACAAAGAACTGTATCGAAGCTATGCCGAATGGTGGAACACTAACCCTCCAAACAAAGTTGGATAACAACAATGTGATTTTATGTATATCTGATACAGGAGTGGGAATGACCGAGGAACAAAAAAGTAGGTTAGGTGAGCCTTATTTTACAACCAAAGGAAAAAAAGGAACTGGGTTAGGAATGATGACCGTTTTCCGAATTATTGAAAGTTTAGATGGCACTCTCTCCATAACTAGCGAGTTAAATAAAGGATCTATATTTTGTATCCGTGTGCCCCTAGTAAAACAGAAAGCAATCACTAAAAATGAAGAAGAAGTAGCAGCAGTATATGAAAGCTAAGTAAAAGGCGACTCACAATAAACTGGTCGCCTCTTCTATGTCCATTCACTACTCTACAACAATATCTGCGTTTTTTGCTTACTCACCTTTGTTCCGCTCTTTCTTCTAACGTATTTATTACTACCTCTGATAAAATCTTTACCCCATTAATCATTGCATCTTTATTAAAGGTCATCTTAGGATGATGCAATCCAGGAGCTAGTCCACACCCAAGTCCAAGCATTGCTGCTTTCAAATGAGGACGTTTAATCGTATAAAAGTGAAAATCATCTCCTCCAGTTGTAATAAGAGGTTCCCTTAGATTGGCCTCACCAATAACATGTATAATAGCTTTTTCCATGAATGCTTGCGCTTCCTCATGCACTTGCGCAGCAGCAATAGATGCAGTTTCTGTTAGCTCGATGCCGATGTTATAGTAGCTTTGTAATGAACCAGCAATTTGCTCTACCTTTTCTGTCAGTTCATCCATCACTTCATTCCTCTGAGCTCTAAGATCTATACTAAAAGTAGCCGATCCTGGAATGATATTGGCACTCTCTCCTCCTGCATGAAACGACGTCATTTTTACTGAGTAAGACTCCATTGGGTTCAGGTGAATACTATTTAGCATTGTAATCATTTGTGCTCCAACTTCAATTGCATTTTTCCCAAGGTGAGGTCTCGCAGCATGCGCATCATCCGCAGTAATTTTCCCTTGCATTATTTTTGCCGCACCATGAATAATTGAAGGAACTGCTTTTCCATCCTCTAGCTCTTGAATTGGTCGAAGGTGAATTCCATATAAATAATTAACATCATCCACTACACCTTCTTCCACCAAATGTAATGCTCCCGTTCCCTTTTCCTCTGCTGGTTGAAAAATAAAGCGGACTGTTCCTTTAGGGGGGGGCGTAATCCCTTTTAATGCCATTGCAACTCCACATACTATCGCCATGTGTGCATCGTGTCCACAAGAGTGATTTGCTTTGAATGTTCCATCCACCTCTTGCCACAGTGCATCCATATCTGCACGGACAGCCACCATAGGAGATCCTTCACCTATTTCCGCGATAAGTCCAGGGATATTGTCAAATGTCCTTACCGAAATCCCTTGTTCTCGTAAAAATTCAGCAATGTATTTTGTAGTATTATACTCTTTCCAACTAGTTTCAGGATTTTCGTGAAGGTATTCAAAAACTCTGGTAATTTCTTGTTCTATATCTTTTAAATTAATAATCATGAGTTTACTCCTCTATCTGCTGTATGAAAGATTATTTACGTTTTGGTAAAACGGGATCACTACCATTTTTTATCCCCACGAGACCTAGAATCGTTAAAAAGACTTGTTGTGGTCCATAGAATGAATTGGTTGCATCAAAATACTCTGATAGCGTATGAGCTCCACCAAACATCCCTCCACCACCAAGGGTAACCGCTGGAATTCCTAAGCTGATAGGAACATTGGAATCAGTGCTACTTGATGGAGCTAGCTTCGGCTCATATCCCAAACTCTTCGTAGCTGACGTGGCAGCTTGTACAATCATAGAGTGGGCACTTTGAGTACCAGCTGGACGATTACCTACTTGTTCTAATTCTACCTTGATAGAGTTTGTATCCCAGCGTTTGTTTTCTTCCGCAACTGCTGTATGAATCTCTTCTAATATTCTAATTTCAAGTTTTTGAAGTTCCTCCGGGTCCGTAGAACGGATATCTACTAGCATCGTTGCTTCCTCAGCAATTGTATTTACTGACGTTCCACCGCTAATTGTTCCCACGGTAAAGGTTGTTTTCGGCTCGTCAGGCGTTTGTAAATCAGAAATTCTTGCTACAGCTCTTCCTAAAGCGTGAATGGCACTAGGTGTTCCAAAATCTCCGAAGCTATGCCCTCCTTTGCCGCGAAACGTAACACGATATCGATGACTTCCTGTTGCTAGATACGTCGCTCTCGTAGGCGATCCAGGTTCTATAGAAATGAATCCATCAATATCATCTCGATTCTTGAAAAGAGCTTTCACCCCGTTTAAATCTCCTAAGCCTTCTTCTCCAACTGTTGCTCCAAAAAGAATATCTCCCTCCGTTTCTATGTTGAAGTTGTTGAAAAGTTTCAGTAACGTTAGAACTACCGCCAATCCTCGTCCATCATCAGCTATCCCCGGTGCATACACCTTATTTCCATCTCTTCGTACTTTCACATCCGTTTTTTCTGGAAAAACAGTGTCTAAGTGAGCTGAAACAACGATCCTTGGCCCATTACCTGTTCCTCGATATAAACCAAACACATTTCCCACTTGGTCTTTTTCTATATTTTCTAAACCTAACTCTTCTAATCTTCTTTTAAATTCCTTTCCGCGCATTTCTTCTTGAAACGTTGGGGCTGGAATTTCTGTTAGCTCGATTTGATCTTGAAGAGTTTGTTCATTTTGCTCTTTTAACCAAACTAAGCCTTCTTTCACAATACTAGTTTGTAAAAGCTGTTTATACACAACTGCTACTTCTGGTGATATATATACTTCCTTGTTTTCCAGCATTCCATCCGACATTCGAATTCCTCCTCAATATATACCTTTTATTTTACCAAATAATCTGGCAATTGTTTATTTAATTTACTCCCTAGTCAATGTAATGTATAACTTACAAAATGCAAAATATAATTTACATTATGGAATATATACATTACAATAATGATGGTATAATTTGACTTGGAGGATTGATATTTGTTGAAAAACAACGTGAAAATCGCTCGAATGCAAGTAAATTTAACACAGCAGCAACTGGCAGAAAAAATAGGAGTAACAAGACAAACAATTAGCTTAATCGAGAAGGGGAAGTATAATCCAACGTTAAAGCTTTGTTTAGAAATTTGTCATACTGTGAACAAAACGTTAGATGAATTATTCTGGGCAGAAAAGGAGAGGAATGAATGATCAAGAAAATACAAGATGAACGTTTGAAACTGGAAAATCTAAAAAATATTCGAACCGTTTTCGCCATACAAACGATACTCCTAGTCAGTCTTTGGGTATATGAAGCTTTCATTCAAGGAAAAGGAGCCACCGGTACACCACTAACCTATGTCGTTCTCATCCCTAGCATCATATCTGCTTTATTAAATATGCGGGTATCTGTTGAAAATGAAGACAAACCGAAATCAGCTAGATCCTTATTTAATTCTTTAACAAATATCATTATACTATCGATCGTCGTTGGTATTGGTTCTACATTACTATTGTATGTGATTTTAGGTGAAGGTTCATTAATGGATAGTCTTATCATGGGTGGAGTGTTTTCTCTCTGTATCTACGGTGCGTTTTCTTATGGATATTATGTGAAAAAGAGACATGACGAAGAGGAAGAAGAATAAGTTACAGATATACCTCAAAGGAATATTCCTTTGAGGTAGTTCCATTTATATTGTCACATTCAGTTTTTGCGTCACTATTCGCATAAATTGACGTTGGGCAAATTGGTTATTATAGATATAGTCATCGGTTAATTGTAAAAAACTTTCTTTGGATAGACCAATATCTGCTTGTAGGCTTTCTAGCCCGAGATCTTCTTCGTATGAATGGATGATATACTCTGCAACTTCTTTCGGAGAACGAAAGATGTTGATGAAAAATGAGATTCCTTTCTCTTTATTCCATTGTTCGTTAAACTTTTCACCCCACTCTTTTATGTCGTGAGAAATAGCATGTTCGTCTTTTTCCCAGAACTGGATTAGCTCATAGTAAACATCTTCCATCTGCGTTATTCTTTCTTCGTCCTCTGGAAGCTTTTCTTTAAAATAATCTAAAACCTCACCTAAATCTTCTTCAAAATAGTAGGAATCGTCAGCTTCATCATCTAAAATCCCTAAGAATGCAGTAGGCAGATAGAAAAATTGCAAAAAGCCAAGGACACTCTGTATGTTTGGATAAACAACCCAGCTATCTTCGTATAAGTTACTATAAGAATTTATTATAGAAATTTGCAATATTACGGATCCTTTATTTAGTGGTATATTATCATAAGATCCGCTCCATATATCCACATTTTTCGAAGTCTTCCCCTTCCAATAGCTTGGAAAAGAATATTTACTCTGTCTCATTGTACTCACCTTATTTCATCATGATAGCTTATCCTTCCATAGTAACCTAACTCTCGTTTTAAACTCAAATGTACCAACCTTTAATTTTCTTTCATGATATTTATCATATAAAATAGAAACAAATGAAAGGATGGGAGATATCAAAATGTCTACGAAAAAACTTGTTATTCCGAGAAACATTGATCCTACTCTCACTGAGAAAATAAAATCTATTATTCCTGCCTGGGAAGTTTTTGTTGGAAAAGAAAAAGAGATTTGGATAGATCAATTGCAAGATGCGGAAATCATAGCTGGTTGGACAAAAGAAATAGAAAAGAAATGCATGTGCCGAAAACCGCACCTTCGCTGGCTTCAAACGTGGAGTGCTGGTGTAAACAGTATTCCATTAGATGAATTCTCCAAACGAGAAATTACAGTTACCAGCGCCAATGGAGTCCATTCCTTTCCTATTTCTGAAACAATCTTTGCACTCATGTTAGGCTTAACTAGAAAAATCCATACCTATGTACGGAATCAACAAACGAAAACATGGGAGAACGCTGGATTAAAGCTTGAAATGCATAACAAAACAATCGGTATTATTGGTGTAGGTGCCATCGGAAAAGAAACCGCAAAAATCGCAAAAGCATTCGGAATGAAGGTTCTCGGAGTTCGTCATTCTGGTGCTCCTGAAGCAGATGTAGATCAAATGTACACACAACATGAATTAAATACAGTGCTTCCACAGTGTGATTATGTTGTTATAACATTACCCCTCACGAACGAGACAAAACAAATGTTTTCCAATAGACAATTTGAATTAATGAAAGACTCCTCTTTTTTTATCAATATTGGTCGCGGAGAAATTGTTGTAGAAGCAGATTTAATTGAAGCACTTACACATGGTCAAATTGCTGGAGCGGGTTTAGACGTTTTTGAAGTGGAACCTCTACCGGAAGATAGTCCATTATGGGAGATGGAGAATGTTATCATCACCCCACACACGTCAGGAGCAACAGAACACTACAACCAACGATTAATAGAAGAGATTTTCATACCAAACTTGAAAAATTATGTTGCAGGTACTCCTCTTTCTATTAATGTCGTGGATTATGAAAAGGGATATTAACGAGGAAAGATATCTATCAGATGAAAATAAATTGAGAAGAAGATTAATACTATTATCATTTTATAGAAGGAGCGAAAGTCCACGAACTACAGTGGGAAGTTGAGTAGGGGCGAGATACCGCAAAGCATGCTTTCTTGACAATTTAGTCCTGCTTCCTCCAGACTTTGTCAAATATCACGCGCTTTCTTAAACGTAGCCTTGAAAAAGATACTCTTTATGTAAAATTATAGAATCATCCAAACACCTTTTAAGGTAAAATTAATAGCATGATATATTTTGAGCGAAATGGGGGAATTCACCATGTACCGTATCGGCATCGACATAGGTGGAACAAACATGAGAGTTGGCGTATTTGCAGATGGGGGAGTTCTTATCTGTAAGAAAAAGGTTCCAACACACTCTCATGAGGGTGTTGCGGCAACGATTGAACGTTTGAAAGAGTTAATAAATCAAGTTTTACAAGAAGGAAACTTACAAATATTAGATATGAAAGGAATAGGTATCGGTTCTCCTGGTCCTTTAGATCCTTTTAAGGGAGAAATCCAAGCACCTCCCAATTTACCAAGTTGGAAGAATGTACCGTTAAAACAAATTATACAAGCGGAATACAACATCCCAGTATTTTTACATAATGATGCCAATGCAGCTGCATTAGGAGAGTACTTATATTCTTATAAAGAAGAAGTGAAAAATCTCGTATATATTACTGTTAGTACAGGTATTGGTAGTGGTGTGATCGTAGACGGGACATTGATGTTGGGTCACAACGGAAATGCAGGAGAAGTGGGTCATATGATCATCCGGCCTGACGGGGAAATGTGTGGTTGCGGAAATCGTGGTTGCTTGGAAGCACAAGCTTCAGGAACGGGCATTGCTTCCTTAGCGAAAAAACATTTAAGAAATTCTAACGCTTCCTCCACACTAAGAAATGTAAGTCCTCTAACGTCGAAGGAAGTACTGGAAGCTGCTCAACAAGGTGACAATTTTGCAACCACATTAATGGACCAAGTTCAAACAGATTTAGCTATTGGAATTACAAATGTTGTCCATGCTTACAATCCTCAAAAAATAGTATTTGGAGGAGGCGTTATGGAATCTGGTGATACATTTATAAACGCAGTTATTGAGAAATCTCGTAATATCATCCTGCCAAGTATTGGGGAAGGTTTGGAGTTTTCGTTGACTACACTTGGAGGAGATTTAGGACTCTATGGAGCAGCAGCATTAGTAGATTATTTTGAAAAATAGTAAGAATCAGAAGCCAGACGCCATATCAGAATTTAAGTGGCTGGGTCAAATGTGTTTTCGCACTCAATATCCAACGAACTGATACTGTGTATATTATCGCTACGGAAATATACTTCGCTTTCCGTGGGCGGCTGGTGAGCCGCCGAGAGCTTAACACTCTGGGGTCTCACCCTTGCCTTTTTATCCCGGCGGAGTCTTCGTATATTTCCTCCGCTAAGGTTACACACAGTTCGTCTTCTCAGCTAAACACTTTCGTTGTTTCCTAGCCTTATCTATTCTTTATACTAAAAAACAAACTACATTCACCTTTGATATTGCACTCGGTGTAAGTTAGCAAACACACCACCCTGTGCAATTAACTCGTCGTGGGAGCCTTCTTCGGCAATACCATCCTCTGTAACTACAACAATTCGGTCTGCACTTCGTATCGTAGCAAGACGGTGAGCTATAACCAATGTCGTTCTATCCTTCGCTAACTCAGATAATGCTTCCTGAATAATCATTTCTGTTTCTGTATCTAATGCAGATGTTGCTTCATCTAAAATTAGAATTGGTGGGTTTTTCAAAAACATTCTTGCAATAGCAATTCGTTGTTTCTGTCCTCCAGAAAGCTTTAGTCCTCTCTCCCCAATTTGGGTATCGTACCCATCTGGTAGACTTTGGATAAAGGCTTCTAAGTGTGCACGTCGAGCGGCTTCTCCAATCTCTTTATCCGATGCATCCAGACGACCATAAGCAATATTCTCACGAAGTGTTCCTGTAAACAAGAAGACATCTTGCTGAACAATTCCAATATGACCTCGTAACGATTCTTTTGTCATATCACGGAGATCTATTCCGTCAATGGTAATAGACCCGTCATTCACATCATAAAACCTTGGTATAAGAGAACAAATTGTTGTTTTCCCAGCTCCAGAAGGACCTACAAATGCAACAGTATCACCAGCACGAACATGCAAATTGATCCCTTCTAATACAGGCTTGTTATTCTCATATTGGAAGGTTACATCCTTAAAAGATATATCTCCTCGAAGTCCTGAAACCTCCACTGCATCTTCCCTATTCTGAACTTCAGGCTCTGTATCAATCATTTCTGTAAAACGCTTAAATCCTGCCATTCCTTTTGGATATAGCTCCATTAACGCACTTATCTTATCAATTGGTTTTAACAGTACATTAACATATAAAATGAATGCCACTAGAGCTCCAGCAGATAGCTGGCCTGTGAATGTTAACCAAGCACCGACAATTAATACTGCTAAGATCATAAATCTAGTTAACATGTAAATACTTGATAAACTAAATGCCATAACTTTATAAGATAGTATCTTCGCTTTACGGAATTTCTTGTTTTCTTTGCTAAATCTTGCAATCTCAAATCTTTCATTAGTAAAAGATTGCACTACTCGAACTCCAGACACACTATCTTCTACCCGAGCATTCACATCGGCAATATCACTAAACATTTGCTTCCATGCTTTGTTCATTTGCAGGTTACAAAAAACGATAAGACCAATCAATAATGGAACAATACATAAGATAACAAGTGCTAGCTCCACATTAATGGTAAACATAATCCAAAATGCACCAATAAAAGTCATAAGGGCAATGAACATATCCTCTGGTCCGTGATGGGCTAATTCCCCAATATCAAAAAGATCGTTCGTGAATCGACTCATAACATGACCAGTTTTCGTATTATCAAAATATCGAAACGATTGTTTTTGCGTGTGCTCAAATAATTGCTCCCGCATATCTGTTTCAATGTTAATTCCTAGCTTATGCCCCCAATAATGGACAACATATTGTAAAAACGTACTTAATCCATAGACAAAAAACAGCGCAATACCTACATAGACAATAGTTGACCAATCTCCTGTCGGCAGCAAAGAATCTACGAACCATTGGACAGCCAACGGAAACGCCAATTCTAGTATAGCTACAACAATGGCACTACTAAAGTCTGCTGCAAAAAGCTTTTTGTGAGGTATATAATAAGATATAAATCGACGAATCAATAGTTAAAACCTCCCGTTTCTTTCAGAATGCATATTAGGATTATAGTGGGATCGTGCTCATATGGCAATATTTTTATTTCGTATCTGGAAGTTTTATACTTTTATATAGTAAATTAACACAGTATTAAAGTCCAAACGTATTGAAGATTTCTTCACAACTGTTATAATAATGATGATTACAAGAAAATTCAAATAATTGAGGGATGATCCATTGCCAATTACTATACCTAAACTACTACCTTCTCGAAAGATATTAGAAACCGAGAATATATTTATCATGGATGATGAACGGGCTGTAACCCAAGACATCCGTCCGTTAAATATTGTGATTTTAAATTTGATGCCTGAAAAACAAAAGACAGAAACGCATCTTCTACGTTTGTTAGGTAATACACCGTTACAACTAAATATTACTTTTTTAAGGACAATGTCCTACGAACCAAAAAACGTAAGTCAATCTCATCTAGCAGAATTTTATACTGATTTTGCAAGCATTAAAGAGAAACGATTTGATGGAATGATTATTACGGGTGCTCCTATCGAACACTTCAAATTTGAAGATGTAGGGTATTGGGAGGAAATTACAGAAATTATGGATTGGGCAGAAGACAATGTAACTTCAACGATGCATATTTGTTGGGGAGCACAGGCAGCATTATACCATTACTACGGTATAAATAAGTTTGCCTTGCAACAAAAATGCTCAGGAGTCTTTAGTCACCGTATTATTACGGAGCCAGGAATTGAATTACTTCGTGGCTTCGATGATGAATTTATTGCACCACACTCTCGATACACCGATGTCTCAATTGAAGAAATTGAAGCTAATGAAAATTTAGTACTTTTAGCTTCCTCACCAGAAGCTGGACCGTTTCTAATTAAATCAAAGGATGGAAAACACGTATTTGCAACAGGCCACCTAGAGTATGATACAACCACCCTTGCAGAGGAGTATCAACGAGATTGCGAAAAAGGATTACAGGTAAATGTACCTGCATACTATTTCCCTAACAATAACCCTGAGGAAAAACCTTTAAATCGTTGGCGTTCTCATGCCCACTTGCTTTTTTCCAATTGGTTAAATTACTATGTGTATCAAGCAACTCCTTTTGAGTGGAAATGAAAGAACCGATTTCATCAAGAATATGATAATCACCGCATATTATTAAGGTAGGTTCACCCTCTTGCATTTAACCATGGAGGGTGGATCCTTATTTATTAAGTGGCCCCTTAAAATCAAGTAAGTAACTTAACATGCATCTTACACTTCACCCATATAAGTCGTTTCAACGATAATACAGTAAAGAACGCAAGGGGGGGTTCCCGTCGCCCCATGCGTTCTTGTTTCATTTTAACGTATTAACGAACTCCTACTGGAGAAAAATAAGCATGGTACAAGCTTGTAACCGCAAGATCCACTTGATCTTCGTTCACTCCGAACATCATACTTCCTTCTGACGAACCTTGATTTATCATCTTTATGTTAACCCCAGCATCTGATAATGCCATCGTAGCTTTAGAAGCAATGCCTAATGTTTTAGCCATACCTTCTCCAACAACCATGATCATTGCTAAAAATCTTTCTATCTGAACATCATCTACAAACAATTCTGTACGGATTCGGTGGATTATTCTTTCTTCTTTCCCATTTTTCAACTGATCGCCACGTACAATAACAGACATATTATCAATGCCAGATGGCGTATGTTCAAATGAGATTCCTTCATCCTCCAATATTTCTAAAAGGTGCCTGCCAAAGCCTACTTCACGATTCATTAAATATTTCGTTATATTGATACTACAAAAATCAGTATCACTTGCTATTCCTACAACAGGGTACCCACTCACTTTGCGCTCATGAACAATTCGAGTACCTGGTGCTTCTGGATGATTTGTATTTTTAACTACCACAGGTATTTTTTTTCGAACTACTGGCTGCAAAGCTTCGTCATGGAAAACAGAGAACCCTGAGTAAGCAAGCTCTCTCATTTCACGATACGTTAATTCTTTTATTTCCATAGGATTTTCCACAAGTTTTGGATTAACGCTGTAGATAGAATCAACGTCTGTAAAGTTTTCATATTCCGTCGCGCCTACTCCTGCAGCCACTATTGATCCAGTAATATCAGATCCTCCACGTGGGAACGTTACAATATGCCCCTTATTTGAATAGCCAAAAAATCCAGGAATAACTAAAATTCCTTTTCGATCTCTTAATTTCTCTAAGTTTGCATAGGCATCTGGCAATATTCTTGCATTACCTGGTTCATCTGTAACTACCATCCCTGCTTCTTTTGGTGATATATAGTATGCTTCTTGGTTTAATGATGACAGATAGGCAGCCATTACCTTAGCATTGTTGTCTTCACCACTTGCTTTTAATGCGTCCATTAATCGATCTTCATCATGCCTGTAGTCTTCTATTGCTTTCAGTAACGTATCTTTAATATCATTTACAAGAGATTCATGTAAAGACAGGTCTTTGATAATTTCGCTATATCTACTAACAATGAGATAAAGCACTTCCTCATCGTATCCTTTATCCGTAACACTTTCCGCAAGACGGATCAATAAATCCGTCGTTTTTATATCACTTTCATGACGCTTTCCTGGAGCGGATACAACTACCATTCTCCGATCCGAATCAGCTAATATAATGTTTGCAACTTTTTTAAATTGTTCGGCACTAGCAACAGAACTTCCACCAAACTTCACAACCTTCATAAATACAGACATCCTTTCCCTTACCATTGTACTCATTAAGAATACAAGTGTCCTTCATACAAGGATTTTAAAAATAAGTATACTAGAATCTTTCGAAATTGTCACTGTTTTCTTAAAATAAGTACTTTAGTGCAAAAAGTTTCCTCTTTTTAGTATATCCATTCAAGTAAAGGCTATAAGACCTATACATATAGGAAAAACTAAACCAACTTCATTTTATACTTTCCAAAAGTATTTGCAATATATTTTTTTAGTACCCTTAATTACTTAAGAAAAACCAGAATGACAATTCATCTTCAAAACAAAAACCTTTAACTTCATAGAAAATCAATTTACAATATAAATAACGAACTATGTATGAGAATAAATTCTTATATCCTAACCATCACATCGTAGCCACCAAAAAAGCAAACTGACTGAAACGAATAGAATACAAACCTACAAACGTAGTATTACTAGTTAGTCTGATGCACGTATTTCAGATTAGACTTTTTACTAATTACATTATCTTAAGGAGATCTGCAATATGAACTTACTTATCATTATAAGCGGCATCATATGTATCTTTGCACTAGTTACCACTATTATCATTGGAGTAAATCCCAATGACGAGAACTACCAAAAGACAACAAAAAAACGATTTACATTGCTCGGTATCATTTACATAGTTGCCTTTATACCAGCAATTATTCTAACGATAGTTGCATATTATATGTTTTGGTGATTAACACCTATATTTGTCTATCAACGTTTCTAAAATAACGATAACAATAATATAAGGCAAGCAGAATAAACTGCTTGCTCATAAATTGAAGCGGGAAAAAGTTCATTACCAGCTCTTCTTTGAATCAATCTCCACTTGTTGATCTTGTAATACTTTAATTTTTACTTCAACAACCATTTTTTCTTCCACTTTCGTGAAAGTTCCTTCTTCAAATGGAGCTTCTATTTCCTCACCACGATAGTTTTCCACTTCACCCATTTTTCTGTCTAATGCTTTATCTAATTCAATAAAGTGGCTTGAAACGATTTCGCAATACGGTAGCTCGTTAAATTCCTCACCACTAATTTGGTTGTATTGGGAAAGGTCAGTAGAAAGCAACTTCTCAGAAGAGTGATGCCCTTTCGGTAACTTCGATTTACTGAAATACGTGAACTCTTGTGAATCTGGTAATAGCTTGAATGTTGGTTTGTTAATAAAGTCTACCTCTGTTACTGTACTGAATGGAACATCAATTGTTAGTGAGCGAATATTGGAAACGACCGACTTCTTATTTCCATATTTAGGTGTAGCGTATTGAATGTTTTTTCGAACAAACCCTTTAATAAATAATTTATTTGTTGGTAGCAATAACCTACATTGAGTGATTTTTAGATTTTTCTTAATCTCTTTAATTTCTAATACTGGTTCTGGGAATTCAATGTTTGCATTAATATCTAACTGTACTTCTTCCTCTGCTAAAACTACTGGAAGCTTTACAATCTTTTTCCCATAACTCACATCTGGTTTCGCTTTTCTACTTCTTGATTTTGGTGCAATGGCATTTTTCTCTTTAAAAGGGTCGTAATTGAAGAATGGTTTTGATGGTTGAGATTTTTCGTTTCCACCTTTTTTATCAGCCATTGTATATTCACCTCCCTTTATCGTTTGTTAACACTTTATGCAGACAAGATATAAAATGAGTGGACGAACCGTATGATTCATTCGCCAAATTTTATGGAACTTTGTACAAGTACCTAGCATAAACTATTTGTTAGCCTATAAAATTCTAATTTTAGGAGAGAAAGATCCACATGATGCAAAAACAAATTACAGGTTTTTCTATAAAATAGAAAAACACATTGGTTTCCCCATGTGGGAAACCAATGTGCCCTTTTATCTTAATTTAGGATCAAAAATTCGAACCTCATATGCACCGATAAATGTAATGGTATTAGTACCATCACCAAATTCCAAGATTCCGTTCTGTTTCGCTCCGTTCCAATACTCCCATTCTTCTCTCTGCTCCTCGTTCACCTTTTCCTCTATAACCCATTCGTTATGCCCACTTATAAAATTGCTAACATCTATTCCCTGTAGCTTCAGATCGCTATCTTCTTGAATATATAGTGTTGCATGCTGTGAACCCTTTATGTTCCAATCCGCTTTCAGCGATCTAGGTTTCAGAGTGATGTCCGCACTATCTGTCTCTAACTCAAGATCGATAGAGTTTGGCATGATTATTGTGGCAGATACTTGGGAGCTTCGATAATTCCAACCATATTTTTCAGGAAGTTGCTTCACATGGACATAAAATGTGTCACCAACTTTTTTTACAGAAAGTATGTCATCCTCGAGAAGTTCACTATTCTCTGATATCTGTGTTCGATAGGTTCCAAAAAAAGCAAACTCTCTATTGTTAGTTGTTTCAATTGTTAAAAAATCTACTTTACCATCAATTACGATTCTATTTACCTCTGAAGGGATAATCTCGTCATAACTTGGTAAATTTACTGTTTCTTCCGTAATTGATATTCCTGCAGATACTTCTTCTGCTAACCCTAATGTTGTTGCTATTACTAATCCAACCCCAACGGTACCTAAAAAGCCAATGAAGATAATACTAAATACATCGTATTTTACAATCGAATCCTCTTTCCCCTTTATAAGTAGAAAGATGATAATCTCTATTCCAAGTAAGATAAAGATAATTGGCCACCACATCATTAATATGAGGGATATTTCTCCGCCTTTAAATTGAGAGACAAGTAGAAATACCCCGAGAAGCAATAGCGTAAATCCCATTGAAATTGATCCTACTCTCCAAGTCCTCATGACGACGCACCTACCTTCTTCTTGCTCCCAGCTATAAGTTTAACTCCTCCACCAATTAACAAAATGCTAACAACAAGAACTTGGAAGTGATTGTAATACCATGAATACACGTCTGCTTGGAAAAACTCTGTTAGTCTTGGAGCAATAGAAGGTACGAATACTCGATCTAATATAAAGAAAGCACCTAGAGCGATAAACCCAATCCCAATCCAACGTTGATGGTTAAATAAGTACGTTATTAAAGGTTTATCCTCCAAATTTTCCTTTCCATGACGACTCGCCATCTGTAATCCATCAAAAAAGCTATAAAACCAAATGATAGGAATGAGGAACATAAAGATGCCAAGTCGTAACACGTCCAAAATATACATCGACAACAGAAATGCTGCCATTAGTTGAATTCCTCGTTTTTGTAATCCTAAGTACAAATGACCTGCACCTGGAAAAATAGATAAGATCGTTGCTATCGTTTTGCTTTTATGTCCATCTTTATGTCGATTCTCTAACTCTTCTAACACAGAACTATCCTGTAACTCTTCGCCCCTTTGTTTTTTATTGAGCTGCTGTACTGCATCAAAGAAACTGTACACCCACACAACTGGTAAAAAAGCCATAAAGATTAGGAATACATCTTGTCGTAAAAAAATGGCAATAAAAACAATCATGATTCCCGCACCTATAAATGCTGTTAAGAAGGTAAACCCACGATTCATTAACCCTAATTGAAAGTGACCCACACCTGGGATAAACGATAAAACAATAGTAAAAAAGCGTTCATATTCCTCACTTGAGTGTTGTGTAGTTTCACCATCACTTCCTTCTAACTTCCGTTGTTTCAACTCCTTGGACCGTTTTCTACTAGTAATCAATGTATCAATGAAGCTTACCATATAGAAGAAAACACCGATAAGCAAAATCAAAAACATAAAAAAGTCGAAGTATCCAAATAAGACAACTAAAGCAATTGCCGTGACAGCAGGTAATACCGTTGCCATAAAATAAAATACACCAGCAAAAAGTCTCTGATAGTAAAACTGTCCTCCTCCAGGAAAAAAGCTTAGAAAAAATGCCACAACAGGGCTACTATATTCGTTATTCAATTTCATCGCCTCCTCATTGCTCCTCGTTTGTAAATAGAATTTGTAATAATTGTTCTGTAATAGAAGGAGCTTGTTCTGACAATGTTGTTGTTTGAACATCCTCCACATAATTAGTAATCATTTGAAACACACCTGACGACATAAGAATAACGGTCATCGCTGCCGCTACAACATAATGGAAAGCAGTTTTTTCGTAAAAAGGACGTTTCTTTAATCGCTCTACTTCCTTCTCGCCAGATATTTGAGCCATTATTACATCTGTAATCTCGGTGTTGTCTGCCAACTGTGGTAAAGTGTGTGAAGTGTCTTCCATCGCTTGTAAATATAACTCCATACAATGATCACAGTTGTATAAATGATCTTCATATTTCATACGAACTTCTTCTGGATGCTCCCCATGAACATAGCGCACCCAGTCATCCTTCGAAACATGACTCATATAAAATCGTCCTCCTTCCACTGTTCTCTCATCCATTTTCTAGCTCGATGAAGCTTTACACGTATAGATTTCTCTTTCACGCGTTGCTCCTCAGCCATCTGCTGAAAGCTCTTTTCTTCTATGTAATATCCAAATACAACAGTACGATAATTTTCAGGCATTTCCTCTATTTTCTCACGCACTCGGCAACTCATTTCTTTTCGTATAAAAGTATCTTCGGTGGTTTCTTCATTAGTACTATTTATCTTTAATCCAACATCCCCATCGATCTCTTCTCGCCGTCTTCCCTGTTTACGTTTCATATCTATGGAATAATTTACCGCAATTCGGGTCATCCATGTTATAAGCCCTTTTCCTTCATATTTAGGGAGAGAGTAATAGATCTTTATAAAAACTTCTTGTGTTGCATCTTCTGCGTCCTTCTCATTCCTCAGTACAGAATATATAGATTTATAAATATGATTTCGATACTTTTCAATAAGAATACGAAAGGCATGTTCTTGACCTCGTAAGACTTGTTTTATTAACACCTCATCACTAATCTCTCTCCCCTCCTCTCTTGCTCTCATGTAATAGACGATACAAATAAGAATGTTGACTACACTTTTTATGAAAAATTTTTTTAAAGCATGTTTTAAAATATCTATTTGTTCATTTATTGTTACTAATTGTAAAATTTCCACTCTCAATAGTAAGAATCCCCTTATCAATTGTAAGATTTGCCTCACTAATTGTAAGATTAACCAATTTAATAGAAAAAACGAGTGGCAAAACTATCAATTATCACTCAATAACCTAATGTTCACTCACAAATACATACCTCTTTATCAATAAAACCACGATAAGTGAGAGAAAACTACTAATTAATTAAAATATCCCATAAAAAAACTGATCCCCATTGAATTTCCTTTTTGAAAGGATTCAAGTGAATCAGCTTTAGATAGATTTCTCTTATTTCAACTTTACCATTATTATTTTTTCCATAGTGTAAGTTCATAAAAAAGAGTTAAAAGTAATCTATAAATCCGTATAAGTAAAATAAAGTGATTCTGTAGGCGGTAGTAGTTTGAAATAGGAGCATTGTTTCTGGAGTATAGGGGCTATGTTGCGATGTATAAGCTTGTACTATTTTAGCCCCATCGTTGTTTTAATACGATAAATATCTTTCTTATTCATCCATGTTTCATCTTTCAAAACTTCAATACTAGCTTCAACATTTTTCACATTCTCTTTTAATTCGCCAAACTCTTTTGCATTCTCTAGTCTCATACCATCTAATTCTGCTTTCAATTCTTCTTGCCCTGTTCGTAATGCAGATAACATTCTTCCATGCTCTCGCAGCGTTTCACCATGCATTCCTAAGATTTCACTGTGTTGGTCCAGCTTTTTCGTGTGTGAATCCAAAATTTCACTGTGCTTGTCCAGCTTTTTCGTGTGTGAATCCAAAATCTCACTGTGCTTGTCCAAAATCACACTATGCTTGTCCAGCTTCTCAGTATGTGAACCTAAAATGCCTTTGATATCTCTCAGTTCTTCCAAGATTAATTTTTCAAATTCCTTTTCCATTTCCTATCACCTCCTTCATAAGGACAGCTATATTATATCATAAAAAACGGATGGCAAAGTAACTTCTCAATGGTATAAATTACCTAGATTACAACTCCATTACCTTTTTCAGAAAATAAAAAATACATTGACTTCTAATCGGTGAACCTATTAAAATGCAGGTGACAGCAATGTTTGACAACTTAAATTTTCAATGGAATGGAGATGGAAGAAAGAAAATGAGTTATTCTTTTAATTTATCGAAAACGACTCTCTTATCTCTTCACATGCAGCATGATATTGTTTCTCCTGACGGAAAGTTTGCTGATTTTTTTGCTGAACAAGCAAAGGAACGACATGTGGTACAAATGGGAAATAAGTTACTTACAACCGCTCGCTCTCATAATATCCCTATCATTCATGTTGCCGTTTGCTTTGAACCTGACCACTCTGACCTACATCCCAATGCGCCTCTTCTATCCATGGTTCATCAAACAAATGCTTTAGTAAAAGGAACCTATGGTGCAGATTTTATTGAGGAAGTAAAACCACTAGATTATGAATTAGTCGTTAAACATCAACGCGTTGGCCCATTCCAAAACACTAATTTATCTGAACTACTTAAGGAAAACGGGACTGAAAATGTCGTATTGTTTGGTGTTGCCACAAATATTGTAGTTGAAACGACTGCAAGAATTGCGTCAGACGAAGGCTACAATGTATTCGTTGTGGAGGATTGTTGTTCCGCAGCAACCATGGAAGCACATAAAGCAACTCTCCAATCCCTCAGCTTATTAACTACTATCACAACGTTAGAGGAAATTACTCAAAGTTTTTCATTTGTCACCCCATCATCTAACTAGTTTTTCAGCATGAAAAAAAGGCTGTCACGTTATGAAAAAAGACTCATTTTCGTGACAGCCTATATTTTTGATATTAATTCAAATTACACCTTTGTATACTGTTCTTTAATTACAGAAGTTAATATTCCCATACCTTTTTTTATCTTATCTGGAGTAGAATGTGTAAAATTCAATCTCATTGCGTTTTGTTGTACTTTTTTACCTACGTAAAACGGGGCCCCTGGAACATAAGCAACTCCATTTTTCACTGCTACATTTAAAAGATCACCTGTATTCATCTTTTCATCTAACTCGATCCAAAAAAACATGCCACCTTTTGGAACAACATACGTGAGCCCAGGTAATTTAGCCTTCTCTAGCTCCTCTAACATTATCTCCATCCTGGAACGATACACAGTAATGAGATTGTTAATATGGGCATCTAGGTCAAAGTTTTGACATAAATGAAAGAGTGCTTGCTGTGACAAAGAATTAGAATGGAGGTCGTTAGCCTGCTTTGCTTGCGACATAATTCGAATGATTTGATGTGGACCAGCAATCCACCCTGTTCGAAGAGCAGGTACTACTGTTTTCGAGAACGTACTTGTATAAAGCACGTGGGTTCCATCATCAAGGGCTGCAATAGGAGTGTACGTTTCATTACTATGAAACTGTAAATCTCCATATGGATCATCCTCAAAAATCATAACATGATACTTATGAGCTAGACTGACCAATAAATTTCGACGTTCCATGGACCACACTTTTCCTGCAGGATTAGAAAAAGTAGGTACCACATAAATGCATTTAGGCTTATACTTTCTAATTTTATGTTCCAGATCCTCTTCTATCATACCAAACTCATCAGATTCTACTGGAATAACATTAGCTTCATACGATTCAAAAACCTGTAGCGCAGCTAAATAGGTTGGATTTTCCGTTAAAATAACATCTCCAGGATTAAACATTACCCTTGAGAAAAGATCAATGGCTTGTTGAGAACCTGTTGTTAATAAGAGACTCTCTGGAGTGTAAGTGTCAATCCCCTTTATAGCCATCCGGTCAACTAAAATTTCTCGTAATGGCATATACCCTTCCGTTTCAATGTATTGCAACGGCTTTTTTCCAGTTTCAAACGTCTTCTCAAACGCCTCTCTCACACCATCTAATGGAAATAAATCATCATCTGGTAAACCACCTGCAAATGAAATCACATTTCCTTTGCTTACTACTTTTAAAATATCGCGAACTGCTGATGATTGTAAATGTCGAACCCTTTTCGCAAATGCATATCTCATATATACCACACCTCAACTGTGTTAGAAAAACTACAATTTTATTTAAATGGTACATCATAAAAAAAGAAAGTCAATGGAATTCCAGCAAAAAAGTGAAAATGTTCAGAAAATATTTTTTCCAGAGAAATCGACGTAGGCGAAAATTTTCACCAAGGCGGATGAAAATACGTTATGAAGTAGTTTTAGTACTGTGGGTCATTATATGGAATGAATGTAAGCCCCGAGACTAGTGGGAAGTAGAGGAGAGGCGAGACCCCGCAGAGCGGAACCAGGATGGTGACATGACTCTGTGCCCACAGGACAGCGAGTGGGATGAAGTGAATGGAATATCATTCAACAAAATTAGTATCACTAGATAGTCTGATACGCGTATTTCCAGGGTAGACAACCATTATCATCCTAGCAATCGACTTGCTAATAAAATCTACCAAAACAAAACTACATTTCAATCCTCTTCAATTTTTTTCATATAAAAAAGAAAGTGGTATAGTAGTAATGACTATTACTCTAGTGTGACAATATGTGAGGCGATATTATGGAACCTAAAAAGCGAATTCTCGTAATGACTGCAGTAAATGCAGAAAAAGATGCAGTTACCAGAGGAATTAAAAATAATTATCGATATGATGTGAAACTAGCTGGTGTAGGACCAGCTGTAGCCGCTGCGAATACAGCTACTGCTCTAACGTTTGAGAATTACGATTTAGTAATTAGCGCAGGAATTGGAGGTGGCTTCCCTAATATGGCAGAGGTTACTTCTGTTGCTGTTGCTACGGAAATCATCTCCGCTGATCTCGGTGCCGAAACGAGTGAAGGCTTTCTTCCAATAGAAGAATTAGGTTTCGGATCTTCTCGCGTATCTGTTGATATTGAGCTTGTTTCTACGATTACAAAGATTCTCTCTTCGCAAGGACTCAAAGTTCAATCAGGTCCTATCCTGACTTTATCAACTGTAACTGGAACTACCGAAACAGCTGAGTTACTCTCGAAGCAATATCCTGGAGCAACTGCAGAAGCAATGGAAGGCTTCGGGGTAGCAACAGCCGCTTCCATTCAAGGAATTCCTGTCTTAGAAATACGAACGATTTCTAATGCTGTTGGTCCACGAAATAGAGAAGCATGGAAATTAAAAGAAGCTCTACAGTCGTTAGAAACCACATTTTCTGTATTAGAGGAGGTATTATAATGAACATTTATTTTTCCCCATGCCCGAACGATACCTTTGTTTTCCACGCAGCAGTAAATAAGTTGGTAGAGGCCCCTGATCTAGAGGTAACCTATGCCGACATTGATATAACAAATAATTTAGCTGTAAAACCTGATGCTCCTGAAATCATGAAAATATCATTTGCTGCTTTGCCTTATGTCTTAGATGACTATGCGTTAATTCCATGTGGAGGTGCTTTAGGAAGAGGTTGCGGTCCTCTTGTGTTAAGTAATCAAAGTACAAGCCCAGCAGATTTAAAAGGTAAACGGGTTGCCGTTCCTAGTGAGAAATCTACAGCTTACCTCCTATTCCGTTTATGGGCGGCTCAGCAAGTTCCCGGCGGAGTTGGCGAAATTGTTGTTATGCCATTTCATGAAATCATGCCAGCCGTTCGTGATGGGAAAATCGATGCGGGTCTCGTAATCCATGAAGCACGATTTACATATCAGGAATATGGACTATCTCTCGTTTCCGACCTTGGTAACTGGTGGGAGTCAGATACTGGTCTACCAATACCATTAGGTGCGATTATCGCTCGCCGCTCTTTGGATCTTACTTCTATTGAAAACTGGGTTCGAGAATCTGTTCGATATGCCTGGAAAAATCCAGAAGAATCACAAAACTATGTAATGGAGCACGCCCAAGAAATGTCTCCTGATGTAGCAAAGGCTCACATTGAACTGTATGTAAATGAGTTTACAGAAAACCTCGGAGACGACGGCTTCGCTGCAGTAGAGGCTTTATTAGGAAGAGCTGCTAAAGAAGGACTTGTACCTTCGTTTGATTTGAATAAATTGAGATACTAATGATCAAAGGTGGTCCTATTTTTACTGTGGGACTACTTTTTTTGTTTTTTTTAACGATTATTCCACATTACTGAGCGATCTGAACACTGTTTTGTGCCATCCTCGCGATTTCTGTGCGATCCAACCACTCTTTTGTGCGATCCTCGCGATTTCTGTGCGATCCAACCACTTTTTTGTGCGATCCTCGCGATTTCTGTGCGATCCAACCACGTTTCTGTGCGATCCTCGCGATTTCTGTGCGATCCAACCACGTTTCTGTGCGATCCTCGCGATTTCTGTGCGATCCAACCACTTTTTTGTGCGATTTCATAAAGGGGTTAGCAAATTATCTTTTGCTATGTTCCAATCAAGCAACTTATGTGCTTCCACAGAAAACTATCTTCAATATATAATCACAAAATCTACGTCTGCTTAAAAAGCACACAATTTAATGTTCGGCTTGAACTATTTAATGCTTGGCTTCCCTCTTTTTATGCTCGGATAGTCAACTTTAATGCTCGTCTTACAAAATACGGCAAATCCCACCCCCACCTTGCTCCCCTCTTTTGCCGCCTGACCCAGCCCCCTGCCATCTCCCCTCTGTCAAAAAAGTTTCCGTACTCGAAATATTGTCAGAAAAATATAAATTTTTTTACACAAATCATTAACCGCTTACATCCTTATCAAGACAATCTTTCCCTCACTTAAACACCCGTCATGACAGCACCAACACTTGTTAGGTTTCCTTCCACATTTGCTGATTTCCTCTTTTTCCTATGCCATAATCACAGATAAGTTAGATAGCAAACAAGAACTACATTTACTCACTTTCCAAATTTATATATTTAACACCTATACAAATAAAGCTAAATAAATAAAAAAGAAATAAGGAGGAATCTTCTTTGAAAATTAGAGATATTTTTAAATTCAAAAATGAACAGATGAAAGTTCTTCATCTTACATGGATCGCATTTTTTATATCATTTTTCACATGGTTCAATATGGCTCCGTTAGCAACAACGATGCTAGAAACAAGCGATTGGCTTACAGGTGACCACATTGCGGCATTAGCAATTATTAACGTGGCTTTAACTATTCCAGCTCGAATTGTGATTGGTATGTTAATTGACCGCTTTGGACCTAGAGTTGTTTATTCTGGTCTATTAGTACTTATGTCTATTCCTACGTTCATGTTTGCCTTTGGAGATTCATGGACTCAGTTAATGGTTTCGCGTCTTTTATTGAGTAGTATTGGTGCTAGTTTCGTAATTGGAATTCGCATGGTGGCTGAGTGGTTCCCTCCAAAAGATGTTGGCTTCGCGGAAGGAATTTATGGAGGCTGGGGTAACTTCGGATCGGCAGCTGGTGCAATGCTCCTTCCTTGGTTTGCCCTTACGATGTTTGGTGGAGAAAATGGCTGGCGTTTTGCTATTGCCTTTACAGGTGTCATTTGTATCATTTACGGAGTGATTTACTTCTTCTCTGTTAAAGACACTCCAGAGGGGAAGGCATTTGTTGTACCGAAAAAATCTGGTGCTATGGAAGTCAGTACATGGAAGGATATGATCTCACTCATTTTATGGACACTTCCGTTAGGGGGAGCTTTAGGTGTTCTCGCATGGAGATTAGAAGGTATGGGATTCATCTCCTCCACCGTTCTTTATATTACCTACGCCGTGATAGGAACAGTGATGGTTTACCAAGTTTATAAAATATTAGAAGTAAACGTTCCTATTTTAAGAAAAGGAGTACCAAAGGACGATCAATATAACTTTAAAAATGTTGCAGCTTTAAATAGTACCTATTTTGCCAATTTCGGTGCAGAGCTGGCAATCGTCTCTATGTTACCGATGTTCTTCCAGCTTACATTCTCTCTTTCCGCAACATCCGCTGGTTTAATTGCTGCATCCTTTGCTTTTATCAATTTAATTGCAAGACCTCTTGGTGGGATTATGTCCGATCGTATGGGCAATCGAAAAAAAGTAATGCTTATATATATGATTGGGATAACCATTGGTCTCCTCGGTATGGGCTTTATTGATTCAGGTTGGCCATTAATCCTAGCTGTAGCACTTACCATTCTAACATCTATATTCGTTCAAGGCTCTGAGGGTGCTACCTTCGCCATCATTCCAATGATTAAAAAACGAATTACTGGTCAGGTAGCCGGTATGGCTGGTGCTTATGGTAATGTTGGTTCCACCATTTATTTAACACTCTATACCTTTGTTACACCACAACAGTTTTTCTTCATCCTTGCTGGCGGAGCATTTGCAAGTTTTGTTATTTGTTACTTTTGGTTAGAGGAGCCAGAGAACTCCTTCGCTAATGATTACTATGAATCTTCAGTGGATAGAGCAAACGCAATAAAAGATACGGAAGTAGAATTCGAAGTGAAAAAGGTTGCTGTAAACAAGTGATTTAATTACTGTTTTCTAAAAAATCTCTACAAACTTAATCATGATTAAGTCTATAAACATGGAGGGGTATTAATGACGAAAAGAAAACTAGTTCTTGTTGGTAATGGAATGGCTGGTATTCGATGCTTAGAAGAAATTTTAAAGGTGGATCCTGATCTTTTCGATATCACTGTATTTGGTTCGGAACCACATCCGAATTATAACAGAATCATGTTGTCTTCTGTCTTACAGGGAGACACAACGGTAGATGATATCGTACTTAACTCGTATGACTGGTACAAAGACAACAATATTACACTCTTTACTAGTGAAACAGTGGTCAAAATCGATAAAGAAAAGAAAATAATTATAACAGACAAAGATCGTGCGGTGGAATATGATGACCTTATTTTAGCAACCGGTTCACATCCATTTATGCTTCCTCTGCCTGGTGCTGATAAAGAAGGAGTTATCGCTTTTCGGAATATTGAAGACTGTGAAGCAATGATAAGTGCCTCCAATAATTATAAGCGAGCAGTTGTTATTGGCGGTGGTTTACTAGGTCTTGAAGCTGCTAGAGGGCTGTTAAACCTCGGAATGGAAGTAGATGTAGTCCATATTTTAGATTATCTAATGGAACGCCAATTAGATCCTACAGCCTCTGCGATGCTACAGAAAGAGCTTGAGAATCAAGGAATGAATTTTTTAATGAACCACCAAACAGAAGCTATCCTTGGGAAAAATCGAGTGGAAAAGGTAGCTTTCAAAGGTGGGAAAGTAGTGAAGGCTGACCTTGTAGTTATGGCTGTCGGGATCAAACCAAACGTAGATGTTGCCAAGGCAAGTAACATTGATACGAACCGTGGAATTATTGTAAACGACTTTATGCAAACAAACTCCCCTAACATTTACGCAGTAGGCGAATGTGCAGAGCATCGTGAAATGGTGTATGGACTTGTGGCTCCGTTATACGAACAAGGGAAAGTTTTAGCTAAAAAGATTTGTGAAACAGATGCTGGTTCTGGATATCAAGGATCGGTTCTCTCTACCAAATTGAAGGTAAGTGGTGTAAATGTATTTTCCGCGGGAGAATTTAACGATAATCCTAATTACAAAGCCATTCGTGTACAAGACGAATTTAAGGGTGTTTATAAAAAAGTAGTTGTAAAAGACAATCGTATCGTTGGTGCTGTTCTATTTGGAGAAACATCCGAAGGTTCTCGTTTGCTAAGCATGATTAATAAACAAACAGACATTTCAGAAATGGGCGAGGTTAGTATTCTTCAATCTCCAGATCAAGGTGCAACCAACCTTGTAGCAGATATGGATGATAGTGAAATCATTTGTGGGTGTAACGGTGTTTCTAAGGGTGATATTGTTACTGCAATTAAAGAAAACGGTCTTACTTCTGTTGGACAGATTCGGGATTGTACGAACGCTTCCCGGTCCTGTGGTACATGTAAAAATCTAGTAGGCGATGTATTATCATGTACCCTTGGGGATGAGTTCGAAGCCGTAGAGGAAAAAGAAACAGTATGTGCTTGTACTGATTTAACTCATGAAGAGGTAGTTGCTGAAATACGGGAGAAAGGATTATCTCACACGAAAGAAGTTATGAACGTATTAGGTTGGAAATCAGAAGA
The DNA here is from genome assembly GCF_041820985.1 of Evansella sp. AB-rgal1. Taxonomy (NCBI): domain Bacteria; kingdom Bacillati; phylum Bacillota; class Bacilli; order Caryophanales; family Bacillaceae; genus Evansella; species Evansella sp. AB-rgal1. The sequence continues at coordinate 31,579 of NZ_JBGUAU010000030.1, forward strand.
AGGCTGCTCGAAATGTCGTCCAGCACTAAACTATTACCTTGGAATGGTAAGTCCAACTGACTACGAAGATGAGCGTGAATCTCGTTTTGTAAACGAACGGATGCATGCTAACATCCAAAACAATGGAACCTACTCCGTTGTACCTAGAATGTATGGTGGGGTAACAAACTCGAAGGATCTACGTAAAATTGCAGACGTTGCAGATAAATACAACGTACCTCTTGTTAAAGTCACTGGTGGTCAGAGAATTGACCTTTTAGGAATTAAAAAGGAAGATTTACCAAGTGTTTGGAAAGACCTAGATATGCCTTCTGGATATGCTTATGGAAAGTCCATTCGAACAGTTAAAACATGCGTAGGAGAAAACTTCTGTCGATTTGGTACACAAGATTCTATTGGACTAGGAATTGAAATTGAGAAGAAATATGAACGATTGAATACTCCACATAAAGTAAAAATGGCCGTGTCTGCCTGTCCGAGAAACTGTGCCGAATCTAGTATTAAGGATGTTGGAATTATCGGTGTTGATGGTGCCTGGGAAATCTACGTTGGTGGAAATGGCGGAACTCAATTAAGAGAAGCAGAACTTCTCTGTAAAGTGAAAACAACGAGCGAAGTGTTAGACACGATTTCAGCATACCTGCAATACTATCGCGAAGATGCACGTTATTTAGAAAGAACCTCTCACTGGGTAGAACGCGTGGGGTTAGATCATATAAAATCTGTCATTCTTGAAGACTCCCAAACGAGAAAACAGTTGATTGAGAGAATGGAAATTGCATTATCACCATTGAAAGATCCGTGGAAAGATATTATAGAAGACGAAAAACACACAGAAGAACTATTCAAAAACAAAGCAGTGGAAGTAATTCAATAGAGAAATTGCACATAAAGAATGAAAATACGTTATGAAGCATATTAGTACTCCTCACTTTATATCGAATGAGCGCAGGTCCACGAACTCCTGTGGGAAGCAGAGCAGAGGCTCGGTAACTCCCCACAGGAAAGGAGTGGACTGGAGCGAATGGAATACCAACCAACAATGTGAGTATTCCATATTAGTCTGATACACGTATTTTCAGGTAGACAAAACAAAATAGCTTAATATATCTTCCGCCAGTGGCAGAAGAATCACAGTTTACAAAGGGGCTGAAAACATGAGTAAAGTAGAAGAAAAACAAAAGATTCAAGTTGCTCATCTAAACGATCTTCCTCTTCAAGTTGGGAAAGAAGTTATCATCGGGGAACACGAAATAGCACTATTTCGATTATCAAACGGCAAGATTAAAGCAATTGAAAATCGATGTCCACATAAACAAGGTCCACTATCTCAAGGAATTGTGAGTGGCGAGTATGTTTTTTGTCCATTACATGATTGGAAAATTGATGTTACCTCAGGGGAAGTTCAAAAGCCTGATGATGGATGCGTAAAAACATACACAGTAGAAGTAATAAATGACATTGTATACGTCCTTATATAAAGACAGCATCTATCACAGGAAAAGGTGTGAGATAAATTGAGTGATTTTCTGAAACATTTCCGTTCCGAACAACTTGAAAAAAGTACAGAAAAAGTGATGTCAACGCAATGCCCTTATTGTAGTGTTCAATGCTCCATGGAATTAACAGAAGAACGAATTATTACACGGAAACGTTTTAAAGCAAAACCAAATAAACTCGATCCAACTTCCCAAGGACGTTTATGCATGAAAGGGGTTAACGCTCACCAGCATGTCATCAACGGAGAACGTGTAACCCACCCTCTCCTAAAAATAGATGGAGAATTTGTGAGAGTACCTTGGGAGTTAGTTAATGAATACATTGCAGCTCAATTTAATGAAATCCAAAGCGAATTTGGTAACGACGCAATCGGAGTATATGGTGGTGGCTCGTTAACGAATGAAGAAGCTTACCTTCTAGGGAAATTTGCTAGAGTGGCCTTAAAAACGAAGCATATCGATTATAATGGAAGATTTTGCATGAGTGCTGCTGCATCAGCTGGAAATGCTGCATTCGGAATAGATCGTGGCTTAACCAACAGTTTAGAAGAAATCCCTGATGCAAAATGTATTATACTTGCAGGAACAAATATTGCAGATTGCCAACCTACGATCATGCCTTATTTTCGAAAAGCGAAAAAGAACGGTGCCTTTATCATCGTAATCGATCCACGAGTCACAGGTACCTCTAAGTTAGCTGATTTACATTTGCAAGTAAAGCCAGGTATGGATTCATCTGTGGCAAACGGTATGTTGAAGGTAATCTATGAAAAGGGTTTAATTAACAAGGAGTTTATTGAAAACCGTACGAATGATTTTGAAACGGTAAAACATGATTTGGATTCAATCGATCTAGAAAAAATGGCAGCTCTTTCTGGCGTGCCTGTTGATCAAATTACTCAAGCTGCTCTTGCCTACGGAAAAGCTGAAACAGGATTCATCTTTACAGCACGTGGTGTAGAACAACATGCAAATGGCTACGAAAATGTTCGTCAGTTTATTAACCTAGTTTTAGCTACAGGAAAAATAGGAAAATACGCTTGTGGCTATGGTGCGATTACAGGTCAAGGAAATGGTCAAGGTGGAAGAGAACATGGGCAAAAAGCAGATCAACTTCCTGGTTATCGATCCATTGAAAACGATGAACATCGAAAGTATATCGCTGACGTATGGGGAGTGGAAGAAACCACCTTACCACGTAAAGGAGTTTCGGCTTACGAACTGATGGAAAAAGTGGATGAGGGAGAAATACAAGGAATGTTCATTATGGCTTCCAATCCCGTTGTATCTAATCCCAATGCTATTTTAGTAGAAAAGGCATTACAAAAACTAAAATTCCTTGTTGTTGTTGATATGTTTATATCTGAAACTGCAAGATTAGCAGATTTAATCCTGCCTTCTTCTAGTTACCTTGAGGATGAAGGTACCATGACGAACTTAGAAGGCCGAGTTGTGTTACGCCAAGCTGAACGTCCAAAACCCGACGAAGCAAAACATGATTGGGAAATCTTACGTGACTTAGCTGGCACTCTTGGGTATCAATCCTACTTTTCATATGAATCTGCGGAAGATATTTTTAACGAACTTCGAATTGCAAGCAAAGGCGGAATTGCGGACTATTACGGAATAACGTACAATCGTATAAGAGAACAAGGGATTTTTTGGCCCTGTCCAGACGAAAATCATCATGGTACCTCACGATTATTTGACGATACGTTTGTCCACGGAGATGGGAAAGCATTGTTTTATCCACTCCAACGGGCTATAGTAGAGAAATCAAATGAAAGCTATCCACTTTCATTAACTACAGGAAGACTCATGGAGCACTATTTAACGGGAGTTCAAACAAGACGAAGTTCTGAACTACTAAAACGAGCAAAAGAACCGTTGTTAGAGGTTCACCCCGATACTGCCTTTCGGTATAACATTCAAGATGGTGAATTAGTGGAGCTTCGTTCACCACAAGGAACCATGGTTATTCGAAGTAAGTTTACAGAAACTATTCGCAAAGATACAATCTTCGCTCCCTTTCATTGGGGAGACTCTCAATGTATTAATAGGGTGATAAAACCTTTGCTAGATCCTTTTTGCAAGATGCCTGCTTTTAAGGTATGTTCTGTTACTATTTCACCGCTTATCGTCAAAAATCCACTCAAAAATAATGATCTTGTTCATGAAGCCGTAGATTGACAATAAACGAAGTCTATCTACTTCACATAAACTAGTTCACATCCTGTAAGGGGGAAATTACAATGAATACAGGGAAAGTATATCTTGTTGGTGCGGGTCCTGGTGATCCTGATTTAATTACTGTAAAAGGTGCAAATGCGATAAAGGCTGCCGATGTGATTGTATATGATCGACTAGTAAACAAAAAGTTACTAGATTATGCAAAACCATTAGTGAAATTGGTGTATTGCGGCAAGCTTCCTGACCGACATATTATTCCTCAAGAAGAGATTAATAAGATCTTAGTAAGCCACGCTCTACAAGGAAAAACCGTTGTCCGATTAAAAGGCGGAGATCCTAGTATTTTTGGTAGAGTTGGGGAAGAAGCGGAGTTTTGTGTAGAAAATGGGATTTCCTTTGAAATTGTTCCAGGTATCACCTCTGGTATTGCAGCATCTACTTACGCGGGTATTCCTTTAACTCATCGAGATTTCAGTTCTTCCTGTGCTTTTATTACAGGACATAAGCGCACAGATGAGGTTCGAAAAGATATCCAATGGGATAAACTTGCAACGTCCATAGATACCCTTGTATTTTATATGGGCGTTGGAAATATAGGAATGATACAAGAGCAATTGACAAAACATGGAAGATCACCTAATACTCCAGTAGCATTAGTCCGTTGGGGCACAACAGAGGAACAAGAAACTTTAGTAGGAACATTACAAGACATTGTAAGAAAAGTGGAAGAGGCACAGTTTCGCTCCCCTGCAATTATTGTGGTAGGTGAAGTGGTGAAATTACGTGACAAACTTGCATGGTTTCAAGAAAAGGGAGCGTCTATGGTAAAATTAGCTCATGCTTAAGTACGGAAGGTGAAAACAATGAAACCAATAACAGTAAATCATCAAAAAAACAAAGGAATCTTAGTAGTAGCTCATGGGTCTCGTAATTCAAGGTGGGTTGAGTTTATTGAGCAATCTATTTCAAACTTAGAAATCAACATTCCAATTACAGTTGGATATTTAGAGCTAGTGGAAGGTCGTAGTATTTCTGATGGTGTTCGCAGATTAGAAAAACAAGATGTAGAGCAAATATATGTTATTCCATTTTTCGTTTCCTCTGGTAGCACTCACTTAGATGAAATTAAATATTCTTTAGGAGTAACAGAAGAACCCATACTGGAGACAGACCTTCCACTAGTACATCCACAAGCAGAAATCATCTGGGGAAATGCAATGGATGATCATCCATTGATTCTAGAAGTCTTGCAAGAACGCATAAAGGAATTGAGTAAAAATCCAAAGGAAGAAAGTTTACTTTTAGTTGCTCATGGTAGTGACCGTGCTTATTTCCAGCCTTTTTGGGAGGAAACTTTGCAAAAAATGGTAGATCATTTTACTACTATATTTGGTTTTTCAAAAGCTGGGTTTGGTACCATCTTACCACCTACGATTTCAACAGAAGCGACCAAGCTAAGTGATAACGGCGGTAAAAATATTGTAGCTGTCCCTGTTTTTTTAAGTGAAGGATTTTATACTTCTAAGAAAATTCCTGAAAAGCTTGAAGGTATTCCTCATTTTTACAACGGAAAATCATATCTTCCTCATCCGTTAGTAAGTTCTTGGCTTCAAGCGGAGGTGGATTCCTTTGTCTAACTTCACTCCTTGCATGGTAAAGCTAGCAAATAAAGATTGTGTTGTTATTGGCGGGGGAAAGGTTGCAGCAAGAAAAGTTATCTCATTATTACATGCTAAATGTCATGTTAAAGTAATTAGTCCTGAATTGTGTAGTGGATTAAAAGAGATTATCGATCAATGTACGTACGAAAAACGTATGTTTCAAAAGGACGATACACGAGGGGCTTTTTTGGTTGTGGCTGCAACAAATAGTAAAGCTATCAATATGGAAATATATAAAGAATCCGTCGATTCGGTACCCTTTTTAAACATTGTTGACGATCAGCAATTGAGCAACTTTTTTCTACCTAGTGTGGTAGAACGCGGTCCACTACAAATAGCCATTTCCACTACAGGAACCAGCCCTTTAGTGACGAAAAACATAAAACAGAAGGTGGAAGCTCTTTTCGGACCAGAATACGAACCTTACCTAAAGATAATTGGTGAACTAAGAAAAGAAATAATAGAAACAGTTGGAGACTCTGATGAAAAAAAGCGACTGCTCCTCAAACTATCTAGTGAGGAACTACTCGTCGCTTTTCAAGAAAATGATGCTGTTGGAATAGATAATTTCATTTCCGACTTATGGAATTAATTATTTTTCATAGGAAATATCTTATAGTTTATCGTTAAGCAACGAAAGCCGAAAAATGTCAGGTCATGTTTCGCTGTTAACTTCCCTTCACTGGACACTTGAATATGAAACGATTCTTCCATAGGAAGTCTACTAGTTACTTTCTTTATTGTTAGATATATACCCGCATGACCACAGTAGTTTGTGGTCTTTTTACTCGTTAAAATGAGACCATTATCTTCATCGTTCTCCACACGTAAAATACCGGTCATAACAGATTTAGGCAATGGCAAAGCAATATTCATATACCGCTTATCTTGATGATCGTGGTGGGAATAAATAGCAAAAAATATTGTTTTATCTGTTTCCTTATCTTGTCGCCACCACACACGGGGTTTCACCCGTCCATCCAGCTCTTGCTTTATAGCGTGAATCGTACCTGTCATCTCCTGCTCTTGTTCATCCTTTAAGTACGGCTGTAAATGAAGCTGCCCAATATCTCCTGTGATTTTATGATATAGCTTGGATAGCATTCGAAATCCACAATGCCAAGTTGTTGTAGCTACAAGCCGAAATTTTGTTGTATCTTCATAAAATCGCTGAATACTAGGGTGTACTAGGAGAGGATCAAACTCATCACTTTTGAATTCTTCTATACTATCTATCAAACAGGTAACGTACGAATCCCCTTTAACAAAGCTAGGGTCCAGCCTTCTTTCTCTCATACGACTTATGGGTATTGAATAATACTGATCTCGAGGTTTTACATTTAACATAAACCAACCTATGATCCCAACAAAAGCGTACCCAAACGCATTGCCTACACCATGAAAAAGCGCCATATCAGGAATCGTTAATAAGAATGGACCAAAGGTGATTCCATAGCTGTATAAAAAGGATAAAGTCATAGTTCCCACTAAACAAATCGAAGAAACCCCCACACAAAATCTACCTAGTCGAGACCCTTTTCCTTTCAGCATGTACCATATTGTAATAACACTGAGCCAATACAAAACACCAACATAGAAAACCACAGAGAGGAACTCGGCAAAGCCTCCAAATGTAATACCTGCTGCAACGATCATAGGACCAGCCAAAACAGAGATCATGATAAAGGTAAGTCCTCGAAGCTTTATATCGTTACGATAAAAGTATCTTCCTAACAGTCCTGTAAAAATCGGAAGAATAAATGCAGAATAATGAAAATGAATGGCTGTTAATAATACAATTACGGACGGAAATGGTAATCCTTCTACGGCAAAACGATGGAGCACAAGCCACCCTCCACCTAAGATTGTATAAATAAAAGCCCCATCTATCATCGTTTCTTCTAATGGAGAGAGACCCCTATATATCAATCTACTTACACCATAAATGCCTAACAATACTGTATAAGCCAGCCAACCTATCGCAAACACGCCAGAAAGCACTCCAGGTGCCATCACCAAACTTATTGAACCGAGTAACGCAGCTGGTACTTGCAATAAAATTGTAACCTGAAACAACTTATAAATAAACTCGTTTTCTAATCCACTGGAAGTAATTTTTAGAGCAAATGGAACAAGTATTAAAAATGAAAAAGCGAGCAATGATTCAATAAGCTCGATAGAAAAAATAATCATTATCATAATCCATAGAAATGCCCCTAAACATGATTGGATACTTAGTCGTTTTTGCATCTACACCTACTCCTGCTCTGAATATCTTACTGGATACAAACTATCTATATTTTTTAATTCGGATAGTGTAGCGAAAGATAACTTAAAACTCCCCTTATACTCCACTAGTTTACCGAATACAGGATGTTCCACTAGTACATGTATTGTAATTTCCCCGTTTTCTTTGTTTACTTCCTCACAAATTGTTGCATAAGGGGAAGCCCATTTCGGTGCAACAACTCGTTTCCCTTTATATACAAAGTACGCCCGATCAGAAGTAATCTCTAACCCTCCAGTTTTTGTTACTCGAAAAAATAACGGTGATACTAATCCTTGGCGATTACCTAAATAGTCGATTATTCCTTTTCTCTTCTCACTGTAGACCATTGTGGCATCAAATGCTCTCGTCTTCTTTGGAAAACCGAATCGTCGGACCCACGAAACTGTTTCCCGCCCATATGGATCTTTATATGCGAAATTAATGATTGAAAAGGGGACATTCTCCCCTCTTTCTGGGAATAAGAGATTCCGTTTCGTTGCTAGTAAAAATAATGGTTTTAATAAAAATATTCCTCCTTCTATTAATGTCATTGTTCCTCTACCAATAGCATATTGTCCTGATTCACTAAACAACGAGAACTTTTTTTGTAAAAGGGGGTGTAGCTTACTAAAGTCATCTCCTAGCTCTTTTTCATAAATGGAAGTCATTTTTGTGCCCTCCGAATACAATTTCTTGCTATTGGTAAATCAACTTCATTTATAATACCAACAACTCCTAACACAACCATTGCTATATTAAGCGTAGCTGGATTAAAAGGAAGAAGATATATATCTAGATTCGTAAATAATGCTCCTAATCCTAGAAGTAAAACAAACAAGCTCGATAATATAAACAGTAGTCTTTTTTTTATGGGTAACAGAAATAATAAACCTACTATGATCTCTAGTATTCCAATCACTCTTACAGCGTAATGTTCCACTCCCGTAAACACTCCCGCTTCCTGTAAAAGTTGAATTTCTCCTGTGTGGGGAAATAGCACTTTGGGAATTAAACCTTGATATATCCATATGAAAGCTAGAACGAAACAAATAAGCATATTGGTGATAAGGCGTCTTATGGACTGCTCAGGAGGTGTTCCTTTTTCAATCCATAGCTTTAACGAGTCAAAGCTCCAAGCTGTTGCCCAACCAATAAGAGGACGGAAAATCACACGATCAAACAAAGCACCAGCAAAACCAAAACGAGTGTCATAATCATATTTTGTATAGAAGCGAATTCCCTTTTCTTTCTCTTCATATTTCCAAAAGCCGCTACCTTTCTTAATTAATGAAATACTTTGGTCTGTACCAAATTCCAAGGTGGATAATCTAGATCCATCTTGAAGTTGTTTGGAGCCTCTACTCCTCCCTTCGCCTTCAATTGACATACCAAAACCTATATTTGTTTTATATAAAAATGGTTGTATCCCATCTTCTTTTGGTAAATAGGTGATACTAGAAAAACGAAGATCCCACCTTTCGTGTAACTCCGGTTCTTGCGTGTATTTCCACACATCAGAAATTGTTCCATCAATAGACGTTTCTACATAAATTGGTTTTCTTTTCAAAAATACTCCTCCATGCTATAAAATTACATTACACAAACCAACCAAGTTAGTTATTCAAGATAAATTAACTACCAATGAGATAGGATATGTTCAGGGTAGACTTCCATGAAAGTGAACATTTTCACCATGGCGGATGAAAATACATTATTAGATGATTAAGTAACATCAACTTTATATGGAATGAGCGTAAGTCCACGAACTCCAGTGGGAAGTAGAGTAGAGGCGAGACACCGTAGCGACGTAGTCGTGAAGGTGGCTCGGCAACTCCCCACAGGAAAGGAGTGGACTGGAGCGAATGGTATACAAACCAACAATATTAGGAATACTAGATAAGTTAACCACCAATTGAGATTACGTATTTTCAGGGTAGAAATACTAATGCGCTATCGTTTTCCTACTCGGAGAATATTCAGCTAGTGGCAAAAAAATCTCCACTTTCGTTCCAACATGTAACGTACTTTCAACCTTCACATAACCACCATGACGTTCAATAATTTTTTTACTAACCATAAAGCCTAGACCTGTTCCTTTTTCTTTTGTAGTGTAAAAAGGCTCTCCTAATCGTTCCAATATATCTGAAGAAATACCACACCCTTCATCAATAAAGGAAATAGATACTCCCTTTTTATTTTCACTGCAAAGCTTCATAACCAGTGTTCCACCATCAGGCATTGCTTCAATTGCATTTTTAATAAAATTGATACACACTTGTTTAATTTGATTTTCTTCACAATAGACATAGGAATTACTCGTGTCAAAATCCGCAATAAAATGAACGTCTTTTAATATTGCTTCTGTTTCTAATAACAGCTGGATTTCTGACAGTAAAGATACAATATTAGTCCTCTTATAGGTAACCTTTTGTGGCTTTGAGAGAATAAGTAATTCACTTATGATAGATTCAATACGTTCTATTTCCGATGTAATAATCCCATAAAACCTTTCTTCTCTTTTATACCCAGATCTCATTAAATGAATAAAACCCTTAATCGTAGTCATTGGGTTACGAATCTCATGGGCTATTCCTGCTGCTAATTGACCAGCTATGGAAAGTTTTTCAGAGTTTCTCAGCATCTCTTCCGCTAGCTTTGCCTCTGTAATATCTCTTATAATTACCGCCCATGCAATTATACTTCCATCATCATTTATAATTGGAAATCCTGAGATATCAACATGGATACTACTACCGTCTCGCCTTATTCTTAACGTTTCTATACTATTAACAGATCCACCTTGCTTAATTATTTCCGTATTTTGTTTAATAAGATTAACACTTTCCTTCGGGTTAATGGGAAGCTCATAAAAATTCATTCCTACTAATTCTTGCTCTTTCCAACCAAATATTCGTTCAAAGGCTTTATTAACTTTCTTCAACTTACCTTCCTCATTGTAAATAATAATTGAGTCAATATTATTATCATAAAAGGATTCAAGCTGATTTTTTGTTACTTGTAGTTCTCTTTCTGCTATTTTCTTCTCGGTAATATCTCGGGCTACGCCATATACACCTACAACCTTCTCATCTACAATAATAGGAATGTTCGTCACATCAAAAATAAGGATATCACCATTCGTATTAATTGCATTCATTTCATACATCTGAACTCTTCCTTTTTTCGCCTCCTCAAAATGATTCTCCACCTTATTTAAAAAACTAGGTTCGACAATATCACGGAAATTAAATTTATTCAATATCTCTGACTTTGGAAGACCAGACTTTTCTACAAAAGATTGATTTACCGATATATAGTTACCATCAAGATCTAATGAATATATGAGATCATGATGGTAATCAAACAAGGATCTATATCTTTCTTCGCTTTCTTTTAATTGAATTTCAGTATGTTTTCTATCGTTAATATCTCGTGTGAAAGCAATGGTGTATAGAAGTTCCTCTTTTTCATCTGTTATCACTCCACCGGTCGTTTCAAACCAACGATAACCCCCATCTTTGCATCGTAAGCGAAAACTAAATTTTTCTATTATATCACCTTGTAATTTTCGTTTTTGTTTCTCGTAAACACTAGGTAGATCATCAGGATGACAAAAAGAAAAAGGAGTTTTCCCTAACATCTCAAAAGGCTCATACCCTAGGAGTCTTGTACACGCTGATGATACAAACACATATTCATGGTTTGGGCGATGGATGGAGATGATGTCCAATGAGTTTTCTGTTATTATCTCGAATTGTTTACCCATTTCAAGCAACTTTACTTCTGTATTTTTCTGTTCTGTTATATCCTTAAGTTGAGAGATAAAGTACAACGGTTTCCCATGTTCATTTCTTGCAATAGAGACACTTAGCAATACCCAAACAATGATGCCTTCTTTATGATAAAACCTTTTTTCAAATTGATATGCATCTTTTTTCCCATCAAGCAACTCATTCATATATGTAGTATCTTTCGATAAATCCTCATGATAGCTATACTCTGCAAAAGTCATTTTAGATAATTCTTCTTCCGTATAGCCAAAAATGGAAAGGTATGAAGCATTCGCCTTGATAACTTTTCCCTCTAAACTCACTATTGCCATTCCAATTGGAGCGAAATGAAATGCTTGCATAAATAATGAATTTTGATCTATCTCATCATGATTATTCATTATTACATCCCCCCTAAAGACTCTCATAGTCTGGCCCTTAAAAATATTCAGATAATTATGTAATAACAAATTTCGATATAAAATACCTAATATCCTGCAAATAGTAGGTTATTCTCTTATTTGGTAATAAAAGGAGCGAAAATAAATCCCTCTATTTACCATGAATTTGATCTTACTTCCTTATTTCTGATCCTCTTAAAGAACTGGTGAAGTTTTTATCCCAGAAATCCCATGTATGTCGATAACCTTTCACTTGGTGGTAAAGATCGCAAACTGGATTCCCTTCATAACTGAATGATAATGAACATAATGCCACGCCATTAGGATATCCCACCTTCAATTCTAGCCCAAGGCTGTTCTATCGTAGAAATAGTTTCCCCTGTGTGTATTGCCTTTTCTATCATTAATCCTATATATTGATCTTGGGATGCCTCTGCTAAACTATAAAAAGAAGGTCCTCCTGCTACAAACTCCCCCATTTTTTTCAGGCAGGTAGCAATTGCAATTTCATCATCAAATAGACGTGCTGGAGCAAAAGGATTTCGATATAGCCAACTTTCCCCTAACAAAACCCCTTCAAGATAATACCCTTCTAGATTTTCCTTTTCTCCTCTAGAAATTCTTTTTAAATCTGAATATATGGGTGTTTTATAATCTAGTAAGTATTTAACAGAGTCATCGAAGATTTCCCCTCGTTCTCCGCGAATACTCACATGATTAGATCTTATCCATGAACGATGCTGATCCTTCGTGAAATCATAAACTCCTAGTTTTCCACCAAATTGAAGCCAAGCCATATCTCTTTGAACTGTTATGTGCTGCTCCTTCTTTGGTGGACCACTTCGACCAGGTCCTCCAATAATCGGAGAGTGAAATTTCATCCCTTTAATTACACAGTTTTCAAAGCCTATTCCTAAATACTTTCGAATTAAGCTAACACCATGATAATAGTGAGATATGGACACAGTAGTTTCTGAAATATTTCCTATTCGTCCTGACTTTATTACAGAAAGTCTGCTAGCATGATTTGGTTGTAAATGGTATTGCTCCGCAACCTGTACTTTCGCACTCGTTTTACTAACTTTTTCATATAATTCAACAAGGCTTTCAAGATCAGATGCAGGAGGCGTTTCCGCTAAAACTGGAATCCCCATTTCGCTTAGTTTAATTAGATATGTAGTGCTTATTGATTTGCTAACAGATAACACCACAAATTCTGGTGATTCATTTTCCAGTAGCTCTTCTACGTTTCTATATGTCGTAACATTCCATCTCTGTTCTAACTTTTTGCCAATGTCTTCGTCTCGTACTACCATGCCACTAACACGAAACATATGTGGAAGTTGCTTTGCTATTCTTAAGTAAAACTGTGCACGAAAACCAGAGCCACCGATGATACTAAATGATACTACATTTTCCAAAGTAGACACCTCTTGTCATGTTAATCTTCATCCTTCACATCAATATCCTCTGGTATAGGAGTATTCAATATTTCTTCCACCAACTCTTTATACTTCTCCATTTGATCTAGATGAGTTGTAAACTGCTCCTTATTAACTAAAAACTGTTCCCCATCATGAACAGCACGGATTTTTCTTTGAGTTATGAGGCTCTCAACATATGATTCTGGAAGCTCAAGAAATTCAGCTGTTTCTTTTATTGTTAGGTACATAGTAATCCATCCTTTAAGAGTTTCACCGAAAAAGGGAATTGACCTTTTGTCTCCTCACCTTTCTTCGTTTCTTACAACTATTATAATGGACTTGTCCAAAGGAAGTAACTGTAATTACAAAATTAAAACTTCATTCAAGCGAATAGATTCCTTCCCCTAGCTCAAGTATTGCCTAATACAGACCCAATCACATTTATTTACAAAAGACATATTGTATAGAAACACAAAAAAAGGTGAGTACATGCTGAGTTATATTAACGGTTTTATTATTATTCATTTGACATTCCTCTTTTTCTTATCAGCTTTAGGCAAATTATTTTCACTTAGACAGTTCAATACATTTGTTAATGAATACAAGATACTTCCGAGACGACTTACAAATATTATTAGCCCTTTAATTCCACTACTAGAGCTTTTAGGTGCTTTGTTAATATTACTCTCTCATACAGTGTGGTTTGGATTAGTACTCCTAGCAATTCTAGTTTTAGTTTTTATAACAACGATCCTATTCATTTTGAAAGAAAAACGAGATGTGTATTGCGGGTGTTATGGTAGGTGGATTAATGCGAAAGTAGATTTGTATACATTATTTAAAAATATCTATTTATCATGTCTTATTATTTTTTTAAGCCTTTCAATCCCTTCGTTCGGTATTAACTATTCATTCATCTCTGTACTTACTGGTGGGATAGTAACAGCAATTCTTCTAAGCACGCACTACTATTGGCAAATCTACAAAGAAAGATTGAAGAAGCTTCATGAAGTAAGAAGTTAAGTATTATTTATCGTAATTTTATTTAAATAAAGGAGCTTGATAATGGAACAATTTCTATTCTTTTCTGTCATTGTCCTGTGGGGCCTATTCCTATTAAACTTCTTTTTATTGTTTCTTCTCTTTCGTCAATTCGGAGAAATTTATTTAAGTTCAGGGGATGGAATCGCAAAAGATGGTCTTCCTATTGGAAAGTCACTTCCTAAGGATGATCGAATTTATTCCATGAAGGAAAAACAACATGTTTATTTACAAGAACATATAACAAAGTCTAGTCTACTAGTTTTTGTATCATCAAACTGTAAACCTTGCCAACAATTATTGAGAGAATGGAATAGTGCTTATCATAGTAATCAACACATGATTAATTGTATGATTGTCTTCATTGGTGAAGACAATAAAGTTCAAGATTTGATTAGAAAATACTCTCCTGAAGGGCAATTGTTTTGGGATAGGAATGATAGTTTGTTTCATCGTTTTAAGATTAGGGTAACACCCTTTGCTATTGCTATCGATGAACAAGGGATAGTCCGAGATAAAGGATTATGTGGAACAAAAGAACAAATTAACATGTATGCTCAATCCATATTAAAAGATGGATAGGACTGGAACGAATGGATTTCATTTCAACAAGGTTGTCAGTTCTATATTGATTATTCCAGTTACAACACGCATTCTCGGGGCAGAAAAGAAAGAAAAGTTGAGAAAGGAGAAGTGACAAATGCTAAGTTTAGCAAATGAAAAAACTAAATTATTTTATATGACCATAGCAAAGTGGATTAGCAAAAGTGCATATGTCGATTCTCTATATGATACCTTGTTTCATAGGGTTTTAAGAATATTTCAATTCCCTCCATTAGGGTTCGGTCGAAAAAATCGTTCATGGTGTGAACTTCACCAAAACCTAGGTTATTGTCGGCAGCCGAATGGAAAATTTTGTTCCCAGGAATGTAAAGATGGTTATGGATTAGAAACAAAATGTCCTCCAGGATATAGACCTTCGCATTCATGGGGTTATCGAGTTACAGGTTGTTGGTGTGACACATTTCGTGGTAGGAGTATTGTTTGTTGTGATTGTACACCAGTAACTAATTCTCCTTATCAGCCAACTACCGAAGATTGTGGCTGTATGCACTATTTAGACTAGTAGGTGATGATATTGGATATGATACTATTGGCATTTATAGCTTTTTTCTCTGGCATATTGACGATTAGAACTGCATGAGGTATAAATGTGACTTTAGCAGTCAAACCCTTCGGTGAAGGGAAAAAGAAGGTATTTTTATTTAATGCATTTATTTTTACATTATTATCTTCCATTTCAGGTGCTATCTTCGGCCTTATAATATCAGCTATTTACTTTCTGATTTCGATGTTGCTATCTCCTATTATAAAGATATTTATTCTTACTATTTTCGTTATCCTCTATATTCTAAACCAAGTAAAATTAATATCAATCCCAATTGCCCAGATAAAATGGCAGATACCAACCAACTGGGTAAACTTTACGCCATATATTAATATGGGGATATGGGGAACCATTTTAGGCGCAGGAATATTCACGTATACGCCCTATGCAATCTTTCACTTGAAATATATGTATCTAGGTTTTTTTCATCTACCGTCTTTTGGGTTAGTGTTAGGGTTGATTTATGGATTTTCTAGAGCATTTGTCTCTATATGGGTAGCCTATCAAACATACAAAAATCCAAAGCTCCACTCTATTTTTATAAAGAGTATATGGACAAGAAAAGTTCAGTTTGACTACCTTCATATCTTAGCTTTATTCATTCTTTTACTTGGTTTGTCTTTTCAAATCCTCTCCTAAAATTAGAATTACCTCTACAAATCCTATATAATTTGTAGTGACCGTTCTTACTTTAGAAAGGGGTAAATAATAAATGACTTTATTAGCGACACATCAATGTTATGAAGTGAAACAAGTTGTAAGTCCTCTAGAGAAACGTTATGAGGAACATTTTTTTGATATGAATCTATACGATGATATGATAACTGTGAAACATGACAAATATCCTATTACTACCATCTTTGATATATCCTATCGTAGAAAAGAGGAACAAGGAGCAATCGGATATATTTATTTGCATACAAGCCGCGGTGTACGAACATATTATATTAAAGAAGAACCAGCCTCCTTTATTGATGCTTATATACAATTAAAGGCTACTCGACCAGAATTACAATGAACAAAAGCGGAAGCGCCAAAGATCGCGAGCGACCAGCAAATAACCTGCCAGAAGGAGCAAGTAGGCGCTTAATCTGGACTTCTTTCCATGACACAACTAGTTATCCATAGGTCAAATAATATAGTTACGCCTAAAAAAGAAAAAAGTGTCACAAAACGATTTGTGACACCTTTTTCTTATTCCTCATTCTTTCCTCTTTTCCCTTTAACAAAGCGATATGCAACGTAAGCTATATACAAAGGTGTAGCAATGTATATAAGATAAGGAAATTGACTATAAGATCCACGATAAATAACAATCAACAAACAACCAATAAAAATCGTAACGATAGTACCATATTTCGGTAATGGAATTTCTTTAAAACTCGGAATTTTAATTTTACTTACCATTAAGAAGCAAAGCCCTGTAAAAATTACGGTTGTGATAATTTGTGGAATTAAATCTCCAAATAACGTTAGGAGTGCTAAAATACCTCCTGCGGCAGTTATAGGTACTCCTGTAAAATAATTCAATGATGATTTATTAGTGCTCACATTAAACCTTGCTAGACGGTAAGCACCAAAGAGCGGGAATAATCCTGCGACCGCAAACCCTAATATTCCGAACTGAAAGAAATATGTATAATACACCAAGAAGGAAGGTGCTACACCAAACGTAACGATATCAGCTAAGGAATCTAGTTCCTTCCCCAAAGTACTATCGGCTTTTAACATTCTAGCTAGTCTTCCATCCATACTATCAAGCATCATACCAATTAAAATTAATATAGCAGCATTATTATATTGTCCATCAGCAGCAAAACCAATGGATAAAAAACCACAGTATAAATTCCCTAACGTGAACATATTAGGAATCATTTTTGTAAACCTCATGAATAGTAACTCTCCTTTTCCGTTCGAGGTACATGGTAAATCATTTTAACTAAATTATCTTTTTAGGATTTCACACCATGGATCAGAAAATACGATGTACCTTTATGATAACAATTATAACATCTATTGTATTCCTTTCTGTATAGCAAATGAAGTGTAATTTCTTACTAAGTATGTTTTTAAATACTCTGGATAAAGTAAAACTATGATATAACAAAGGAGGATACAAATGGATAGCACACATGAATTTGTAGAGAAATTGCATGAAAAACAAGCAAAAGATGAACGAAACAAAGAAAGACAAGGTCATAAGAATGCTCCGAAGGAATTACCTAATAAACAGCATAGTACAAATAAATAAAATAGGAGAAGGTCACTGAAAAGTAGTGTTTACTTTTTCGGTGACCCATACTATAAATATCTTCCTGTTTTTTTCGAATTATACTTCAAAGAATTATTATTAATTGTTTTTTTATACCAATAGAAACTGTCTTTTTCGTTCTTTCTTGTGTTCGATAATTAACATGAACTATTCCAAAAAGCATTGTATAGCCTTCTGCCCATTCATAATAATCTAAAAGCGACCAAGTTAAATATCCTTTAATTTTTACACCATTATATTTTGCTCTGTTCAAAGCAGTTAAGTGCTGCTTTAAGTTATTTATTTTTTAGAACCCATCTGGATATATATTCCAATCAATATCTATTTTAGAATATCGTATGTCCACTCTTTCGTGATCAAACAACCAATTATCTTCGGTATGACGTCCAACACTTCCTCTATAATAGTTAATACCTAAAAAATCGATAGGCTGATGAATCAAATCCATATCCCCATCTATCACGTTGGGGCTACTCCTTTTTTTAAACCAATCATCCATAAATTTTGGATAAGCACCTTTAAAAACTGTATCAAAGAACCCACTCAATAAAGAATGCACCTGCTCTTTTACATGCATCTACGTCTTCATGCTTGTCTGTGTATGGTTCAATCCACTCCATGTTGGGAGCAACTCCTATTTGACCTTCTATACCCAGTTCTCTGAATTTCCTAACAATTTTTCCATGAGCAACTAGTAAATTATGTGCTACATCCATAGCTATTTGTAAATCTTTCTTCCCTGGTGCATGTGCTCCAATGAAATTAGATAAAAATGAAACACACCATGGCTCATTAATTGTAATCCAGTATTTCATTTCCCCTACTTCCTATCTTTTGGGAAATGTATAATTGCCATATTATCTGTACACCGCTCTACTTTCGCTTTTTTCAATATAATTATGATCTATTTTTCATTGCGTTATTAAAAAATATTTAAAGGCTTTAACTATTTAGTAAAGCGCTTTCGAAATATATTCTGTTAATTATAAAATTAGTTTACTAGAAATGCAATATTATTGGGCCTAACAAAGCTGTTACGTTTGACATAGAGGACAATAAAATGATTTTTGGGAAGATATTTTATCCCTCACAATAACCCCATTACAACGATGACATGATTCCCCTTCCCTATCATAAACATAGCAGTTATCATTATACCTTCCAGTTACTTTGTCCCCTTTAAAGACAGGTAACTCCATATATCCACCAAGTATAATTCCTCTAAGCAAAATGGATTGAATACTTTTATATAATTCTATTTTTTCTTCATCTACTAGGTCGCTTATTTTTTTCTTGGGTAATAATTTCGCTTCAAAACAAATTTCATCGGAATACAAATTTCCTATTCCAGCTAGAAACTTTTGGTTTACCAACGTGGACTTTAATACACCTCTACGTTTAGCAATTACTTGTTGAAATACTTGTATGGAAAAGGACGGGTCTAATGGTTCTGGACCTAACTCAGATAGCGTTTTTTCTAACTCTTCATTTGATAACAAATGTAAGAAACCTAATCGTAAGCCGATGAAAAATAAATTTAGATTTCCAAAAGAGAGTGTTACTTGTTTCGTTCTATCAATCTCATCGTTTCCTAAATCTAAATAAATCAAGCCACCGAGCATAAGATGTAAAAGCAGATTTTTTCCAGAATCTAATTTAAAAATTAGGTATTTTGCACGACGTTCGACTCCCGTTATTTTTGATCCTTGGACCTCCTCTCGAAATCTCTTAACATCTAGATTCACAGATTTCTCTCTTGTAACTTCCACGTTAATAATTGTTTTACCACGAATCTTTTCATTTAATAAACGTCTATAGTTTTCCATTTCAGGTAATTCAGGCATTTGTGATCCCACCTATGTGTTTATCTTGAATAACTATAACAACCACATTCACTACTTCCAATTGTATGTATTACTTCCCCCCTTTAACCTGCATTGTTCTTGACTTTCGCTACTCCTAACGCAAGATTTGACCAGAGGATATTTTGTACTACCTCACTTTTGCTTTCATTGCACTCAACAATAAGTACTACTTCCGTAAAAGAAGAGGGTAACTTTATGCTTTCTTTCATCTTTCGCTTTGTCAAAAAGTAATCAATAACAAATCCTAAAAAAGCCCCAAATGCACATCCAATCAATCCCCATATAATTGGCCCCCACGTTAGTACAAACCCATAGCTTGCTCCAAGAACTGCAAAAATTGTTCCTAGTGCTGCAGCAATATCAAAAAGACTAACCCCATCAGAACGATGAATACTATCAAACAGTTGCTTATCATTCCTTCTTTTTTCGAATGGAACAGCCAATATTTTGTCTTTTGTAATCCCGTTATTCTTTAACTCCACAATTGCTACTTCCAGAGATTCATTTTGTTCAAATGAAGATACAACTAACATAAATTCACCCTAATTCATAAATTATTTATTTTTAAATCATACAGTTGATACTCTCTTTTTAAATACTCAGCTTGTTCCGTTTTGTATAATTTGTTATATTCAACAGCCAATGTATAAGCGTCATAAAGAGCAAATCCATATAGAGATGGGAGAAATAAAGCCCATTGAATATCAAGGACATTGGTAGCTTCTGAAAAATTCCCTAATAATGTTAGATGGAGTCCAGTTAAGATATTTGAAAAATACGTGCATACAATCCATACTAGCAATAGAAAAAATCCAGTTGGTATCCTTTTTAAATACAAATGCCCCATACCTGGCATTAAAATAGACCATAATAGTGCAAGTCTTGGTTGTCTCCTATCTAAAAAGTTTAAACCCATTGCGGTTAAGTTAAATGGAACAATCGGTGCTTTTTCTTCACTCGCTAGAACATATAGCTTATTAATATCTACTGTTTTTCGATATGAGTCCCAAATGGAAATAATGTAAACGGGAATATAGAGAAGTACCCACCTTGTATTAATAACTTCCTTTGCTAAGTCAAATTGTCCGGTAAAGGAGTAAACCATTGATAGGTTGATTTTCGAGTTTACATTTATTACTAATTCCCAAATAAAGAGAACAAATCCCTTAGTATAAGCACCATGCATTAAATGCCCCATACCAGGAAATGCCGCAGACCACCATGCAGGAACCCAAGGGGTCTTTAATTGAATTATATTTGTGTTATAGGAACTGACGTATGCACGGTAATAACGGGCATTTTCAGTAGCTTTGCTGTTATTCATATAAGTACCTCGATTTTAGTCCTAAATTTACTAATATGCATTTTCTATACCAGATCAAAACCAATAAATATTTAATATTACTGTTAATATAACCAAGAAGTACATTTCTTATTTTTTATATAAAAAAAGAATTAGGATTCATACATCCTAATTCTCTCTAAATTCATCTCTCTAATAACGCTACACATTCCACCTGCGCTGTTTGGGGAAACATGTCAACAGGCTGTAATGATATGAGTTTATAGTCTTTGCTTAAATCATTCACATTCTTCGCCAATGTTGAGGGATTACATGAAACGTAAACGATTCTTTTCGGTTTGATTCTTAAAAGTGTTTCAATAAACGTTGCATCTAAGCCTGTTCGAGGTGGGTCTACCACGACAACATCTGGGTGCCATCCCTCATTCTCCCATCTAGGAAGCCATGTCTCTGCTTTTCCAACAACATACTCAGCATGCTCTATGCCATGTGCTTCAGCGTTTCTTTTTGCATCCTCAATAGACTCCGCGATGACGTCCATTCCTCGCAACTCACGCGCACCATCCGCTAACCAGAGACCTATAGTACCAACACCACAGTAGGCATCCACAACTTTTTCTTTTCCTGTTAAAGATGCTGCTTTTTTCGCTGCATCATACAACTTTTTTGTTTGGATTGGATTTAACTGAAAGAATGCACGTGGTGATAAGTTAAATCGAAATTCACTCATCGTTTCCTCTATTTTTTCCTTACCATCTAAAATAATTGATTCATCACCAAAAATGAGAGACGTTTTTTTCGGATTAATATTTTGTACAATAGATGTTACATCTGGCAATCTTCTCTTTATTTCTTGAACGAGTAAATCTACTCTTGGTATCTCTCTCTTTGAGGTTACGAGTACTACTTGATATTCCCCTGTTTCAAACCCTACTCTGGTTATAATCGTTCGAAGAATTCCAGAATTCTTCCGCTCATTATATGGATAAATATTCATATCATTAGCAATTTGCTTTACAACATTTGTCACTTTATTTGTTTGAGGGTGCTGAACGATGCAATCACCTATATCTACTAGCTTATGGCTATTGGAACTATAGAGCCCAGCAATCATTTTCCCATCACGATGCCCCACTTGCATCTGACTTTTATTTCGATAGTTCCATGGATTATCCATTCCTATAGTATTTTGGAATGTAATCTTGTCTATATCAATTTTCGTATATCGTTCAAATGCTTGCCTGACAATATCCTTCTTCTCCCGTAGTTGTCCTTCATACGATAAATGCTGTAATTGACATCCACCACACTCTTTATATACTGGACAAGGAGGGGCAATTCGGTCAGCAGATGGCTTTCGAAGCTTTACAATTTTACCTTGGGCAAACTTCCCTTGAGCTTTTGTTACTTCGCATACAATTTCTTCTCCTGGAAGAGCTCCAGGAACAAACACGACTTGCCGCTTAAAAAATCCTACTCCCTCTCCATCAATACCCATTCTTTTTATTGTCAAAGGAAACCGTTGACCTTCCTTTATTTTCAATTGATTACTTTCTGATCTATTACCCTTCACGTTTCCACCCCTGCTATAATTACATATTATATATTCATATTCATTATTTCACTTTTGAGTTAATAAAAAAACCATAGTGCATCATTATTAAAACACTTGGTTACTGAAAAACCAAGTGTTTTAATAAAATACATTATTCATTCATATTGATTTGCCTTCCCCATCCTTTTGGAAAAACCAGCAATAATAAACTCGAGCAAAATAATACGTCATCCAAATGGAAATGAAACTCCAATACCATCTCCATTTTGGATATTTTATTAACTTTGTGTATTTCACTGCATAAATCTCAAATAAAATAATGATGGATGTATGGAAAGTATAGTATAGTCCTCTATGAAATAAGCCTTTTCTTTCTGGAAAGTAAATATTAAAAATAGAACATAATGCTGGATAAACAAAATACTCGAACGTAAAGCTAGCTTTATTAGCTTTTTTGAATATTCGTACAGGATATTTTATTAGCCCTTTTTCTACTACTACCAACCCAAATAACCATGTTATTACTTGTTTAAATAGAAACGATACGTGAGCTTCCCGTATTTTATTTTTTGGAATGAATAGTAGGAGTAATACTGCTGTTACCAACCACGACATTGTTAATATCATTCTTTCTTTTTTATAAGCCATAACCCGCCTCCAACTGTCTCGTTTTTTAATATACACCGTCTTTATATTCCTCTTCAATCACTTGTAATCCAAGTGTATAATGATCGAACAGGATTTCCTTCACCAACGTAACCCGTTCTTTCGCACAGTGAATGATGAGCATTACTTCACCACCCTTACCTTTCTTCTTCTCCAGCTTAAACTGCTTCTTCCTTATCCATAGATCTAAACTGAAACCGAGACCCCATCCGAAAAATAACCCTATTAAGCCCCATGCCACAGGGCCCCAGGATAGAACAAACCCGTAAATTACTCCAAATAAAGAAAATACCGTTCCAAAAGCAAAAGTAACATCTAGTAAAGAAAATCCAGAACTTCGAATAATTTCACTGTTCTTCTTTGGCTTTTTCTTCTCCGTTAATGGAATTGAGAAAATATTATCTTTATTTATTCCATGTCTCTCTAACTCTTTAATTGCCATTTCTAGATAAATCGAATGATCAAAGGATGCTACAACGTTCATTTCATCAACTCGTTTCGAGAAAAAGTTCGTTTTACTTTTAAAGGATGGTTGTTGATAATTTTCCATTAAAAAATAACTTTATTGCTTTGCCATTAATTTGTTAAAGCTATCACATTGTAAATATGCATCATATGGTGCAAAGCAATACATGGAAGGTACAAAGAGAGCCCATTGTGGATTAATAACCTCGAATACCTTATCGAACTGTCCTAAAAACGTGTAATGAATACTTGGTAATATGTTTGAGAAGTATACAGCTATCACGAACCAAACAAGGATATAAAAACCTGTTGGAAGTCTGTTTGCATATAAGTGTCCTAATCCTGGCGTAATCAGAGACCAAAAGATCGCTAACCACGTTTTTCTCTTATCTAAATAATTTTTTTCCATTGCAGAAAAGGAAATGGAATCTACCTTTGCAACAGACCAGGACATATCAGCCAAAAGAGCGTATTTGTTTTGGTCAATCGCTACGCGCCTACTGTCCCATATACTGTATAAATAAACAGGAACATAGAGGAGTATCCAATTCAAATCTAATACATTGATAGCTGCTTCGAAATTCCCAATAAAAGTATACATAATTGCAGTATTTAGCTTAGAATTATAATTCACAGTGAACTCCCAAACAATTAACAGAAATCCTTTTATGTACTTACCTAACATCACATGCCCATAGCCAGGAATCGCTGCAGCCCACCACATTACGACAGTGGGATTACGAAATTGCACGATGTTGGCATTGGTTGGTGTCATTAAACCTTTTTTATAGCGTTGATCTACTTGTGCTGTAGTATTTTCCGACATATCTTTTCACACTCAGTTCATCGGTTTTATGTATATATTTTGCTATATCGTTGTTTTTATCCATTCTAATCAAAGAAGATAGTACCTTTTGGTTGATTGGTAAAAATTAAAAGTAACTTTAATAACATGTTATAACCACACGATATACGTGGATTCTTGTTCTCACATAAGTCACCGAGTTACGTCTTTCCTTAACTTGGCAGCCCCTTTTTATGTCTACCTCTGATAAAATGAACTTGCGATATTTTTAAAAGGGAGAGATTGGTGTGTCAATTCCAACAGATGTAGCTTCATTACAAATAATGGCTGAAGTATACAAAAAAAAGAACTTACAAGATATTTTAGAAAAAACAGTAAATAGCTTAGTAGAACAAGTTCCCTATATCCATTGGGCAGGCATTTACTTCTATGACAATGCTTCCACTGTTAAATTAATGGCAGCATCAGACAAAGAAGACGATCTAACGTGGGAATCAAATAGCGAATTGAAGTTTCCGATTAAAACATCTGATCAAGATAATTTAGGTGTGTTAGTTGTTCGTACTCGCGAGGCAATTGCTTTTGATGTAACAGATGTTAGTACGCTTGAAACAATTGCAGAAGCAATTGGAGAGTTGGGCTTTGCCAATTAAAGATAGTAAACTCTACTCAATATTTTATCATCCAGAAAACCGTTTATCCCATAAAGCCACTGAAGAGTCTCTTTTCAGTGGCTTTATTTTTGACTAAACTGCAGAAAGTTAATTATCTTATCTTACTCCAAATATTCCATTACTTATTGTAAGGTCATCCAGACTCTTGAATGTATAGCCTTGTTTTATTAACTCATCAATTGCTTTCGGTAGTGCCTTGGCATTATCACTTGAAACAGAATGTAAAAGCATGATGGCACCTGGATGAACTCGTTTCATAATATTGTCATAGGCATACTGTTCCCCTTTTTGATTGTCCGTTTCCCAATCTTTATAAGCAAAAGACCAGAATACGTTTATATAACCTAATTCGGCTGACTTTGCTAACGACCGCTCACTAAATGTACCTCTTGGTGGGCGAAGATACCTCATGTCGTCTCTTCCAGTAACTTCTTTATATAACTCCCTCAAGTTTTCTAACTCTCTGATAAGTCTTTCATCTGACACTGCTGGTAAACTAGGATGATGGTACGAATGGTTTCCAATAATATGTCCTTCATCCACCATTCGTTTTATTAAAGTTCCCTCGTTTTTAATATAATGTCCTGTTACAAAAAAGGTTGCAGGTACATTCTTCTCTTTCAAAACGTCCAAAATTTCTGCTGTATATCCATTTTCATATCCGTTATCAAACGTTAAGTATAATTCTTTCTTGGATGTATCACCTATCCAATAACCACCATATTTTGATAACAGTTCTTCATATAATGGCTCCGTTCTAGATGGCTCATTATTTTTGGAAGGGTTAAAACTCCAATTATGTTCTGTATTATCGAATGCAGCTTCTGTTGAATTCGCAATAGTTAAGCTAATGAGGAGAAATATACCTATTATGATTCGTTTTGTCATGAGATTCACCTTCGCTTCTTCATGAATTCTATTTTATAATGTTAGTCTTTTTCCTTATCTTCGATTTCATACATGGTTTTGATTTCATTTTATGATGGTAGCAGTTTCAACAACTGAAAAAACCTACATTAAATCAAATTTTGGCTGTATAGTATTATAGTTCTAAAGAATAGGGAATGGACCAAGTGATTCTCTGGGAAGTTAGTGAATATGCGATGTAAACCAAACATTCCTAAACAGAATAAAAACAGACTCGTAGGAGAGTCTGTTTTTTTGGCTGATTTAGGCGCTGATTTATGCTTTGTTTACGTTTGTTGCTTGAGGACCTCTTTGTCCATCCTCAATGTCAAACGTTACTGCTTGTCCTTCATCTAATGTTTTGAACCCCTCGCCTTGAATGGCTGAGAAGTGGACAAATACGTCATCTCCATTTTCTCTTTCAATGAATCCAAAGCCTTTTTCACCGTTAAACCATTTTACCTTACCATGTTCCATTCTCAATTTCCTCCTAGCTTATTGCCATTACTTTAATTCTTTGGTGTTGCTTTTTTATTTTGTCCTACATAGAATTATTTAATCATTTATAAGCACTTTTTTTTATTTAAATTTTAATAGGAGTCAAAGGCACTCTACCTTTGACTCCTAAAAATAAAACCAATACTATGTTTCTTTCTAATTCCATGTTGATTCATTCTATAGAATCGTATAACGTCCACTAGAAAAGATAATATGTGGACTATTTACTAATAAGTTCATGCTTTTTCTTTTCTAGTATGCGAAATTCTTCCTCTAATTGTGTTAATGTTAATTCATAAAGGTGTTGATCGCCTTTTTTATATATTCCTAAATTCAATAATTTATTTATTAAATATTTTCTCTTCATCTTGATAGCATCTTGTATAAATTTAGACATCTATCATAACCTCCAATTACATTATAATGTATTGACATCATCCAGACTCCGACGCTATTATACTTATCTCTGTTCAAGAATGTACGTCTACATCCCCCCTTTATAAATAGTCATTAGTGGCTTTATATAAGGGTTAAATGGTAATTGCGATATCCAAAGTTATCTATATAAGGGAATCATTTATAGTAAACTAATCATCCTTTTTTAAAATTCTGTGTTAGTGATAAATACAACGAATGTTATGTTTCATTAATAACGATAAACGCTTGAAAGATTTTTATCATCAAATTGGTAAGATTATTTATCAGGAATTTTTTAAGATACTCTAGAAATCCCAAGTAAACGCGGCTCTCTCTAAACAGAAATGATTAATGGTTATTAATCCTAATCAATCCATGGTATCCCGTGAATTATTCTAACAATCTTTTTAAAAATAGGGCTCTGTTAGACGGTTTTGTTGTTATTTATTCCAGGTTTATCGATTTCCTAGTGTCTCGCCAGCACATTTTCCCCTAGTAGTCTCTGAGCTTCCTGAAAAAAATTACATTGTCCATTAAGTAAAGAAAACCACTCCGTATAAGAGAGGTTCAACAATTTTGTCCACGGTACCTTTTCGTTTTTTTTGAAATGAACAGCATCTACATTATCCACTCCCTAATTCAATACAAGGATGGATTTCTCCACCATATAGGGAAACTATTTACTTAATTCTTTATACATCTATTTTACATTTATTTACATTTTATATCAATAAAAAAATTAACTAAATTGAAGATATTACATTATATACACATAAACTCCAGTCATGACATTTTCTTATACCTTTGCAATTTTTTATATATCTTTAAATAAAAATAAACACCAGTATCTCCGTTTTGGAAATTCTGGTGTTTATTTTTGTGTTGATACATATGATCTTTCTTTGTTTTTGTTTTCCTTGTTCGCATGTCCTGAAAAACAAAAGGACTTCGACTTAATTCAGGATTCCTGATACCTTCGCGAATGAGTTTCATGCGCTGTTTTTTCGCTTTCGAAATAGCCAATATAATCACTCCTTGAACTCTATTCTGCACCTTTTACAGATACATTGGAGTTACTATATCATTACAGGATAAAAGATTCAATAGCTTCAGTTAATCTTGGGCTGAATCGCTTTTCGGTTCTTTCTTATCCTCTTTTAAATCAGAAACATCATGTTCTTCGGAAAACTCCGTTAGAAACACATAAGGATTGCGCATATATTCTTCCTTTTTAATATTTAGCATTTTAGCAATGATGAACTCGTGATACAAGGATTCCACAAATGTTATAAAGATAGATGCAAATATAGCGTTTTGAATACTTGTAGCAGTTCTATCCACAAATAGAAACAAAATAATCCATAAGGCAACTGTATATAACCCAAAATCTGCTGCTGCTGCAATGACACTTCCGTATCGAGGATAAATATAAAGATCTCCTAATACGTAAGCAGGTAGGATTATTAGAAATGTTACAAATAAAATCCAAGATAAAGGTACTCCAAACAAAGATAAGACGGAAAGAGTAACAATTAACACGATTCCGTATTTCATTGCTAATGCTTTAACATGACGCACCTTACCCACTCCTTAACCATTTTTCTGTGATACTAGTGTTGTTATGGTTTACTATTTTTCAATAATTATCACAGAAAAACTCAGTGTTTCGATGCAATATAAAAAGCTCTAGCGATTAAATCAATCCATCGCTAGAGCTTTTAAACAATCATTGTTCATTCTGCAATTAAGAGAATACTTTTTCTTTATGAAGTTCTAAGCGTTCAAATGATGTTTTATCCACATCCTGGTGAAGACTGTTTCCATGGGAATCCATGGTTACAATAGCACGGAAACCTTCTACCTTTAGATGCCACATTGCTTCTGGAATTCCGAATTCCATTAAGTCAACGCTATCAACTTTTTTTATACAGTCGGCATAGTATTGCGCTGCTCCACCAATCGCGTTTAAATATACACCACCATGTTCTTCTAGAGCCTTTAATGTTTTCGGACCCATACCACCTTTTCCGATAACTGCACGGATCCCGAACTTTTTCATAATGTCACCTTGATAAGGCTCTTCACGGATACTAGTTGTAGGTCCAGCAGCTTTAACATGCCATTCCCCTTCTGTATCCTTTAACATTACCGGACCACAGTGATAAATAATTTGTCCATTCAAATCAATTGGGGCATCATGCTCCATTAAATAATGGTGTATTGCATCACGACCAGTGTGTAGATCACCATTAATAACAACAACATCTCCCACTTTTAGTTCGCGAATCTGCTCTTCTGATATTGGAGCTTGAAGGACAACTTCTCGCGCATCTCCTTGGGATTCCTTTGCTGCTGCTTCATTTTCTTCTTTAAAATTAATTTTTTCTCCTTCTTGGTATAACCAACCTTGAATCTCACCAGAGTTTGCATCTAACTCCACACCAAGACGGCGGAATGCCCAACAATTATAGGCAACAGAAACGAAGAAACTAGCTGGAAGGCGATTCATTACACCAATTTTACAGCCTAACAATGTCGCTTCTCCTCCAAAGCCCATCGTTCCAATTCCTAGTGTATTTGCCTTCTCTAAAATATAATCTTCTAATTGCTGAAGCTTTTCATTTTCATTGATATCACTCACATCACGGAACAGCTGTTTTTTAGCCAATTCATACCCTGAAATGCGGTCTCCCCCAATTCCTACACCGATAAAACCTGCGCTACAGCCTTGCCCTTGAGCTTGGTATACAGAATGAAGGATACACTTACGGATACCGTCTAAATCACGTCCTGCACGACCGAGCCCCTCAATTTCCATCGGTAAGCTATATTGAATATTTTTGTTCTCACAGCCCCCACCTTTGACGATTAAGCGAGCATCTATATAATCTTTTTCCCATTGATGAAAATGTATTATTGGTGTTCCAGGACCAATATTATCTCCACTATTTTCACCCGTTAAAGAGTCAACAGAATTCGGACGAAGCTTTCCATCTTTTGTTGCTTGACGGATCGCATCATAAATACTCTCTTCTAAGACTAGTTGATTTGTACCAACAGGAACTTTAATTTCAAATGTTAACATTCCAGTGTCCTGACAAATTGGCAATACATTATCATCTGCCATTTCAATATTTTGTGTAATTGTTGCTAGAGATAACGCTGCGCGAGTTCCTGCGTTCTCTCTTTCTTTTGCTTTCCGAATGGCTCTTCGTACGTCATATGGTAAGTTTGTTGAAGTTTGAACAATTAAATCGTACATACTTTGACGAAATTTTTCCATGCGACAACACTCCTCTTCCTTCTTTTTTCACAAATATTATTATACTATGAAACCCTTTGCAATTGACATTGAATTTAGAATTGATAGATAAGAAATATGGTAGTTGAGAAACGTTGTTAAGTTTTGTCTATCCTGAAAATACGTGCGTCAGACTATTTCTATGCTGTGTGGTGCTGGCAAGCATCCTCAGGAATTCCACCTAAGTACTTGCCCATATACTTCTCAACGTATTTTCATTCCGCATCTAATAAAATACGGTTGAAGTTTTCATTCCTTCTACTTCTAGATGAGATGTTTGATTCACATAATGAAATTTTGCTGCTCCTGTAGTCTCATCTATTTCGATTTTAGAAACTCCAGTATTTCCAATAATAAAGGGTCTATTAAACTCATTCCAACGATCTCTTGCCATCAAATACATAAGAAGAATACTGATAAAACCACCGTGAGATACGATAGCTACAGATTCATTTTTATGATTTTCCATAAGGTGATTGAAAACAGATTCACATCTAGTTGTAATAGATTGGAGAGTCTCTGTACCTGATACTCCAGATGTTAAAAGTGAGTTATTTTTTATTTGTGGGTATTTTAGTAACATCTCTTCCCTTTTTAATCCCTCTAAAGGACCCAAACCTACTTCACGGACTTCTTTCCAAGTTTTAATAGTTTGTGAATGATGTTCTGAAATAGCTTCTGCTGTATGAAAAGCACGTTGTAAGTCACTACTATAGATACTATTTAGAGGGATATTCGCTAATGCTTGCCCTACCATTGTAGCTTGCTTTTTCCCTAAACTAGACAATGGAAAATCAGCATGCCCTTGTATTATTCCTTTTAAATTTGCTTCTGACTGCCCGTGCCGGATAAAATATACTTCCATGTCTTCACCTCGCATTTTATAGATATATTGCTATTTGATAAAAATATGAACTTAAATATCTAGTATAAGTATAGTATATTTCTTTCTACATAGATAATGGAAAGCTTATTCTGGTAAGTCTTCATGAAATACGTATATCAACAATTAGTGGTTAACTTATCTAAAATTGCTAACTTTGTTGTTAATTATCCCTTTCGCTACTGCCCACTCCCTGGTTGGAATCCTATTGACAACGAGTATATATTGGAAGGATACTTCTTGCATTGTTATACTAAACACATGTTTTTATAAGATTGGAGAGATATTCATGAATGAGGTTATTGAATTATTAAATAATCATCGATCGATTCGAGATTATAAGGAAGAAGCTATTGAGGAAAAGGACATTCATACTATTATTACATCGGCCATGGCTGGTGCGAACTGGGTAAACGGACAGCAAGTATCTGTTGTTGAAGTGAAAGATAGAGAAAAAAAGGCTAAATTAGCAGAGTTAGTAGGAAATCAACCTTATGTTGATAAAGCGCCTGTTTTCTTTGTGTTCTGTATTGATTTTTATCGTGGTAAGCTTGCAGCAGAAAAAAATGGTGAACCATTTCCTGTTGTAGATAGTGTAGAAGCACTATTAATCGGATCAACAGATGTTGGTATTGCGATGGGAAATGCCATTGCTGCAGCAGAATCATTAAAATTAGGAACTGTTCCTATCGGCGGAATTCGTAAAAATGTGGAAGAAGTTATTGATTTGTTAGAACTCCCCAACTACGTTTTTCCTATATCAGGTTTAGTGGTGGGTTATCCGAACGATCTATCAGCTACAAAACCTCGATTTTCATTAGAAGCTGTGCTCCATAAGGAAAAGTATGTAAAAGAAAATATGAAAGATCATATAGATCAATATGACAAAACAATCTCCGATTATATGCTAAAGCGTTCTAATGGGAAGGTAGATCGTAACTGGTCAAGTGGGATTTCTAAATATTATTCAGAGGGAGTTACATCCTATATGGATAACATAACTCCTGCACTAAAAAAACAAGGATTTTCCAACAAATAAAGAGGAACACGGAATAGGAGTTCCAACCTTTTTCCGTGTTCCTTTTTTAAAAGATAAGAATTTATAAAATTTTTTTGAACTTAGAAAGGTGTCTAGCTCCAGGCGCCAGGACCTCGTGTCGAATAATCTGGCCGATTAAAAAGTAAAAAGCACTTTTTATCGTCCAGAACATTTGCATTTCGGTCCTGAGAGGGCGCCTTGCGCTTTTTCTTATGTAATACTATTCTTCATCATCATTACAGTGTTTTCTCTTTTTATCCCATTTTGGTACAAAGCCATTCTTTTCAAGCATATTATAATGTTTCTCAAAATGAGAGATGATCTTTTTTCCTTTATCCTCTGTAAAAACACCATACTCTACATATTTGTTAATAATCTCTTTTTTCTGATCTAGAGCTTGTTTCTGAAGAGCTTCCATTTCATTTTTCTGCTCCTCCGTTAATGTTACATCTGCCACATCTACATCTTCTGCTCCAGTCATTGTTGGCGCAAACCCAATTGCCCCAATCGTTAAAATACCAATCATAAACCATACAAAAAACTTTCTCAAAGTCCTACACTCCTTTTTTTCGCGAATAATAGTAAGGTGTGCAGATATTAGAATATTATCCATATGATTCTACTTAAGTGGTTCCCTAAAACCACAATATGGACAAGAATTCATATCAAAATCATGCTTTTTTTGACAGTTAGTGCATTCCTTTTTATCAATTTTTAATAATTTTCTTTGTTGCTTATCTTTGTATTGAAGTAAATAATATATACGTTCTTGGTATTCTATTATCATTGCAAGAGCAATCATGATAATTGCTGTAGAAACTCCACCAAACATAATTAATAAAAAGCCTAAAAATGATCCTGTATAAAATCCACTTACAACAGCTATAAGAATCGTGATTGCTGCAATTACATAAAGGAAAATAATTATCATTCACTCTACGTCCCCTTTGTTGTCTCACCTCCATCTTATCACTTATCCAAATAAAAAAAGCATCTCATTTTGTTAAGAGACACCGTAAAAAAATAAAGGACACTAAAAAGTTCTGTTTTAAACTTTTTCAATGCCCTTGAAAACTATATATTAATTACTCGCCATTCATCTCACGGCGATATTGCTGACATTTTTCTTCAATCTCATCAAGCATAGAAATAATTAAATCAATATCCTCTACGCCAGCCTTTTCAGGGTCAATGGAATCAAGCATAGTAATCATATTCTCCATTCTCTCATGAAGAATTGTGATCTTTGCTTCCTTCCCATGTTGTGTTACGTCGCTCATGTAGTAGCTCCTTTCTATGTAGCTCTGCCTATTACTTATGGTTATATGCTTCCCCATTTTAACAAACATTTAACACATGTCCAAGGAATTGTTTATCTTACACGACAAATTAACGTGATTACTTGATTTATGTTATGAGGTAGTGGATTTATGTGCGGGTTTGCGCAATATATGTGCGGGTTGGGCGATT
>NZ_JBGUAU010000031.1:0-58514 GCF_041820985.1 Evansella sp. AB-rgal1
TTCAAAGTGACCCAACCCCGTTTTTAATTGGAAGTTGGGTCACAATGAAGTGTTCAAAGTGCCCCAATGTGTACTCAAAGTGAAAATTGGGTAAGATTAAGGGCATCAAAGTGACCCAACCCCGTTTTTAATTGGAAGTTCGGTCACAATGAAGTGTTCAAAGTGCCCCAATGTGTACTCAAAGTGTAAATTGGGTAAGATTAAGGGCTTCAAAGTGACCCAACCCCGTTTTTAATTGGAAGTTGGGTCACAATGAAGTGTTCAAAGTGCCCCAATGTGTACTCAAAGTGAAAATTGGGTAAGATTAAGGGCTTCAAAGTGACCCAACCCCGTTTTTAATTGGAAGTTGGGTCACAATGAAGTGTTTAAAGTGCCCCAACGCGTACCAAAAGAGAAGATTGGGTAAGATTAAGGGCTTCAAAGTGACCCAACCCCGTTTTTAATTGGAAGTTCGGTCACAATGAAGTGTTTAAAGTGCCCCAACGTGTACTCAAAGTAAAAATTGGGTAACTAAAAAAACTTCAAGATGACCCAACCATATGTTTTTAAGTAAGTTCAGTAATAAAGAAGCGTTAACGGAGGTAGAAGTACAAATGAGGCGTTTAGTAACGGTATGGATGATAAAATTGCACATAGCTATTTTAATAATGATGAATGAAAAAAAATATTTTAACTAAATGTACTCTTGAGAAGATGGTATCTGAGAATAAATACTTACCGATTATTTTCATCAGTCTTCTTTTTAGCAATAACAAAAGCTAGAATTACTAAAGGAATAAAGATGAAGATAGGGATATTAATATGGCTTTGGGTTAATACGGCTAAAAAGAACAGTAGAACCATTCCTACAATAATATATAAACAACCTCTACCAAACGTTTCCATGGATTACACCCCTTTATTTGATACATAGTTTATCTTATTAACTCTATAACTAGTCTTATGAAAAAAAAATAAGGCTGTAACATAAACTAATACCTTCGCATATAGTAAAACATATATTTTCCTAGATTAAAAGGAATAGATTGGTTCGTTCTCGACCATACTATGAATGGGAGGTGGAGTAACGATGAAGAATATCTTGCCAGCAAAGAAACAAGATACATTGCAAGACTGCTTGATTTGTGAAGAAAAGAAAGATTTAGGGATTCATTTATTAAACTATTTTATTTGTGTAGAATGTGAGCATGACATTGTAAAGTCAGATACAAGTGATCAAAGTTACACATATTACTTGGGTAGGTTAAGAAAAGTAAAGCAAGCTCTCTTACCTATAAGTGAAAATAATAATATTTGATATGAAAGAACGTTTCTAAAAACAATACAACAATAAAATCAAATAGAGTAGCAAGGTAACTAGCTCGTTATGAAAACATTCATAACGAGCTTTATAATTATAGAATTATGTTAATAAAGTAATGGTGAATGAGATAAATCCTATCCGTAAATTTTTGAAAGACATCTTTCTTTTGAGGATTTACTTCATTATTATGAAGTAAACAAATACAAGTAATTCCTCATTAATATATTTTTCACCAATAAACGATAGTATAATATAAGAAGTTATCATAAAGTGAGGAGAGTTTATGGATCAAAGTAAAACACCGTTGTTTGATCAGTTAGTAAAACATCATAAGAAAGAGACGACTTCGTTTCACGTACCTGGTCATAAAAATGGAACAGTTTTTTTTCAAAGAGCAAAAAAGATATATCAAGAAATTTTACAGCTTGACGTAACGGAAATTAGTGGAATGGACGATTTACATCATCCTTCTGGAGTAATAAAGGAAGCAGAAGAGCTGACAGCAGATCTGTATGGAGTTGAATCCAGTCACTTCTTAATCGGGGGATCTACTGTTGGCAATCTAGCAATGATTATGAGTTCAGTTAGCAAGGGAGATAAAATCCTAGTTCAGCGAAATTGTCATCAGTCAGTCTTTCATGGTATAGAGCTTTCTGGTGCTACTCCAATTTTTATTGAACCTGAGATAGATAAAGAAACGGGTTTTTCTTTAGGGATTTCCAAGGGAAGCCTACAAGAGGCTATACAGAGTATTCCAGATATAAAAGTTCTCGTGTTAACAAGCCCTACGTATGAAGGATATGGACAACCATTACACGAGCAAATTAAAATCGCTCATGAAGCAAATATTGTTGTGTTTGTTGATGAAGCACATGGCGCTCATTTATTAACAGATGATCCGAGATGGCCTGTCTCAGCAACTAAGGCGGGGGCAGATATTGTTGTCCAATCAGCACATAAAATGCTACCTGCGATGACGATGACTTCTTATTTGCATGTGAACAGTAGAAGAGTAAATAAAGATAGATTACTTTATTATTTAAAAATGCTTCAATCAAGCAGTCCATCATATCCATTACTAGCATCCTTAGATGTAGCAAGAGCATATGCAGCACAAATGATAAAACAGGGGTATGGCCCCTTAACAGAAGCAATGGGTGTATTTAAACGTGAGTTAAGGGAACAAGGGTTACTACTTGCTCCATCTAAAATTGGAGACTATGTCCAAGATCCTTTAAAGTTGGTGTTTATAAGTAGTGACTATTCTGCGAAACGTTGGCAGTGCGAATTGGAGAAACGAGAGATATATCCTGAGCTTGTTTCCCCGTATCATGTACTGCTTACACTTCCTTTAAGTAATGACGTTCTTCCTTTTGCAGAATGGAAAAAAGAGTTGGTTTTATGTTTGTCTGATGATAAAAGTGGTAAAATGAAACAACGTGTTCAAGTAAAGAGAAATATATTATCAACCTTAGAATATCCAATGGGAGACTTGGATTCCTTCGTAAAAAGAAACGTGTCTTGGGAAAAAGCAGTTGGAGAAATAGCAGCAGAGACAATAACACCATATCCTCCTGGAGTTCCATTAATAGTAAAAGGCGAACGAATCAAGATACATCATATAGAAGAGTTAGAAAGATATTTACAAAATAATGCATATTTCCAAACTGGTGATGAGTGGAAGGAAAAAGGCATATTAGTAGTGAATTAATAGATAAGGAGAATGTTTTAGTGATAGGATTATTTATTACTTTTGAAGGCGGAGAAGGTGCCGGAAAAACAACTGTGTTACAGGAAATATATAACCGGTTACAACAAGAGGGGAAAAAAGTAGTGATGACAAGAGAGCCTGGAGGAAGTGTCATTGCAGAGAAAATAAGGGATATCATATTAGATCCTACACATACAGAAATGGATTCTAGAACAGAGGCATTGTTATACGCAGCAGCACGAAGACAGCATTTAGTTGAGAAAATCGTTCCTTCTTTACAGGAAGGATATATCATTTTATGTGACCGATTTATAGATAGTAGCCTAGTATATCAGGGGGTTGCACGAAAAATTGGAGTGGATGAAGTTCTAAAAATAAATCTATTTGCTACAGAAGGACTAATGCCGACAAAGACCTTATTTTTTGATATTGAACCAGAAGAAGGCTTGGCTCGGATTGCGGCACATAAGAACAGAGAATATAATCGACTAGACAGAGAAACATTAGAATTTCACCATATGGTTAGGAATGCGTATCATGAGTTAGAAAAACGGGATACAGACCGAATTCATATGATTGATGCATCGCAAACGCTTGAGGAAGTTATCGATAAAACTTGGAATTATGTGAGTACTGTTACTAACAAGGCACAATAAACTGTAACTAAAGAGTAAAACTAGTATTTTATTATGCAACGTTTGTAACTTGTTATAATACACTATATAATAAAGACACTTCCAATACTTGTATTGGGATAGGAGGAGGAATAAAGATGAAATTGATCATGGCAGTTGTTCAAGATAAAGATAGTAATCGATTGTCAGATGCTCTCGTTGAGAAAGACTATCGCGCTACGAAATTAGCGAGTACAGGGGGCTTTCTGAAAGCGGGAAACACAACATTTTTAATTGGTGTTGAAAATGAAAGTGTGGAAGAAGTTTTAACTATCATCAAAGATAATTGTAAGTCTCGCGAACAACTAGTAGCACCAATTTCTCCAATGGGTGGTAATGCCGATTCCTATGTACCATATCCAGTAGAGGTACAAGTGGGTGGTGCCACAGTGTTTATTTTACCTGTAGAACAGTTTGAAAAGTTTTAATTTGCTTTAGAACGGGGTTTATACATGACTTGGGATATTATGGTAAAAACACAACCAACAGCAGTAAGAATGCTGACAAATAGTTTGAAAAAAGATCGTCTTGCACATGCATATATATTTGAAGGTCCAAAGGGTACAGGGAAAAAAGAAGTAGCAAAAACTCTTGCAAAAACGTTTTTCTGTGAAAATAAATCGGGAATTGCGCCATGTTTATCATGTTCCAATTGCAAACGAATAGATTCGGGAAATCATCCGGATGTCCATGTTATTGAAACAGATGGCCAAACGATTAAGGTCGATCAAATTAGACATTTAAAAAAAGAATTTAGTTATCGAGGAATGGAATCAAAAAAGAAAGTATATATTGTTGAAAATGCTGAAAAAATGACAACTAGTGCTGCAAATAGTATTCTAAAATTTCTTGAAGAACCTGATGGTGATTCATTGGCAGTACTGACAACGACACAACTTCAACGAATGATAAAGACAATTATATCTCGATCTCAAGTTCTTACTTTTGCTCCATTGGTTCCAGAGGTATTAGTGAAAAAGCTTATAGAATATGGTATTTCTGCAACAGATGCGAAAATAGTATCTCAGATAACATTCGATTTGGAAGAAGGTATCCAACTTTGCCATGAGAATTGGATTGCGCAGGCTAGAGCCAAAGTGATACAATTAATAAATGAGATTTCTTTGCGTCCAAAGTATTCATTCATAACATTGCAAGAAGGTTGGATGACTTTTTTTAAGGAAAAACAGGACATGCAGATCGGTCTAGATTTACTCATGATCTGGTATCGAGATGTTCTTCGTTTTCAAGTAGGACAACAAGAGCAAATTGTTTATATTGATCAAGAAAGTTCAATTCAAGAACATGCTCTATCGTTATCACAAAAAAAGTTGGGTTCGAACCTCCAAGCGGTTATGAGTGCAAAACGTCGATTGGATGCAAATACCGCTCCCCAGCTATTAATGGAGCAATTGCTCCTTCGGTTACAGGAGGGATAGTGTGCATCGAGTAGTAGGTGTTCGATTTAAAAAAGCCGGGAAAATATATTACTTTTCCCCTGGTGATATAGATATAGAGAATGAAGAATATGTTATCGTGGAAACTGCACGTGGCGTAGAATTTGGTAAGGTCGTTATCGGAGTTAAAGAAGTTCATGAGAACGACGTTGTTATGCCATTAAAAAATGTTCTACGAATAGCTACAGAGAAAGATAAACTAATTGTAAAAGAGAATCGAGATGAAGCTCAAAGGGCATTTGATGTATGTGTAGGAAAAATCAATGAGCACGATCTTGATATGAAGCTTGTTGATGTAGAATATACATTTGATAGAAATAAAGTATTATTCTATTTTACAGCAGATGGAAGAATCGATTTTCGAGAATTAGTCAAGGATTTAGCAGCTATTTTCAGAACAAGAATTGAACTTCGTCAAATAGGTGTTCGAGATGAGGCAAAGATGTTGGGTGGCATCGGTCCATGTGGTCGTATGCTTTGCTGTTCTACGTTTTTAGGAGACTTTGAGCCTGTTTCTATTAAGATGGCAAAGGATCAAAATCTATCATTAAATCCAACAAAAATATCTGGATTATGCGGTCGTCTCATGTGCTGTTTAAAGTATGAAAATGATTTATATGAAACAGCCAAAAAAGAACTACCAGATTTAAATGCTGAAATGAGAACTAGTTATGGAAAAGGAAAAGTAGTAGGACTTAACATGCTAGAACGACTTGTACAAATAGAGATATTTGAATCTAGTCGTGTTGTAGAGTATACAATGGATGAGCTCATCGCAGAGGGAGCTATTAGCAACACGGAAACCACGAAATAATGAGGTGTGGGTATCGTGAACAAACGAGAAATCTTTGCCCGTGTAAGTCATATGGAAGAAGGTATCGGTGGCCTTCATCAGGAGTTGACCGAACTAAAAGAACAGTTAGCTCTTTTAATAGAGGAGAATCATCACCTTCAAGTGGAAAATGACCATTTGCGAGCACGATTAAATCGAACTATTGACGAAGAAGAAGAAAAAGAAAAGTTAAATGAGATCAAAAAGAAGGAAAAGTCAGAGACAACTCCTGCAATAGGAGAAGGCTATGATAACCTTGCAAGACTTTATCAAGAGGGATTCCATATATGTAACTTACATTACGGAAGCATTCGAAAAGATGGGGATTGCCTGTTTTGTTTGTCATTTTTAAATAAAAAATAAATGGTGGACAAGTCTTTCCGAAGGAGCGCGGAAAGGCTTTTTTATCATTCCTATACTAGCAGTAAAAAATTTCATCATTCACAATGAAAATACGTTTTAAGCATATTAGTACTCTTCACTTCTTCACTTACTGTGATAGGAGTGTAGGTGCAAGAACGCTAGTACCATATAGTATCTATCATTGATAGTAATAAAATAGTCATATTTTTTAATGAATGGAGTAGGAAGAATGTCAGGTAGTAATGAGAGAATTAATTATTTACCAGGGAAAAAACGTTATATCTATCAACGAGATGATATATTTTCTTTTTCTATGGATGCCATATTATTAGCCAAATTTGCAACTGTTCCTAAAGAAGTAGGGAAAATAATTGATTTATGTGCAGGAAATGGTGCTATACCTTTAATGGTATCGTTGAGAACGAACTCACCAATTCATGCAGTCGAAATTCAAGCAGAATTATGTAAACTGGGAGAAAAGAGCATTCAGTACAATTCACTAGAAAACCAAATTAGCTATATTCATAAAAACATATTAGAGTTATCAAATGAAGTAGATTGGGGAACATATGATTTAGTAACATGTAATCCACCATATTTCCCAATGAATGCTAGCGACAGGCATAACGTTAATGAGAAACTTTTATATGCACGTCATGAAATAGCCTGTACCTTGGAGGACGTGATACGAATATCGTCAAAATTAGTAAAACAAACTGGGAGAGTTGCGATTGTTCATCGCCCAGAACGTTTAGTTGAGATTATTACTCTTTTATATAAATGGAAATTAGAACCGAAACGAATTCAATTTACCCACCCAAGGAGAGATAGGGAAGCAAATATGGTATTTGTTGAGGCTGTGCGAAATGGGAAAGTAGGATTAAAAACACTTCCACCTATCACTGTTTTTGGAGAGGGGAACGAATTTACAAGGGAGTTTAAAAGCTATTATGAAAGTTGATAATCATTATGTGTATATCCTTCGCTGTGTCGATGAGACATATTATACGGGTTATACTGTGGATATAGAGAAGCGAATAGAAGCACACGAGTCAGGAAATGGTGCTAAATATACTCGTGGACGTGGACCGCTCTCTCTCGTTTATGAAGAAAGTTTTTCTTCCAAAAGCTTAGCTCTTCAACGGGAACACCAAATTAAACAATTAACTCGTAAACAGAAAGAAAACTTAATTAATGGTGGAAGGGGGAGAGTACATGAATATTCAAGAGAGTTTTCGTAATGAGAAGAAGGGTTGCTTATACTTAGTTCCTACTCCTATAGGTAATTTACAAGACATGACTTATCGCGCTGTGGAGATATTAAAGTCTGCAGATGTTATCGCGGCAGAGGATACAAGACATACGAAAAAATTATGCCATGTTTTTTCAATAGAAACGCCATTAATTAGTTATCACGAACATAATAAGCGGGTACGGGAAGACTATTTAGTAGAAAAAGTAAGAAATGGTGAGACAATTGCCCTAGTAAGTGATGCTGGTATGCCAGCCATATCCGATCCTGGAGCGGATTTAGTTGCAAGGTTTAAAAAAGAGCAGTTACCAGTGGTTGCACTACCAGGAGCGAATGCTGCCCTAACTGCCCTTGTTAGTTCGGGTATATCTACCGATGTATTTACATTTATAGGTTTTTTAGATCGAAAGAAGAAATCAAGAGATACAACGTTAGAAAAATGGAAAAACAGTGAAAGTACGTTGTTGTTCTATGAAGCACCACATAGAATAAAAGAAACATTAACTGCTATTAGTAATGTACTTGGTAATCGAGAGATTGCGTTATGTCGAGAAATTACAAAACAGTTTGAAACAGTTATGCGAGGAAAAGTTAATGACATATTAGAATACATAACTAATAATGGGATAAAAGGGGAATGTGTTTTAGTTATATCAGGTGCCACAGAGGAGGAAATAGAGGAGAATGCTCCTTCTAGTTGGTGGGAAGCCCTTTCTATTGTAGAACATGTAGATGCACTTCAAAAAGATGGTATGGAAGTAAAAGAAGCAATAAAAGTAACAGCTAAGGATAGAAATATGAAGAAGAGAGATGTATATCAAATGTATCATGTGGAATAAGATATAAAAAAAGAGGTGCAACATGTTGCACCTCTTTCTTTACCATTGAACGTTATTGTTTTGATAAGTAATCTTCTAACTCTTTAATAATATCTTTTGCGCCTTGTGGGCTTAAAATGATTTTTCCTTGAGCAATAGAAAGATTATCATCGGAGACTTCACCTGTAATTTGGCAAGTCATGTTTGGTTTGTATTTTTTTAATACAATTTTCTCGTCGTCCACGTAAATTTCTAGAGCATCCTTTTCAGCAATGTCCAACGTACGACGTAGTTCGATAGGAATAACAACTCTTCCTAACTCATCAACTTTACGAACGATACCAGTAGATTTCATAATGTTTCTCCTCCCATGAGAAATAAATATGTGTCATGTAATGTCAGAATTCGACAAATTTCTATCAAACTTAGAATACCAACTTTTCCAAAAGAAGTCAATTAAAATATGTTTAAAGCAAAACTATTCATTTCGACAAATAGCTTAAATAAACGATTGATAATTATGTGTAATTTATGTTCCATCAACAGAATCTCCTATTTATCATGCTCATCACTTCCTTATTAGACAGTGCGAATCGAATTAAGTAAAAGATATTAATGTAGAAACTATACCCATTTAATTTAAATAAGTAACTAGTATTTTATAAATATTTAACATTTTTTATAATTAATAGTATAGTTTAAAAATAGTTTCGTATTGTTCACTATATTCGGCAAAGACCTTCGAGTTTCAAATGAAAAAGTAGGTAGTGAATGCGATAAAAGTAGTCACAGCTTATTTGCTTTATATTGTTTTAGCTCTAATTAATATGTGTAGTATAAGTTTTTAGAAAAACATTAGCATCCCTTGACATACACATTTGCTTTGGGTATATTCTGAGTACAGAAGTACATTATAGAAATGAATATTTTTTCCGATGATAGGATGAGTAAAAAGGAAAATTCAGGACAGAGAGCCAGGGAAGCTGAAAACTGGTATGAATGGAACTTTTGAATATGGTCCAGGGAGGATTTTGCCTTCGAGCTTCATGTAAGGGGGCAACGCACATCCAAGCGATACAATGGGATGCTACAAAAGAATGTAGCTACAGAGGCTGTAGTAAACAGTGAATCTGGGTGGTACCACGTGAGTTCAACTCTCGTCCCAAATACGGGCGAGAGTTTTTTTATTTTTTTCCCCTATTACTTTTAAGAAAGGGAAGGAAAAGGAAGAATGGGTAATAAGAAAAAGATGAGTGAAATTTGATGGAGGTAAGTAAAAATGGCAAAACAGGAAAAAACGTTTTACATTACAACACCAATCTATTATCCAAGTGATAAGCTGCATATTGGTCACGCTTATACGACTGTTGCTGGTGATGCTATAGCTCGATATAAACGACTACGCGGCTATGATGTAATGTATTTAACAGGGACGGATGAGCATGGACAGAAGATTGAAAGAAAGGCCGAGGAAAAAGGAGTTTCACCTCAAAAATTTGTTGATGATATTGTTGTTGGAATCCGAAATTTATGGGATAAACTAGACATCTCCTATGATGATTTTATTCGTACAACAGAGGATCGCCACAAAGATGTTGTTCAGAAGATATTTGATCAATTAATTCAGCAAGGTGATATTTATCTTGGAAAATACGAGGGTCTATATTGTACGCCATGTGAATCTTTCTTTACAGAATACCAAGCAAAAGATGGGAATTGTCCAGACTGTAATAGACCTGTGGAGAAAGTACAAGAAGAATCGTATTTTTTCTCTATGAGTAAATATGCTGATCGCCTACTTCAGTTTTACGAAGAAAATCCAGAGTTTATTCAACCTGAGTCTAGAAAAAATGAAATGATTAATAACTTCATTAAGCCTGGATTAGAAGATTTAGCTGTATCCAGAACATCCTTTACATGGGGAGTTAATGTAAAAAGTGATCCAAAACATGTAGTGTATGTTTGGATTGATGCATTATCAAATTATATAACAGCGCTTGGATATGGAAGCGAGAATGAAGAAAAGTATAATCAATATTGGCCAGCAGACGTCCATTTAGTCGGAAAAGAAATAGTTCGTTTCCATACTATTTATTGGCCAATCATGTTAATGGCGTTAGACCTACCATTACCCAAAAAGGTATTTGGACATGGTTGGTTGTTGATGAAGGACGGAAAGATGTCTAAGTCTAAAGGAAACGTAGTAGATCCAATCCCACTTATTGAGAGGTATGGATTAGACGCTTTACGTTACTATTTACTGCGAGAAGTTCCATTTGGTTCTGACGGAGTATTTACTCCGGATAGCTTTGTAGAACGAGTAAATTATGACTTAGCCAATGATCTTGGGAATCTGTTGAATAGAACAATAGCAATGATCAATAAATATAACGCTGGGGAAGTTCCTGCTTATATTAAGGATGCAACTCCATTTGATGCATCATTAGTTGATCTTGCAACTGCAACAGTGACTAAAGTTGAAAATTCATTAGAGGATATGGAATTTTCTGTAGCTTTGACTGCTATTTGGCAATTAGTTAGTCGAACAAACAAATATATTGATGAGACTCAGCCTTGGATTCTTGCAAAAGATGAGGAAGCGAAAGATCAGTTAGGTTCGGTTTTATATCATCTTGCTGAATCGTTGAGATGTATATCTATTTTGATTCAACCATTTATGACAGAAACGCCAAAAAAGATTTGGAACCAGCTTGGTGTATCAGAAAGGGAAACAGCTTGGGATACATTAACGTTTGGAAAACTTCCAAATGGATCCAAAGTTGT
The DNA here is from genome assembly GCF_041820985.1 of Evansella sp. AB-rgal1. NCBI lineage: Bacteria > Bacillati > Bacillota > Bacilli > Caryophanales > Bacillaceae > Evansella > Evansella sp. AB-rgal1. The sequence continues at coordinate 11,195 of NZ_JBGUAU010000031.1, forward strand.
TGAAAAAGGAGAACCTGTTTTCCCACGTCTAGATGTGAAAGAAGAAGTGCAATATATCATTGAAACAATGGGAGGAGCAGTTACTCCTCAAGAAGAACAAGAATTAAAAAAGGAAGAAACAATAGAACCTCCTGAAGTAGATGAGATTACCATTGAAGACTTTACGAAAGTAGAACTTCGAGTAGCGGAAGTATTGAAGGCAGAAAAAGTGAAGAAAGCAGATAAATTATTAAAAATCCAATTAGATTTAGGCTATGAACAACGCCAGGTTGTATCTGGCATTGCAAAGCATTATAGTCCAGAAGATTTAGTAGGTAAGAAAGTAATCTGTGTGACGAACTTAAAACCAGTAAAACTTCGTGGAGAACTATCACAAGGAATGATATTAGCTGGTTCTGAAGGCGACACATTAACATTAGCAACAGTAGAAGGCACACTCCCGAACGGAGCAAAAGTAAAATAGGACATTCAAAGTTGATGCAAGTGAAAATTTGCACCATGGCGAATGAAAAACTAGCTGTGAAAGTAATTAAAACTAAACATTTTATATGCAATGAGTGTAAGCCCATGAGACTCCTGTGGGATGCAGAGCAGAGGCGAGACTTCGGAGCTATGCAGGAGTGTAGAAGGCTCGGCAGCTCCCCACAGGAAAGGAGTGGACTGGAGCGAATGGAATATTAACCAACAAAGTAGTCATACTAGATAAGTTTAACTACCATGAACCCACGTATTTTCAGGGTAGGTATAAAATTTCGCCTTTCCAAATTAGGGAAGGCGATCATTTTAGAAAGAGGAGGATATCATCTTGTTATTTGATACTCATGTACATCTAAATGCAGATCAATATGAAGAAGACATAGAGGAAGTAATTGAGCGAGCAAGAGAAGCTGGAGTTACGAAAATGGTTGTTGTAGGATTTGATGAAAAGACAATTCCAAAAGCAATGAATTTAGTTGAAAAATATGATTTTCTTTATGCAGCCGTTGGATGGCACCCTGTTGATGCTATTGATATGGAAGATCGTCATATTGAATGGTTAAGAGAGTTAGCTTCTCATCCAAAGGTTGTGGCAATTGGCGAAACAGGGCTTGATTATCATTGGGATAAGTCACCGAAAGATGTTCAAAAAAAAGTCTTTCGTCGACAGATTCAGTTAGCAAAGGAAGTGAAGTTACCAATAATAATTCACGACCGTGATGCCCACCAGGATATTGTAGATATTCTCAAAGAGGAAAATGCTAGTGAAGTGGGCGGGATCATGCATTGTTTTGGAGGTAGCATAGAAATTGCACAACAATGCCTGAATATGAATTTTTATATTTCTTTTGGAGGACCTGTTACTTTTAAAAATGCAAAAAAACCAAAAGAAGTTGCGAAAGAAATCCCTTTAGAGAGATTATTAATTGAAACAGATGCACCATTTTTAGCCCCACACCCATATCGGGGTAAGAGAAATGAACCTGCTTATGTAAAACTTGTGGCAGAAAAGTTAGCTGAAATTAAAGAAATATCCTATGAGGAATTAGCTCATTACACTACAAGAAACGCTTTTAAACTTTTCGGAATTTCCTGACATATTTTGACAGCGAATCATGTGAGAACTTGTCCAATGAAAGAAAAAAATTCTATCGTTCTACAGATATGATTTACAGCATAAGATATTCTTGTCGATAAGTTTTTCTTTCCTTCTTATCGAACATGCTTCATAATGACGAAGAAAGATTTCACAAATTAGATGTTGACAAGGTGGTGGAGGTAACATATAATTTGGTATCTGAAGGAGGGGTTCAACCATGACTCAATGGATGAAGCAACTCTTCTCTGAGTTTTCATGGAGAAAGTTTGCCATATCCAGTGTTGGCCTTCTAACGTTGATGGGAATTCTTGTTTTTGCAACTTATGAAGTAACGAAAACTTCTGTAACTGTTAGCATTAACGACGAGGAAGTAACAGTATACACACATTCATCAACAGTTGGAGAGGTCCTGGAAGAACAAGGAATTGATGTGAACGAACACGATTACATCGAACCATCCGCAAACACGGCTATCAATGAAGCAATGAATATAGTTTTCATACCTGCACAACAAATCTATGTTACTATCGATGGAGAATCGAAAGAAGTGTGGTCAACTGCAGGTACAGTTCAGGAACTAATGGATGATTTGGATATTGTTGTAAATGAATTTGATGTGATCGAACCGTCATTAGAAATGGCATTAACTGAAAATATAACTGTAACTTATGATACAGCATATATGGTAACGCTACATAGTGACGGAAAAGAAAGAGAAATTTGGACTACTTCGACAACGGTCGCTGATCTTTTAGAGAGAGAAGACATTGAATTAGATGATTTAGACCGCGTTCAACCATCAGTTGAAGATTTGATCAATCAAGACATGGAAGTAAATGTGGTACGAGTGGAAAAGGTCACCGATGTTGTGGAAGAATCGATCGATTTTGCAACAGTGAGAAGAAACGATTCTAATCTTCAACAAGGAACAGAAAAAGTAGTAGAAAGTGGGCAACAAGGGCGTATTAAGAAGCATTATGAAGTTATTTACGAAGATGGAGAAGAAGTATCAAGAGAACTGGTAAAAGAAGAACAGGTGGAAGAAAGTAAGGACAGAATTGTTGCAGTTGGAACAAAGGTCCCTACTCCAACTCAAACTGTATCTAGAAGTTCATCTTCTTCAAATTCTGGTGGAGAATGGAGAACGTTTCGAGCTACAGCTTATACTGCTTATTGCAACGGTTGTTCAGGTACAACAGCTACAGGGGTAAACTTGCGAGCGAATCCTGATAGAAATGTCATAGCAGTTGACCCTAATGTCATACCTCTAGGTTCTCGCGTTGAGGTGAAAGGAATGGGAGTATTTCTAGCAGCTGATACGGGTGGAGCTATTGTTGGAAACAAAATAGATATATTTATGCCCGACCCTAATGGGGCATCAACAAACAATCGTGCTATGTCCTTTGGACGAAGAACAGTTGAAATTAGAATATTAGATTAATAGACTATGCACAGAGGTCATTCCTCTGTGTTTTTCTTTTACCAAAAATAAACATCTTAAAATGGTGGAATTAGCTTTGGACTTTGCATTCTTCTTATATGTTATATTAGACGCAGGGTTTTAAAAAATGTTACATTTTTTTTGAAAAAAATTTAAAAAATAAGTGAACGATAGGATAAGAGTTCAATACATAGAAGTGAGGAAATACCAAATATGAAACCATCTATTCAAGAAGTTATCGTAGTAGAAGGAAAGAGTGACACGAATGTTATAAAACAATATGTAGATTGCGACACCATAGAGACGAACGGATCGGCAGTTGAAGATCACGTAATAAAACGGATTAAATTAGCTAAAGAACGAAGAGGAGTAATAATATTTACAGACCCAGACTATCCTGGTGAAAAAATTAGGAAAATAATTGATAAAGCTGTACCGGGATGTAAGCACGCATTCATATTGAAAGAAGAAGCAATTGATTATCAAAAGCGAAAAGTTGGCGTGGAACATGCTACTAAAGATTCAATTATTGCAGCTATTGAGAAAGCAAAGCCAACGTCAATAGAATCGGAGCAAATAGAACATATTACGAAGGAAGAACTTATTGCGGCAGGACTAATTGCAGGAGAAGGATCTCGTGAGAAGAGAGAGATTCTTGGGAAAAAGTTGAATATTGGCTACACCAATGGAAAACAGTTACTTAAGCGTCTTGTTCAATTCCAAATAACAGAAGAAGAATTCACAACAGCTTTACAGCTTATGGAAGAGGAGAATCAACATGATTGAAAAAGATATTGCAACTCCAAATAAAACGAAGTCTATATTAGAAAAGTATGGCTTTTCATTTAAAAAAAGTTTAGGCCAAAATTTTTTAATTGATACCAATGTGTTGAAACGCATTGTTCAAGCAGCTGATCTTAATGAGTCTTCTGGTGTAATTGAAATAGGTCCTGGAATTGGGGCGTTAACGGAACAATTAGCAAAAGTATCTAATAAAGTCATTGCTTTTGAAATTGATCAAAGATTGATCCCTATATTAAAAGATACACTATCTAATTACCATCATGTTAAGGTAATTCATAGTGATGTATTAAAAGCTAATTTATCGGAAACTGTTAAGGAAGAGTTTGACTCAGAACAGGATATTTCTATCGTTGCTAATTTACCTTATTACGTCACAACTCCAATATTAATGAAATTATTAGAAGAGAAGCTACCAATACGAACGATAGTAGTAATGATACAAAAAGAGGTAGCGGAACGAATCGCTGCAAAACCTAATTCAAAGGACTATGGTTCCTTATCGATCGCCGCTCAATATTACGCACATGCAGAAACTGTTTTTACTGTACCTAAAACAGTCTTTGTTCCACAACCTAATGTTGACTCAGCTATTTTAAGGTTAACAATAAGAAATGAGCCGCCTGTACAAGTTTCCAATGAACAATTTTTCTTTGAGATTGTTAGAGCTTCCTTTGCACAAAGAAGAAAGACGATCCTGAATAATCTTACTCATCATTTTGAGGATAAAATGAGCAAGGGTGATATAGAACAAATCTTGAACGATGTAGAGATAGAACCAAGGCGACGAGGGGAATCGTTGTCTATGGATGAGTTCGCAATTCTTGCCGAAAAACTTTATCATTATTGACATTGTTTGTAGTAGCAACGAATATCCTCTTAGCATACCTTATCGTGTGAGGAGGCGTTCGTCATGGCTGATATTCAAGTAGGAAATATTGTTGGAAGAAATTCATATAAATGTGATATTTTATTTCGAGTTAAAAAAATAGATGGCAATAAAGTTGAACTGCAAGGGGAAGATTTACGCCTAGTTGCTGATGCCCCACTCGACGACCTAGTTATCATCGAAGAATCAGACCGAAAAAAACGGGAGAAAAAACAGAAAGATCATGAAGAAAGCTGTTATCAGTTATTTCGTCAAGATCGAAAGCTCATACGAGAGAAAAATGAATATGATGTGACTTCAGGTTATACAAAACGTAATTCTTATTTTGAAGTACCAGGGAAGGTACTGCATCTAGATGGTGATCCATTATATCTAAAGAAGTGTACTCAAGTATATGATCGTTTAGGGGTGCCTGTATATGGAGTTCATCTAAAAGAGAAGGAGATGCCATTACAAATAGCATCCTTAATTGAAATGGTAAGACCAGATATTTTAGTTATTACAGGGCATGATGCTTATAGCAAATCAAAAGGAACGGAAAGTGAACTAAAGGCGTATCGTAATTCAGGACACTTCGTTGATACAGTGAAAGAAGCGAGAAAGGTTGTTCCTTATATGGACCATTTAGTTATCTTTGCTGGTGCATGCCAATCGAACTTTCAATCCTTATTAAAAGCGGGTGCAAACTTTGCTAGTTCACCAAATAGGATTAATATTCATGCGCTAGATCCTGTTTATGTAGTTTCCAAGGTTAGCTTAACTCCATTCTTAGAACGTGTTGGGGTATGGGATGTATTGAAAACATCTCTAACTGGAGAAGAAGGCCTTGGTGGTGTAGAAACAAGTGGCTCTTTAAGAAGAGGGATGCCCCATTATATAGATGAGGAAGAAGACTCGTAAAAAAGATGGATTAAAAGGGGAGTGAGCCTTTTGATCCATCTTTTTTTAGGCTCTACCCTGAAAATACGTGTATCAGACTATCTGGTAATACTCACTTTGTTTGGTTATTATTCCATTCGCTTCAGTCCACTCCCTTTCCTGCGGGGAGTTGGTCATGGTGCAGATCTTCCCTTGTGTGGAGGCATCCACTCGAATATGCCTTTCCATACCGCAAATTTGATTGTAAGCCTTCTCAAAGTTAATATGAGCCTTGTGACGCTCTAGTGTCCTCAGAACGGTTTATAAGGCATTTCATAGCATACACTCAAGATGTTTTTATAGTTTACATCAATTTACCTATCTACTTCGGACAGACGGTTAATAAACAACTTACACACTTCATGGATTGAAAATAGAGTATTTAAGTAACAGATATATCGGAGAATGTTGTCTGAAAATTTTGGGGAATAAAAAGATTTTTTACATAATTTTTATGAAATAGCACATTATAAAAATATCATCAAAAATTTAGTAATTATTGATTGACACAAGAAGTATACATTGATATAATTTTAATTTTATTTGACGTGTATTCACTTGTGTGCTATAATTAGGACAAGTGAGGTGTGGTGGATGGGTAAAACACTAATTGAGATCAAGCAAGCGTTAGACGAGAATTTAGGTAAACGAATTACCATTCAAGCAAACGGAGGAAGACGTAAAACGATTGAGCGTTCTGGTTTGTTGGAAGGAACGTATCCATCTGTTTTTACGATCAAGCTTGATCAAGATGAATATTCGGTAGAGAGAGTGTCGTACAGTTATACAGATGTACTAACGGAAACGGTTAAGCTTACACTGAATGAACAAGAAATTACTGCACCGTTAGAAACTGCAGAAAACGTATAATATATAAACGCGATTACCTGATTAGGACTTTCCTATGAAGGTAGTCGTTTTTTATTTTATGCAGATAATAGCTAGCGCCTCTTATAGATATAGGATAATGATATACATATTTTGGAGAGGAAACCTTATTCAAGTCTACAAGTAACAGCATGACGGAAGAAAATACATATGAAGTATATTGGTACTATTCACTTTCTAGGAATATGCGGAACCCCTGAGACTCCTGTGGAAAGCAGAGCAAAGGCTAGAGGCTGTAGAGTGCTTGTACTCGAAGGTAGCTCGGAAACTTGGGTAGGAAAGCGAGGCTAAAACGAATGGAATATTATCCAACAAAGTTAGTAGTATTAGATAAGTTTGACTACCATGAACCCACGTATTTTCATGGTAGACCTAGAGTAAATCGGCTAGCTACATAATTTTTGGGCATAATACACATGTCGCAAAAACGAAAAGGAGATGGTACGAATGAGCAGAAGACGAGGTGTTATGTCGGAACAGTTTAAAGTGGAATTGGCAAAGGAGCTTGGCTTCTACGGTACGGTCCAGCGTGAAGGTTGGGGCGGCATTCGTGCACGAGATGCTGGAAATATGGTGAAACGAGCAATTGAAATAGCGGAACAACAGTTATCCAGTAGCCAGAACCAATAACATTTTTGCGACTTGAGCTGAAGCAATCCGCTTCAGCTCTTTTTAAATATTGCTTTTTTTGTCGATTATAGAAGGAAAGATAAAGAAAAAGTAGTATAGACTTCTAACAAATGGTAAAATAACCACGTTAGGAACGGCTATAGAAGTAGGTGATATTAATGCAAAAAATTATAAAAGCTCCAGCAAAGATTAATTTAACGTTAGATGTAGTTAGAAAAAGAGAAGACGGATACCATGATGTAGAAATGGTGATGACTACAGTAGACCTTGCAGACCGAATCCAATTGACTACCATTGATTCGGATCGTATTTCTATTGATGTTAGCCATGGATTTGTACCAAACAATGAAAATAATTTAGCTTATCAAGCAGCAAATGTATTGAAAAGCCGACTAGGCATCAATAAAGGGATTTCTATTGTTATTGATAAGCAAATCCCGGTATCTGCAGGTTTAGCAGGAGGGAGTACAGATGCCGCAGCTGTTCTCCGAGGTTTAAATGAGATGTGGGGATTAGGTCTTTCAATGTCCGAACTTGCAGAGATAGGGCTAGAAATTGGATCAGATGTTCCGTTTTGTGTTCATGGAGGGACAGCACTAGCTACAGGGCGAGGAGAGAAACTGGAATTTTTACCACCACCACCACCATGTTGGGTCATTTTAGTAAAACCACCAATTGGTGTTTCTACAAGGGATATTTATCAAAGATTAAAAGTGAACCAATTAATTCACCCTGATACAAATGGAATGATCAAGGCAATCGAAGAGCAAAATTTCGAGGATATATGCTCCAAATTAGAAAATGTAATGGAAAAAGCAACATTCGAATTACACCCAAGTGTAAAAAATATAAAAAAGAGAATTACTCAGTATGGGGCAGATGGTGTAGTAATGAGTGGGAGCGGGCCAACCATTTTTGCACTTACACAAAACGATTATAGAGCACACCGGTTATACAATAGTCTGAAAGGATTTATGGAACAAGTGTATGTTGTTCGCCTTCTAGGAACAAAACACGAATAATTAATAATAGGTTCTTGTGAAATCCGTATATAGATGGTATATTACAGTTAAAATATTCGGATTTCACACCATATCGTGGATTTTTCCATAAATCGGAGGTTATTATGAACTATCGAAGAAGTGGTCGTCTAGTAGACATGACCAATTATTTTCTAAATCACCCTCACAAGCAAATTCCGTTAAGCTATTTTGCTGAGTCATACGATTCAGCTAAGTCATCTATTAGTGAAGATATTTCAATAATTAAAGAAGTTTTTGAATATAAACAAATAGGAACTATTACTACTACAGCAGGAGCTACTGGTGGAGTTACCTTCGTTCCAACTGTAGATCGTAAAGACACGGAAAAGCTAATTGATGAATTATGTTATCGTTTAGAGGACCCTGATCGCATTTTGCCAGGGGGATATCTATATATGATGGATGTTATTGGAGATCCTATTTTAACTCAGCAATTAGGAAAAATATTTGCTTCAAAATTCCGTAAGTCAAAAGTGGATGCTGTTATGACTATGGCCACAAAAGGAATTCCTTTAGCTTATGCTGTTGGAAATCATTTAAATGTACCTGTTAGCATTGTGCGTCATGAACATCGTATTACAGAGGGATCTATTGTAAGTATTAACTATGTATCGGGTTCACAAAAAAGAATACAGACCATGTCACTTGCAAGAAGAAGCTTAAAACCTAATTCCAATGTTCTCATTATTGATGATTTTATGAAGGCTGGCGGAACACTTCGTGGAATGATGGACTTAGTGAAAGAATTTCACTCAACCATTGCGGGGATCGGAGTGTTAACGGAGGCTGTAAATGAGGAGGAAAAGTTAGTTAATGAATATGTTTCTTTAACTAAGCTTACTGAAATGGATAGTAAGCAAAGGAAGATTAAGGTAGAACGCGGCAGTATATTTGATAACCCTTTTTCCTTCGGTGAGTTATAAAAATAAATTTTGGCTTGATAATTAAATTCCTTATATAATCCATTCATCTTTTGTTGAAAATAGAAGCTTTATGTCAGATTTTGAATAATTCTTGACAGATAATAAATAGTTAAGATAATTTTTCCTTTTTTTTCAGCAAAAAGAAGGAGTTTTCGTACAAATGTAGAAAACGGTTAAAAGCTTTTATTTTTTTGAAAAGGTGGTGGCAGATATGGAAGTAACAGATGTGAGACTTCGCCGTGTCAATACGGAAGGTCGTATGCTTGCAATCGCATCTATTACCATCGATGATGAGTTTGTTGTTCACGACATTCGTGTAATCGACGGCAATAATGGTAAGTTCGTGGCAATGCCAAGCAAGCGTACTCCTGATGGAGAATTTAGGGATATTGCTCATCCGATATCTTCGAAGACTCGTGAGAAAATTCAATCCGCGGTTTTGGCTGAATATGATCGCGCAGGTGAAGAAATTGAATTTGAAGAAGCGGGGGCTTCATAAAAAGTAATACAAAGAATTTATACAATTATTATTTCAAGAATAAAAAGCCTAGCTAATTCTAGCTAGGTTTATTTTTGTAACCAGGAAATTGGAAATTATAAAATAAGCGACCTGTGGATAAAATTTTTGAGTCAAGGAAGGTTCTCGAGGGGAATAAATATTTACCACTATACTTCGTACCATTAATTACATAAAACTAACTAAGAAAGTTATTCGACATACCCTATATAAAAACGTTATGATAGAGAGTGGTAAATTGTTAAAAGAATTTATTATTGTTTCCTTGAAAAGATTTTAAATATAAGATATATTCGTAATGGAAAATCAGGGCGTTGGAGGTATTATATGAACAATCGGTTTGCAGTTATTTTAGCTGCGGGAAAAGGAACAAGAATGAAATCAGATTTATACAAAGTTCTTCATCCTGTTTGTGGAAAACCAATGGTTCAACATATTGTTGACCAGATAAAGGACTGTAATGTGAAAAAAACGATTGCTGTAGTTGGTCATGGTGCAGAAAAAGTAAAAGATCAATTAGGTAAAGATGTTGAATATGTACTTCAAGAAGAGCAACTTGGAACAGGTCATGCGGTAATGCAGGCGGAGGGTTTATTGAGAGAAGAAGAAGGAACAACGGTTGTTTTATGTGGAGATACGCCGTTATTAACGAAAAAAACAATCGATGCTTTACTTTTGGAACATGAAACAAAAGGTGCAAAGGCTACAATATTAACAGCAAAAGCGGAGGAACCTACAGGTTATGGGAGAGTTATTCGTGATAAAGATGGAGCTGTTAATAAAATTGTTGAGCAAAAAGATGCAAATGAAGAAGAATTATCAGTGAAAGAAATTAATACTGGAACATATTGCTTTGATAATAAAGCTTTATTTTTAGCATTAAAGAATGTGGGGAATTCAAACGCGCAGGGAGAGTATTACTTACCTGATGTAATAGAGATACTTCAACGTGATGGTGAAGCTATTGCTGCGTTTCAAACGCTTGATTTTAACGAAACGATTGGTGTAAATGATCGAGTTGCGTTAAGTACTGCTGAAGTACTTATGAAACGAAGAATCAATGAGCAATTGATGAGAGATGGAGTTACATTGATTGATCCTGAGAATACATATGTTTCTTCAGATGCAATCATTGGAAAAGATACTGTTATCTATCCTGGGTGTATAATTAAAGGGAAAACAATCATAGGTGAAAATTGTGAAATTGGACCTCACAGTGAAATCGATAATAGTAAAATAGGCAATAATACAACGGTTAAACAGTCTGTCGTTCACGATAGTGAAGTTGGAAATGAAGTATCGATCGGACCTTTTTCACACTTACGCCCACAAACAAAATTAAGCAATCATGTTCGAGTAGGTAATTTTGTAGAATTGAAAAAAATGTCCATGGGAGAAGGAAGTAAAGCTTCTCATTTAAGTTATTTAGGAGATGCAGAGGTTGGAGATAATGTTAATGTTGGTTGCGGTTCTATAACTGTAAACTATGATGGAAAAAACAAATACTTAACAAAAATTGAAGACGGTGCATTCATTGGTTGTAACTCAAATTTAATAGCCCCAGTGACAGTTGGGGAAGGTGCTTTTATAGCAGCGGGCTCAACCATTACTGATGATGTTCCAGGGCAATCGTTAGCAATTGCAAGACAAAGACAAACAAACAAACAAGATTATTTCAAAAAATAGGAAAGAAATTTATGGAGGTTTTGCACAACCATGGCTCATTATGAAGATAAGTCGTTAAAAGTCTTTACGTTAAATTCAAACCCTACACTAGCTCATGAAATCACGAAACATATAGGTATTGAAATGGGAAAAAGCTCAGTAACACGATTCAGTGATGGTGAAGTTCAAATTAACATAGAAGAAAGTATACGTGGCTGTGATATCTTTGTTATTCAGTCAACAAGCTCTCCTGCAAATGAGCATATTATGGAGGCTTTAATCATGATTGATGCTCTTAAAAGAGCATCTGCGAAAACAATTAATGTAGTTATGCCTTATTATGGATATGCACGTCAAGATCGAAAAGCTCGTGCCAGAGAGCCGATTACTGCTAAATTAGTTGCGAATCTATTTGAAACAGCGGGAGCTTCTCGTGTCATCGCTTTGGACTTGCATGCGACACAAATTCAAGGATTTTTTGATATACCGGTGGATCAATTAGTTGGTGTACCAATCCTTGCAGACTATTTTCAAGAGAAAGCTTTAGAGGATATAGTAATTGTATCTCCTGACCATGGTGGTGTTGTACGAGCTAGAAAGATGGCAGATAGATTGAAGGCACCAATTGCTATTGTTGATAAACGACGTCCAAAACCAAATGTGTCAGAGGTAATGAATATAGTTGGAAATATTGAAGGAAAAACATGTATCTTAATTGATGATATTATAGATACTGCAGGAACGATTACACTTGCAGCCAATGCAATGATTGAGAATGGCGCAAAAGAAGTGTATGCATGCTGCACACACCCTGTACTATCAGGACCTGCAATCGAACGTATCCAAAATTCAAAAATTAAAGAGTTGGTAGTAACAAATACTATTCCACTTTCTGAAGACAAAAAAATCAGTAAAATTACACAACTGTCCGTTGCAGAATTAATGGCGAAAGCAATTATCCACGTTCACGAAGAACGCTCAGTAAGTCGACTATTTGATTAATTACAAGCATGACATAGCGAATGGAATAAAAGCCAACAAAGTTAGTATTACTATATAGCTTAATACACGTATTTTCAGGGTAAACAAGAGAATCACGAACATCTAATTAAGATATTCTGAAAGTCTATGTTTCAAATCATTGATTTTGGGGAAAAACTTTATAATAACCGAAAAAAATGACGAGGTGGTAAACATGGCAGTTTTACAAGCAGCAACAAGAGAAGATCTTAGAGGTTCAAGATTATCAGCAATACGAAACAAAGGAGGAGTACCAGGGGTTATATATGGAAAAGCCTTTGGGAACAAACCTGTAACTGTAGAAAGTATTGCTTTATTAAAGTTAATACGTGAAAATGGAAAAAATGGTGTATTTAAATTAGATTATGAAGGAACACAAACAGACGTTATGGTATACGATCTACAAAAAGATACGCTGAAAAATGAAATTATTCACGTTGATTTTTATGCAGTAGATATGAAACGCGAATTAGACGCAGATGTACCTGTCCAAGTAGTGGGAGAATCTGTAGGTGTTAAAGATGGCGGTGTTCTTCAACAATCATTGTTCGAGGTTTCAGTAAAAGCATTACCAAATGATATTCCTGAAAAAATTGAAATTGATGTTTCTGAATTAGGAATTAATGATTCCCTACAAGTGAAAGATCTATTAAGTGGTGCCAAATATACCGTAAATAATGATCCAGAGGAATCCGTTTTATCTATCCTTCCTCCAACGGAAACGGAAGAAGCAGAAACAGACGTTGAAGCAGACGCTGATGCAGAAGTTGTTACTGGAAATGATAAAGAAGAAGGAAATAACGATACAGAACAAGAATAGTATTGTTAGGGACAAGAGGTATAACCGTCCAGGTTATACCTCTTTGATCAGTTTACTCATATCGGTGTAAATTAGAAAAAGTGCCCTATTAGGAGATGAATAATGATCTTTAAGAAATTATTTCAGAGGAAAATAGAAAGTGAGGATATTCCAATGAAGCTTATCGTTGGACTCGGAAATCCTGGGAAAAAATATGATGGCACTCGGCACAACATTGGCTTTGATGTTATTGACCGATGCGAAGACCAGTTAGCAATCACATTAGATCAATCGAAGTTTAAAGGCATATATGGTTTTCGTAAAATAGGTGAAAACAAGGTGTTTCTATTGAAACCTTTAACATATATGAATTTATCAGGGGAATCTATCATTCCTTTAATGAATTACTATAAAATCAACAAAGATGACCTCTTAGTTGTTTATGATGATCTTGATCTTGCACCTGGTACCATAAGATTACGTCAAAAAGGTAGTCATGGTGGTCATAATGGAATTAAATCAATCATTGCCCAACTAGGTACAGATCAGTTTAACAGAATAAGAATAGGAATAGGACGCCCCCCACAAGGGCAAGCTGTACCAGACTATGTGTTAGGAACATTTAGTAAAGAAGATCTTACTGTAGTGGATGAGGCAGTAATCAAAGCTACCAATGCTATTGAGACATGGACAACAAAACCTTTTTTGCAAGTAATGAATGAGTATAATTAAATGTGACATTTAAGCATAGTCAACTCCAAATCAGTACATACTTAGTTTATATACATGTACTGATAGGAGGAACAAGATGGCCATTCACTATTATTGTCGACATTGTTCAAAGAATATCGGAAGAATAAGCAACTGGCAAGCGGACGATGAGGAGTTGGGATTTACTGATCTTACAGAAGAAGAGAGAAAAGAAATGATAGAATGTGATTCCCAAGGACATATGCAAGTAAAAGTTATATGTGAGGATTGTGAAAAAACATTACAAGAACACCCTGACTATCATGCATATGAGTCCTTCCTACATTAAGACAATAATCGACAGGCTTTGGTGCTCCGTGCCAAAGCGTTTTTCTGCTGTATATATGCAATACTATTTTTTATCATGAGAAACCTACTAGAGGGGGGAACACTGTGAGAGGATTTATAGAGAAAGTATACCATGGGGATGACGTAGCCAGTATTATCGAAGGAATTGAGGCCAACCTATCTGAGCAGATGATTTCTGGTTTAGCTGGATCAGCTAGATCTCTTTTGCTAGCATCCATATTTGAGAAAACGAGACGATCTCAATTAGTTATTACACATAACTTATTTCAGGCACAGAAACTGTATGATGATCTCGTTGCCCTTGTAGGTGAGGAGTCAGTTTACTTATATCCCGTTAACGAATTAATAGCTTCCGAAATTGCTGTAGCAAGTCCAGAAATGAAAGGTCAGCGAATTGAAGCTCTTAATCGTTGGTCTTCAAAAAAGGATGCCATTATTATTTCACCAATGGCAGGTGTGAGACGATTGCTACCACCTGCATCGCTTTGGGAAAAATGTCAGTATGATTTTCGTGTGGGAAGTGATATAGAAGTAGATAAATCTCTTCATGATTTAGTATCTATGGGATTCCAAAGAGTAGATATGGTTTCTACTCCGGGAGACTTTAGCGTTCGTGGAGGAATTATCGATATTTATCCTTTAACGGAAGAAAACCCAATAAGGATTGAACTTTTTGATACAGAAGTGGATTCTATTCGTTTTTTCGATGTGGAAACGCAACGGTCTATCTCTCAAGTACAATCTATTAAAATAGGACCAGCTAGAGAGGTATTATTATTTGATGAACACTATAAGAAAGGGGCAATAAGATTAGAGCAAGCACTAGGAAAAAGTTTAACGAAAGTAAAAGATGCTTCAGTAAAAGAAAAGATGGCAGATCAAGTTGGTCAAGAGATAGCCTGGTTGAAAGAGAAGAATTCGTTCGATTCCATGTATAAATACATGTCCATTTTCTATGAAAAAAGAACAACAATACTAGATTATATGCCCGAAAACGGTTCCATTTTTATTGATGAAGTAAGCAGGGTTCAAGAAATGGCGAAAAACTTAGAAAAAGAGGAAGCCGAGTGGCATACAACGATGATTTCTCAAGGTGCATCGGTTGCTGATCTAGATTTGGCCAAAAATTGGGAAGAAATGCTTCAAGAGACAAATTTCCCTAAACTATACCTAAGTTTATTTTTAAGACATGTTCCATCAACCAATCCAAAAAATATTGTAAATATTCAAAGTAAAACAATGCAAAATTTTCATGGTCAGTTACATCTATTAAAAAGTGAAGTAGACCGTTGGAAAGATGCAAATTATTCTATAACGTTTGTATGTGCAGATCATAATAGATCCGAAAGAATGAAGAGCGTACTTGAAGATTACGAGATTGAAGCAAGCATTGTTGGAGATGATCAGCCACCAGTACATGGTCAAGCTCAAATTATTACAGGAATGTTAATGACAGGCTTTGAACTACCTATGCAGCGTATGATCGTTGTGACCGAGGAAGAGGTATTTACGAAAAGAACGAAGAAGCCAAAGCGTCGTCAGAAGTTATCCAATGCTGAGAGAATTAAAAGTTATTCCGAACTAAAGGTTGGAGATTGGGTTGTTCACGTAAACCACGGTATTGGGAAATATTTAGGAATTCAAACTCTAGAGGTTGGCGGTATTCACAAGGATTATATGCATATTACTTATGCTGGCAATGACAAGCTCTATGTACCTGTGGAGCAAATAGATCAAGTACAAAAATATGTTGGTTCCGATGAAAAAGAGCCGAAGCTATATGCCCTTGGTGGAACTGAGTGGAAGAAAGTAACAAAAAAAGTCCGTTCCTCTGTTCAAGACATTGCGGATGATCTTATTAAACTTTACGCAGAACGAGAGGCAAGTAAAGGTTTCGCTTTTTCAAAAGATGGACCTGAACTACGAGAGTTTGAATCATCCTTTCCTTATGAAGAAACCGAGGACCAACTACGAGCGATTGAAGAAATTAAAAAGGACATGGAACGAGAACGACCAATGGATCGATTACTATGTGGAGATGTAGGATACGGCAAAACAGAAGTAGCATTACGTGCGGCATTCAAAGCTGTTATGGACGGTAAACAAGTTGCGCTACTAGTACCAACAACAATTTTGGCTCAACAACATTATGAAACGATCAGAGAGCGTTTTCAGGATTTCCCAATTAATATTGGTTTGCTAAGTAGGTTTCGAACAAGAAAAGAACAGTTACAAACGATCAATGCTGTGAAAAAAGGAGCAGTAGATATTGTTGTTGGGACACATCGACTCCTATCCAAGGACGTAGAGTTCAGTGATCTTGGTTTGCTCATTGTCGACGAAGAACAGCGCTTTGGTGTAACTCATAAGGAAAAGATTAAAACATTTAAGGCAAATGTAGATGTTTTAACTTTGACAGCTACACCTATTCCAAGAACACTTCATATGTCGATGTTAGGAGTAAGAGATTTATCAGTCATTGAAACACCGCCAGAAAACCGTTTTCCAGTGCAAACATATGTTGTTGAGCAAAATGATGCCCTTGTTAGAGAAGCAATTGAAAGGGAAATGGCAAGAGGAGGGCAAGTGTTTTATCTATATAACAGAGTAGAAGATATAGAGACAGTTGCAGATCGAATCTCCATGCTTGTACCTGAAGCAAATGTAAGATACGCTCATGGGAAAATGAGCGAAACGGAGTTAGAATCTGTTATCCTCGAATTTCTTGAAGGAAACACAGATGTACTTGTTACAACAACCATTATTGAAACAGGGGTAGACATTCCTAATGTAAACACTCTTATCATTAATGATGCTGATAAAATGGGTCTGTCTCAGCTTTATCAATTACGAGGGCGTGTTGGGCGGTCCAATCGTGTTGCATATGCTTATTTTACTCATCAGAGAGATAAAATTTTGACAGAGGTTGCGGAAAAAAGATTGCAATCTATAAAAGAGTTTACGGAGTTAGGCTCAGGTTTTAAGATTGCAATGCGAGACCTTTCCATACGGGGAGCGGGCAATTTGCTTGGTGCCGAACAACATGGATTCATCGCATCTGTCGGGTTTGACTTTTATTCCCAAATGCTGAAAGAAGCAATTGATGATCGCAAAAACGGAAAGGTAGATACGGAAGCAAAAGTAGAATTGAAAGAAATTGAAATGGATATTCAAGTGGATGCCTATATTCCAGAATCCTATATTCCAGACTCTAAACAGAAAATCGATATGTACAAACGATTTAAATCCATTGAATCACAACAAGAAATCCTTGAATTAGAGGGTGAGATGATCGACCGATTTGGTGATTTTCCAAAAGAGGTTGGCTTCCTATTTCAAGTTGCAAAGATTAAACAATATGGGATACAAGAAGGTATTGATTCCATCATTGAAAAGAATCAAGAATGTAAACTTATTTTGAGTCAGGAAACAACAGATAAAACAGATGGTTCAAAATTATTCTCACTTGTTAATCGTTTATCCAATAAACTAAACTTGTCAATGACAGGAAATAAGATAACTATTCATTTAAAAAGAAAAACATTTTCTGATGGTGAATATTTATCATTATTGGAAGATGTATTATCTAGGTTAGATGAAGTACAAAAAGTTTTGGAAAAAGAGGATAAAAAAGCCTCTTTATAGCCATAATATGTAGAGTAAGAGGAAGATCTTTGAAAAAGGGTCTTTCTTTTTTTTAGAAATAAAAACAAATTTATTCATCTTTTGGTGAATAGTTCTTTTCTTTTGTTTAATAATAAGATCAAGATTCAGCTATTAAAAAAAGAATACTTGCACGCAAGCATCGACGTGAATACAACAAGGAAAGTGAGGCAACGTAAGTATGAAAGCAACTGGAATTGTTCGACGCATTGATGATTTAGGACGTGTGGTAATTCCGAAAGAAATTCGCCGCACACTAAGGATTAGAGAAGGAGATCCATTAGAAATATTTGTGGATCGAGATGGTGAAGTTATCCTAAAGAAATACTCTCCAATTTCGGAACTTGGAGACTTTGCTAAGGAGTACGCAGAGGCACTATACGATAGTTTAAACCATATTGTGTTAATCGCGGACCGCGATACATATATTGCGGTAGCTGGCGGTTCCAAAAAAGAATACCATAACAAAGGTATTGGTGAACTAGTGGAAACTGCTATGAGTGAAAGAAAAACTATGCTTGAAGGACAAGCTGGTGAATACCATATAGCTGGAGAAGGGAAAGAGCAAATTAATGGTTATTGTATTGCTCCAATTATAGCTAATGGAGATCCAATTGGAGCAGTCACCCTTGTCGCCAAAGACACGAAAGATGTAGGAGATATTGAGAAAAAATTAGCAGAAACTGCAGCTGGATTTTTAGCTAGACAAATGGAACAATAAAATATTTTTACTAAACAAAGGTTAAGAACAAGAAATGAATATCTATGTAAGAAATAGCTGAAAAGCACATGTCATACTATTTAAAGGTATGCATGTGTTTTTTTGTATTCTGCTTATACTTAAAATCCAACTTGTTAGAGAAACATAAAAAATACCATATGCTATAATTAGTTTACTTTATTGTACAGGGGAGAAAGAAAATTGGCTGGATTGAAAGGAAATAGTGCTTCTTCATGGGTTCGGGGTGCATTATATTTATCCCTGGCTGCGTTTTTAGTAAAAGGTTTAAGTGCATTATACAAAGTTCCTTATCAGAATATAACTGGTGACATCGGTTATTATGTATATCAACAAGTCTACCCTATATATGGCGTTGCCTTTGTTCTTGGGTCATATGGTTTTCCATTAGTAATATCAAGGATGTTATCCGAAGCAAATTCAACATCAAAAGAAGATCAATTAAATCGTATTATTACCATTTTTCTGTCTTTATTGTTATGGAATAGTGCTATTGGGATAATGCTTATATTGTTCGCTAATGAGATTGCTCTTGTAATGGGGGATCAAAGTTTAGCCCTTGCTATTCGCTGGCTTGGTTTACCTTTCTTCTTAATACCGTTTCTCTCTGTTGCTAGAGGTTTTTATCAGAGCAAAGAAAATATGGTGCCAACAGCTGTTTCACAAGTTGTGGAGCAAACGATACGTATTATTGTCATTTTAGTCATCGCTAGTTGGGCAATGAATCTAGGTGATCCTTATTTAGCAGGAATCTCAGCTGGTATTGGTGCCTTTTCGGGCAGTCTTTTTGGAATATTTATGATGAGTATCTATGCTAAGCCAAGTAGGTGGAAGTGGAAAAGAGTAAAAATTCAAATTCCAACATATTGGAAAGAGGATATAAAGACGTTACTCACTTCGAGTTTCCTTGTTTCCATTAGTGCCATGGGTTTAATTATCTTTCAATTATTAGATTCCTTTTCTGTGTATCGTCTCTTACAGGTTGGGGGTTGGAGTGAAGAAAGTGCTGCAACGTTAAAAGGAATTTATGATAGAGGTTGGCCAATGGTACAACTAGGAGCCGTAGTAACAACCGTATTCTCATATGCAGCTATCCCATATATAACAAAAGCGTTTTTAAGTGGCAAAATGGAAAATGTCCAAACATATATTAGTCAATCATTAAAAATATGCATTGTATTTGGCGGTGCAGCAACAGTTGGTTTAATTTCTATTATGCCCAATCTAAATCCTATGCTATTTACAGATATATCAGGAAAAGGAGCTTTGCAGATCCTTTCAACCACTGTTTTATTCAGTGCTATTTTTATGACGGTAGCTGCATTGTTACATGCAGTTGGACAAGCAGTTTATGCCTCGATAATATTGGTAATAGGTATTATACTTAAACTGGTTGGTAATATGCTCATCGTACCTTCATTAGGGATTGAAGGAGCTGCGATTGCTTCAGGGGTTAGTTTTTTTATTATGGCAATTATGTCACTAATAATTATTAATAAACGGAACCTCGTTAAAAAAATTAGCCTATTCTTTTTCGTTAAATTACTATTATCCCTAAGTATAATGAGCGTTAGTGTTTGGTCAATTAGATATGGATTTGGATTCTTTCTTCAAGAACCGTTACATAGAGGAATACATGGGTTCATAGCTATTTGCAGCGCTATTGTTGGTGCAACTATTTTTATTCTAATCATATGGTTTGTAAAACTATTCGAAAAAAAAGAGTGGGAAAACCTACCGAAAGTGTCGAAATTATTACCCTATAAATAAAATGTTGATAAAACGAAAGAGAAATTGGATAAAGTGCCTCAATTTGGAATGTGTCAATTTAACATGAAAATTCGCTGGATTAGGTGATATTAGTTTATTGAACTATATATGCAATGAGCGTAAGTCTGCGAACTCCAGTGGGAAGCAGAGTAGAGGCGAGACACCATAGAGACGAAGTCGCGGAAGTGGCTCGGCAACTCCCCACAGGAAAGGAGCAGACTGAAGCGAATGGAATAACTACCAACAAAGTTAGTATCACTAGATAGTCTGATACACTTAATTTCAGGGCTGCAAAATAAATCAAATGAAAAAATGAAAAGGTAGTGATCTATTTGGAAAAAGTAATTACCATTGTTGGTCTTGGAGCAGGTGATCTTTCACAGCTACCACTTGGCATATATCGACAACTACAAAAAGAAACAAAGATATTTGTAAGGACAATGGACCATCCAGTTTTAAAAGAACTAGAAAATGAAGGGCAAACGTTCATTAGCTTCGATGAAATATATGAAGCATATGATTCATTTGAAGAAGTATATAATCAAATCTGCACTAGACTCGTCCAAGAAGTTCAAACAGGGCCAATTATATATGCTGTTCCAGGGCACCCACTTGTGGCAGAATATACGGTACAATTACTTCTTGAACGAGAAAGGCAGGGAGAGATCTCTACCAATATCATTGGTGGCCAAAGCTTTCTAGACCCAATGTTCACTTCGTTAAAAATAGACCCCATCGATGGTTTTCAATTACTAGATGGATCAAACTTGAAGCGGGATACAATTCAGATTCGAAATCATCTTATTATTGGTCAAGTGTATGATCAGTTTAGTGCATCAGAAGTGAAACTGACTTTAATGGAGTTATATCCAGATAATTATGAAATAACCATTGTTACGGCAGCTGGAAGTAGTGAAGAGCGCCTTCAACCTGTTCCCTTGTATGAATTAGACCGAGTCACTACACTAAGTAATTTAACCGCTATCTATGTTCCACCAGTGAAGGATGAATCTTTCATGTATGGAGATTTCGAGATGCTTCGACATGTCTTTGCTGAATTACGTGGTCCTAACGGTTGTCCTTGGGATAAGGAACAGACACATGAATCGCTGAAAAAATATTTACTTGAGGAAGCTTACGAAGTGTTAGACGCAATAGACGAAAAGGATGATACACATCTAGTAGAAGAGCTAGGTGACGTTCTTTTGCAAGTAATGCTTCACGCACAAATTGGAGAAGACGATGGATTATTTACAATAAAAGACATTATCTACGGATTGAATGAAAAGATGATTCGACGTCATCCTCATGTTTTTGGAAATGCAGAAGTGCATGACTCGGACAAGGTTGTTGCTCAATGGGAAGATATCAAAAAACTAGAGAAGAGCGGATCCAGCGAGGCATTTCAATCTATATTATCTGGAGTACCAATATCTTTACCGAGTTTGTTAAAGGCATATAAAATTCAAAAGAAAGCAGCTAAGGTTGGATTTGATTGGGGTGAAGAAGCTCCAATGTGGATGAAGCTTCAAGAAGAGATTTCTGAATGGATTCAGGAAATGAAAGCAGGAAAACATGAAGCTGCATCGAAAGAATTAGGAGATGTATTATTTTCTTTTGTTAACCTTGCCCGTTTTCATGGAATCGACCCAGAAGAAGCATTGAGGCAAACAAATCAGAAGTTTACTCGTCGTTTTCAATACATTGAAAAAACGCTGTTTGAGCGAGGCGAAAAATTAGAAGATCAAACGTTAGAAATACTTGACTCTTTATGGGAACAAGCAAAAAAAGAAGAATAAAGTGAGGGAATGAATATGAGAATAGATAAGTTTTTAAAAGTTTCTCGATTAATTAAAAGAAGAACGTTAGCGAAAGAAGTTGCTGAACAAGGACGGGTTGAAATAAATGGACAAACAGCAAAGGCAGGAGCAAACGTAAAGCCAGGAGATGAAATCTCTATTCGTTTCGGGCAAAAACTAGTGGTAGTTCGTGTCGAACGCCTAGAAGAAAGCATACGAAAAGAAGAAGCAACAACAATGTACTCCCTACTAAGAGAAGAAAAACTAGGAGAGACAAATAGCTTTAGTTAAAGGAGCGGTTTCCGCTTTTGAAGCGTGTTTTTCTCAATGGGAACATCATAAAGACAAAATCAAGTAGATTTCAAGCTAAATTGTCCTTATGCTACCGTATCCATAAGACTTGAGCTTATTCTTAAGCCGATTAGAGATAGCTCGCTAGCTGAAGTGAACGGAAATACAACCCACAAAAATAGTAACACTATATAGTTTAGAAAATATCATCCGGCTTGTTCTATTCCCATTTTCCATCACATACATATGTAGCAAAGTGTTTGAGGAGGGAAAATGGATGGAACATTCCTATGGCTATACAAACGGTGGACAAGGTAGAAAACTAGAAGATCATCAAATCATTATGAAGGGTCGTAAAACACTAGAAATTTCAGGTGTTAAACAAGTAGAAAGTTTTGATAACGAAGAGTTTTTACTTGAAACAATCATGGGGTACTTATCCATTCGTGGACAACACCTTCAAATGAAAAACTTAGACGTGGATTCAGGGAATGTATCTATACAAGGGAGAGTCGACGATTTAGTATACTTGGATGAACAACATGGTGGAAAATCTAAAGGACTATTTGGGAAGTTATTCAAGTGACGCTAGATATCCAATTTTTATCTATGCTTGCAAGCGCAGCGACTGGTATTTGGTTTGGGGCTTCTTTCGATACATATAAACACTTTATCGGAAGTCCCCAGCGTTTTCGCTGGACTTTGCTATTAAATGATATTCTTTTTTGGCTAGTACAGGCTCTTATTTTCTTTTATGTTCTCCTCCAAGTAAATCAAGGTGAAGTACGTTTTTATTTGTTTTTAGCATTATTACTAGGCTATTCTATCTATCGTTCGATATTAGAAGACATATATCAACGAATATTACATTGGTTTATTCGTGTTTGTGTGAGATTATATGACATTATTACAAGAATAATTTTAGTATTGATAGTTAATCCGATAAAATGGTTATTGCAAGTCATCCTAACCTTGAGTATGATGATATTATCCACATTATGGACGGTAATCCTATTTATCGTAAAAATTATCTTATCTCCATTTCGTTGGATTTGGCTTAAATATGTACATGCATTTGGTAATCCTTTTAAAGCCATCACTCTGTACCTGAGAAAATGGAAGATAAAATTAAAGAACAAATGGGATAAATGGTTTCACGATGATGAATAGAGGTGAGGTTCCTATGCAAAACAACTCTAAAGGTAATGTACGGAAATTAACATCAGAGTATATGGAAAAGCAGAGCAAATTACAAGAATACAACCAAAGACGAAGAAAAGGACTTGCTAGACGTTTGACCGTATTTGGAACTTTCATAGCGTTGTTTTTTATTTTTATTGGATACACCTTATATAATCAACAGAATACATTACAAGAGATTAAATCGGAAAAGCAAGAGGTGGAAGAGAGGCTTCTATTTTTAAAAAATGAAGAAGTAAAGCTAGAAGAAGAGATAGTACTTCTTCAGGATCCAGAATATATCGCTGAGATTGCTAGAAGAGACTTTTATTTAACGAAACCAGGGGAAACATTATTCCAACTTCCAAGATCGTCCTCTTCTTCGGATTGACACGACTGTTTTAAACTTTGTATAATGGAAGAAAATGAAGTTTTTTAAGACATTTAAGGAGGAGCATTTTTTTCATGTCAATAGAAGTAGGCAGCAAGTTGCAAGGTAAAGTTACCGGTATAACAAATTTCGGAGCTTTTGTTGAATTGCCTGGCGGTTCGACTGGCTTAGTGCATATCAGTGAAGTAGCTGATAATTATGTAAAAGACATTAATGAGTTTTTAACTGTAGGTGCCGAAGTAGAAGTTAAAGTATTGAATGTTGAAAGTGATGGGAAGATAGGTCTTTCCATTCGTAAAGCAAAAGAAGCACCGCCAACAGAACAGCGCCGCCCACAAAAAAGAGGTCCACGTAAAGAAAGCAATAACAATCGTCCTCAACGACCTGTTTCTTTTGAGGATAAAATGAACAGATTTTTAAAGGATAGTGAAGAACGTTTAGCCTCTCTTAAACGTAATACGGAATCGAAGCGTGGAGGTAAGAGTTCGAAACGGGGATAATCTTGCTGCTAGATAATATATACAATCAACACTTGTCTTTATGACAAGTGTTTTTTTATGGAATGCTGTATCATGTGAAGGTTGTTAAGTTGAGTGGCTTTTTTTAATTGTAAAGGGAACGATCAGAAGAAAAGCGAGTCGTTCAGAAGAGTTTTGTCGCGCTAAAAGTATGATCATAACATCGGTAATTATGAATATATTTCGTCCAAATTTGAAAAATTCCCCGTCTCCCACCTTTCTCTAATACTCATACAATGAATACGAAAAAAGTTACGTTTTATAATAATATGCTAAAAATCATCCGAGGTTGTTCGTCATATTCACCCATTCCTAGTAGTTTTGTCATATTCATTTTATTTCAGAAAAAAATCTTCATAAATACCTTCAGTAAGGGGTTCAGCACTAAGTATAAGGATAGATTTAGAACAAAGTGGTGTTCACCAATATCGGAGGGTTGTGTAACATCTACTATTACTAGGACGTTTATTCTAGATTATCGTCGAACACTTTTTTCATTTCACATTGTTGTTTTGACAAATTCTTTAGGAAAAACATGTTTATAATATTAGCACGAAACGTTTAAAACAGGGTGGTGCTTAGCAATGTTACATCGTTTATCATTAAAAGCCGTTGGTGGACATGCAGATACATTTATTAATGGAGGTGTAGCAACAAAGAAAACGAGAAAAACGAAGAAAATGAAACTAGAAACGGAGAGAGTTTCTGAACAAACGGTTAGGGAAACATTGATCATCATTGCTATAGGTTTTCTTTTAGGACGAGCCGTCATTTTATTTGAACTACTTCCATTTGTAATACCATTTTTAGCCGTTATTTTACATTGGAAACGAACCTATACATTGATAACTGCATTGGCGTTAATAGTTGGTTCTACCAGTGTTTCCTTCTTATTTGCAGGTCATACTGTAGTTGCTATTTTATTATATTTGGTAGCTCAAGGATTTGCTTCATCGATTACTAATGATAAAAAGTTTATACCTGTGACTGTTTTTTTCTCCGTAACAGTTGCTAGATTTATAGGGTTGGCTATCATGGAAGGAGTAACGTTGTATCATGCACTAACTGCTTTCATTGAAGGTGGATTAGCAATGGTAGTCACGTTAATATTTATTCAAAGCATTCCCTTAATCTTAGAAAAAAGGAAAAAAATAGCTTTAAAACATGAAGAAATTGTTTGTTTAGTAATATTACTAGCAAGTTTAATGACAGGTACAGTTGGTTGGCTCATTTTTCAATTATCTGTAGAACAAGTCGTTGCAAGATATATCGTGCTTGTATTCGCATTTGTGGGAGGAGCAGCAATTGGCTCTACAGTCGGTGTTGTTACCGGATTAATATTAAGTCTCGCAAATGTAGCTAATCTTTTCTATATGAGTCTTCTAGCATTTTCGGGATTATTAGGTGGATTATTAAAAGAAGGGAAAAAAATATCTGTAGCAGTAGGAATGATCATAGCTACTTTTTTAATGGGGATGTATGGGGATAATCAAGTTTCGATGCAACTCTCAGTTTTTGAAAGTTTAATTGCAATTTCACTGTTTCTTCTAACACCGAAGACGTGGACAACCCATTTATCTAAATATATACCTGGAACAGTAGAGCATTCACAGGAACAGCAACAATATTTGCGGAAAATTAGGGATGTAACTGCTGGGAAAGTTGAACAGTTCTCCAATTTATTTCTAAGTCTTTCAAAAAGTTTCAGTTTATTAGAAGCAAGTGGAGAGAAGTCCAACCAAGAGCGAGAGGTCGATTTATTTTTAAGTCGAGTAACAGAGCAAACATGTCAAACTTGTATGAAGAAACATAATTGTTGGACGAGAAAATTCTCTGAAACTTACGGACTCATGGAACAACTCATGAGGGAAGTGGAAAAAGATGGAGAGGTGACGAGTCGACAGTTATTAACAGATTGGCATCATCATTGTATCATTGACGAAAGAGTTGTAGATGCAATGAAAAAAGAGTTAAATCAGCATAATGCTAGTAAGCATTTAAAGCAACAATTAATAGAAAGCCGTCGACTAGTTGCAGATCAGTTAAAAGGCGTATCAAAAGTTATGGAGGACTTTGCAAAGGATATTCAGAGAGAGAAGAAAGAACACGAGAAACAAGAATCTGAAATCATGGATGCTCTTCAACAGGCTGGTATTGAGGTGGAGGGTGTGGATGTATACAGTTTAGAAACAGGGAGTGTGGATATTGAAATAACATTGGTAAGTAATTTCTATAATGAAGGAGAGAAAATTGTTGCACCACTTTTGTCAGACATTCTTGACGAAACAATTATTGTAAAACATGTTGAATCAGAAACATTAACTGGAAATGAAGCTAGAATTACATTTGGTTCCACAAAAGCATTTATTGTGAGAGAAGGAATAGCTCATGCTGCAAAAGGAGGAAGGTTAGTTTCAGGAGATAGTTACTCAACGATGGAGTTAGGTGCTGGTAAATACGCAGTGGCAATAAGTGATGGCATGGGGAATGGAACAAGGGCTCATATCGAAAGTCAAGAAACGATTGGTTTATTGAAAAATATCTTACGATCTGGAATTGAAGAAACGGTAGCCATAAAGTCTATTAACTCCATTCTATCACTTCGTTCTGAAGAAGAAATGTTCTCTACCCTCGATTTAGCAATGATTGATTTGCAAGAAGGGTTTGTAAAGTTTTTAAAAGTTGGGTCTATACCTAGCTATATTAAAAGAGGTTCGGATGTAAAAGCAGTTGAAGCAGGAAATCTTCCAATAGGAATCATACGAGAGATGGATGTAGATGTGGTAACAGAACAATTGAAAGCAGGGGATTTATTAATCATGATGAGTGATGGAATATACGAAGCTCCTGTGGTAGCAGAAAACAAAGACATGTGGATGAAACGAATTATTAGAGAAGTACAAACAGAGGATCCGCAAGAAATAGCGGATATATTAATGGAACGTGTTATTCGAGATAGTAATAATGAAATACATGATGATATGACGGTTATCGTAGCAAGATTAGATCATCATTTACCAAAATGGTCTAGTATTCCAGCCTATGAGAAAAAAGCATAACTAGTAGTATAATTTCTCTCAATCTTGTAAATGCTTATAGTAATTACAAGATTGGAGGGGAAAGTATGGGAAGAGGAACGATTAGACAAATTTTATTATTAACAGATGGGTGTTCAAATAGTGGGGAAGATCCTGTTGCTATCGCAGCTTTAGCGAAGGAAGATGGAATTTCTGTCAATGTAATTGGAATTGTAGATAATGGTGATATGAATGAACAAGGAATATCTGAAGTAGAATCTATTGCAGAATCAGGAGGCGGTATTAGCCAGATTGTCTATGCCAAACAACTGTCACAAACAGTACAAATGGTTACTAGAAAGGCAATGACTCAAACGATTCACGGTGTTGTAAATAAAGAAATATCACAGATTCTTGGAGAAGAGAAGGAACTAGAGGATATTGAACCAGAAAAACGTGGGAAGTTGATGGAAGTAGTAGATGAGCTTGGGGAAACGATGGATTTGGATGTATTTATCTTAGTAGATACTAGTGCTAGTATGAGAAACAAACTACCAATGGTACAAGAGGCACTGCTAGATTTATCAATAAGCTTACGTTCTCGAACAGGAAAAAATCATTATGCTCTTTATTCATTTCCCGGGAAACGAAAAGATATTGATAAGTTAATTCAATGGACACCGCACTTTGATACCATTTCTAGTGCTTTTAAGAAATTGTCTATGGGCGGCATTACACCTACAGGACCAGCTTTACAGGAAGCTATAAGGTTATTTCAAAAAAGAATGAAAAAGAGAGGAACGGACGAAGATGAGAGATTCGATCTCGAAGAAGCAGGAATGTAAACTCATTCCAAATCAGCGAGTAGTCGGAAAGTGGCATCGAAACTCATATCGGATTATTCGTCAGTTAGGGTACGGAGCAACAGGAACGGTATATTTAGCAGAAGGAAAAGAAGGTCTTGTAGCTTTGAAAATAGCAAGTGATTCTATGTCGATCACATCAGAGGTAAATGTACTTCGACAGTTTTCCAAGGTCCAAGGTCCAAATCTTGGACCTTCTTTTATTGATACAGATGACTATGTATCAGTGAATGGTGTTTACCCTTTTTATATTATGGAATATATCCAGGGAGAAGAATTTCTTCCATTCATACGCCAAAAAGGTGTAGAATGGGTAGGGATTTTAATTATTCAATTATTAAAAGATTTACAAGAGCTTCACCAATCTGGTTGGGTCTTTGGTGATTTAAAGCCGGAAAATTTATTAGTTTCCCAAAAACCATTTCAAGTTAGATGGCTTGATGCTGGTGGTATGACACGAGTGGGGAGAAGTATTAAAGAATACACAGAGTTTTTTGACCGTGGTTATTGGGGGCTCGGTAGTAGGAAAGCGGAACCTAGTTACGATTTGTTTTCTGTTTCTATGCTTTTTATTAATCGCGCTTTTCCCTCTCGATTTGAAAAAGACAGTTCTATGAATCCTACTCAATTACTTACCAAGTTTAAAGAGAAGGAAGAGTTAAAGGCGTATGAACCAATTTTTAAAAAAGGAATTGAAGGAAAATACTCTAGTGCAAACGAGATGAGAAATGAGTTAATTGCATTAATTAAAAATACATCCTTTTCTCCAAAACCATTGTATAATAACAGCGGAAGCACCAAAACTAGAAAGAGAAACAAGGTGAAAAAGCAGAAAGAGAGTAATAAAAAAAGGTTTCGATTAATAGGATTAATGGAATCTATGTTAGTAGGCTCTTTTCTTCTGTTTCTATATATTTTATACTTATTTGGACAAACCGTGTAGTGAGGGAACATACCTTATCTATGGATAGAGAGTAGGTGAAAGAATGGGAAAAGCAGATGATGTGATGGACATCTGCTTATTAGCTGGAGAAATAATGCTTAAATATGGTGCAGAAACGTATCGAGTCGAAGAGACGCTTGAACGAATGGCAAGAGCAGCATCATTTACAAATGTGCATTGTTTCGTCACCACAACAGGTATCTTTTTGTCCTTTGAGGAGAAAAAAGAAAAGCAAGACTTAATGCAAATGGTGAGAATAGATGATAGGCTACAAGATTTAAGCAAGGTGGCGGATGTAAATCAAGTATCAAGAGAGTTTGTAGCTGAAGAGTTGACTGTAGAACAAGCACACGAAAAGTTGAAGGACATTGCAAAGGCTCCGATGCAATATCCGTTATGGCTCATACATATCGCTGCAGGTTTTGCAGGTGGCGGGTTTTCCTACTTATTTGGCGGAGGATGGTTTGACTTATTCCCAGCGTTTATTGCTGCGGTAGTATCAAGTATCGTCGTTGTAGAATTTGAGAGGTACTTGAAAGTAAGATTTGCTGCAGAATTTACAGCTGCCTTTTTCGGGGGTACAACAGCAATACTTCTTGTGTTTATTGGTTTTGGAAATAATGTTGATCAAATAATTATAGGCTCATTGATGCCCCTAGTACCAGGTGTACCATTAACAAATGCGGTTCGTGATCTAATGTCAGGTGATTTAGTAGCGGGAGTAAGCCGAGGAGCAGAGGCATTGTTAACATCTTTATCCATTGCAAGTGGAATAGCACTGACTATCTCGATATTTCTATAAGAAAGGAGCGCAAGTTACGTGGAAATTGGTGCCGAACTTATTATTACCTTTATAGCAATAGTAGCTTTTGGCGTTATCTTCGGTGTGCCAAAAAGAGCGCTTCTTCTTGGTGGAGCAATTGGGATGACCACTTGGGCAATTTTGCAAGGTGGATTAACATTAGGTGGTTCTCCTGTTTTCTCAACTGCCATTGCATCCTTTAACGCAGCTATGTTTTCTCATTACTTTGCAAGAAAAATTAGAATACCTGTAACAACACTATCTATACCGGGAATATTACCTCTTGTACCTGGAAGTCGAGCATATTTTACCATGCTTTCTTTTGTTGAAGGAGACTATTTACGAGGACTAGAATTTGGGGTGGAGACGATGCTTCAAGCAGGATCTATTGCAGCTGGTCTAGTTTTTGCTCTAGCGATTTTCTCTTTTGGGAAAGGAATAGGTCATCGATATGAACCAAATCGTTAATGACTTTATTCACAAGCATAAATTAATAGAAGGAAATGAGCATATCCTAATAGCAGTATCAGGTGGACCTGATAGTATGGCTCTTCTTCATTTTCTAAAAAGTGAATATAAAAACAAACTATCTGTGGCACATGTGGAACATGGCCTAAGAGGGAACACATCATTGAGAGATTTTCATTTTGTACAAAATTATTGTAAATTAAATGATATTCCCTTTTATTTTTCCCAGCCAGATGTCATGAAGGTTCAAAGGCAGAAGAGAGTTTCTATTCAAGAGGCAGCTAGATATTGTAGATATTCTTGGTTCAAAGAATTAATGAAGGATATAAATGCATCAAAATTAGCGTTAGCTCATCATGGAGACGATCAAATAGAAACAATTCTTATGCGACAGGTGCGAGGGAGCTTGACGGGCATGAAAGGGATTCCAGTGAAACGTCCATTTGGAAATGGAACAATTATTCGTCCTTTCTTAAGTGTAGAAAAAGAGATATTACTTGAATACTGTTCTCAAAATAAAATACTGTATCAAGAGGATGAGACAAATAAGAAGGAAGATTATCAGAGAAATCGATTCAGAAAACATATGTTACCTTTTCTTAAAAAAGAAAATCCGACATTACATAAGACTTTCCAACGGCAAAGTGAATGGTTTACAGAAGAAGACTCTTTCTTATCTTCTTTAACGGAAGAAAAAATGAAAGAACTAATTACATTTAATCAAGAAAATAACATTATATTTTCTATACAAAGATTTCTTCATTTGCCAATCCCTTTACAAAGAAGGGGAGTTCATCTAATATTAAACTATCTTTCCTCTGATGTAAGTCGTTTCATAACGTCAAAGCATATCGATGATATTTTAACAATTATTAGGAAGGGTACTCCATCTGGTATGATTACGTTGCCAAATAAGATAATCGTGGAGAAGTCGTATGATAATTGCATATTTACCTTTCAAACAACTAAAGAAGTAGCAGTGGATTGGTTTGTTGAATTACCAACCGAAGGCATGATTCATACAAAGATGGGTAATATACATACTGCTGTTTTAAAAAATAACGACGAATGGAAAGCAGATGAATCCTTATTTTTCGGGGATTTAGATAAACTCTCATCACCATTATATGCAAGGTGTAGGAGACCAGGTGATAAGATATCGCCCCTTGGTTTACAAGGTTCAAAAAAGATCAAGGAGATTTTTATTGAAGGTAAAATCCCCAAACAGGAACGAGATAAATGGCCCATCGTGACAGATAATAAAGGACATATTGTATGGGTACCGATGTTAAAAAGATCGAATGCTGCTTTAGTGGACGACTCCACAGAAAGAATTGTGGTTCTTAAGTTTGAACGTGAGGAAAATCATACATAATAAAAAAAGAGTCTAATTTTTTTAGGAGGTTCAGGAACACGCTATGAGAGATGACATTCAAGAGGTTTTGATTTCTTCCGAAGAAATTCAAAAAAAAATTGATGAATTAGGAAAACAATTAACGGAAGAATATGAAGGGAAATTCCCGCTCGTAATTGGAGTATTAAAAGGTTCTCTTCCATTTATGGGAGATCTTATTCAACGAATTGATACACATATGGAAATGGATTTAATGGATGTTTCTAGTTACGGTAACGATACCGTATCCTCTGGTGAAGTAAAGATTATTAAAGATTTAAATACTTCTGTTGAAGGACGAGATGTATTAATTTTAGAAGATATTATTGATAGTGGATTAACGCTCAGCTATTTAGTAAAACTATTTCATTACAGAAAAGCGAAATCTGTTAAGGTCGTCACTCTTTTAGACAAACCTGACGGAAGACAGGTTGATTTAGTTCCTGACTTGGCAGGCTTTATCGTTCCTGATGAATTTGTGGTAGGGTATGGACTTGATTTTGCTGAGCGCTATCGAAATCTTCCTTATATCGGTATTTTAAAGCCCGAAATTTATAAAAGTTAATTTAATTGTGATATACCTTTACATTATGGTACTATTATTTCAATGTATTCGTACGTGGGAGGAGGTAAAGAATGAATCGAATTTTTCGTAATACGATATTTTATCTTTTGATTTTCTTGGTTATTGTTGGTATTGTGAGTGTTTTCCAAAGCCCACAGGAAGAGACTAAGGAAATCAGTTTTAATACATTCCAACAGTACTTAGAGGATGGTACAATCGAGTCCATCTCCATCCAACCGAAATTGGGCGTTTATAACGTTATAGGTCAATTGCAAGGTGCTGATGAGAATGAATATTTTATTGTTAACGTTCCTGATGTTGCATCTGTTCTAGAGGAGATAATAGCATCGGATCGTGGAGACCTAATAGTGGAACCAGCTGATCAACCGAGCGGGTGGGTGAATTTCTTTACCGCAATTATACCGTTTGTGATCATCTTTATATTATTCTTCTTCTTATTGAGTCAAGCGCAGGGCGGCGGAAGTCGTGTCATGAACTTTGGGAAAAGTAAAGCGAAGCTGGTAAGTGAAGATAAGAAGAAAGCTCGATTTAAAGACGTTGCTGGTGCGGATGAGGAGAAACAGGAACTTGTAGAGGTTGTTGACTTCTTAAAAGATCCACGTAAGTTTTCTCAAATTGGTGCAAGAATCCCAAAAGGGGTTCTATTAGTTGGCCCTCCAGGAACGGGTAAAAC
Organism: Evansella sp. AB-rgal1; assembly: GCF_041820985.1. Classification (NCBI taxonomy): domain Bacteria; kingdom Bacillati; phylum Bacillota; class Bacilli; order Caryophanales; family Bacillaceae; genus Evansella; species Evansella sp. AB-rgal1. Next base: position 44,459 of record NZ_JBGUAU010000031.1, read on the forward strand.
ATTACTTGCACGTGCTGTAGCAGGTGAAGCGGGAGTTCCCTTTTTCTCTATTAGTGGTTCTGATTTCGTAGAAATGTTTGTGGGTGTAGGTGCATCTCGTGTACGTGATTTATTTGAGAATGCAAAGAAAAATGCCCCTTGTATTATTTTTATCGATGAGATTGATGCAGTTGGTCGTCGTCGTGGTGCTGGTTTAGGTGGCGGTCACGATGAGCGAGAGCAAACGTTAAACCAATTACTTGTTGAAATGGATGGTTTCGGTGTAAACGAAGGAATCATTCTTATTGCAGCAACAAACCGTGCGGATATTTTAGATCCTGCATTGTTACGTCCTGGGCGTTTCGATCGCCAAATTATGGTAGGTCGTCCGGATGTTAAAGGTCGTGAAGAGGTACTTAAAGTACACGCGGTAAATAAACCATTAGCAGACGATGTTGATTTAAAAACAATTGCTCAACGTACACCTGGATTCTCAGGTGCAGAATTAGAGAATTTGTTAAACGAAGCTGCATTAGTGTCTGCTCGTACGAATAAACAAAAGATTGATATGGAAGCTGTAGAAGAAGCGATTGATCGTGTTATTGCTGGTCCTTCTAAGAAAAGCCGTGTCATTTCTGAAAAAGAGAAGAAAATTGTTGCTTATCACGAAGCGGGACATACCGTTGTTGGTGTGAAATTAGAGAGTGCTGACTTGGTTCATAAGGTTACGATTGTACCAAGAGGGCAAGCTGGTGGATATGCAATGATGCTTCCTAAGGAAGATCGTTACTTTATGACGAAACCTGAGTTACTCGACAAGATTGTAGGCCTTCTTGGTGGGCGTGTAGCCGAAGAAGTTATCTTCGGTGAAGTAAGTACCGGAGCCCATAATGATTTCCAACGTGCTACAGGAATTGCTCGTAAAATGGTAATGGAATTTGGAATGAGTGAAAAATTAGGTCCTGTACAATTTGGTAATACTCAAGGTGAAGTTTTCCTTGGTCGTGACATTAATAACGAGCAAAATTATAGTGATGCAATCGCACATGAAATTGACCTTGAAGTACAACGTATACTAAAAGAAAGCTATGAACGTTGTCGTCAAATCTTACAGGAAAATATTGAGAGCTTAAAATTAGTAGCAGTAACTCTAATGGAACATGAGACATTAGATGCTCAACAAATTAATTCTCTTATTGAAAAAGGGCAATTACCAGATGACCATCATATGACGAGAAAAATAAATGGTGATACATCTAGTGAAGTGTTCAAGTCAGAAGAGTCTTCTAAAAGCTCAGAGGAAGATGTAAAAGTTAATATCAAGGGTAAGCATGACAAATTCGGCCCTACCCTTCCAACGGAAAATAAAGAAGACATCAATAATGAAAAGAAAGACAATGACGATACGAAAAAAGAGTAATAGCCATCAAAAGGGGTGTGTCAAAAGGAGGAATATCCTTAGACACACTCTTTTTTAAGTCATTAACTATTTCTAATAATACGGAAAGAGGGATATCCTAATGATTTTTGTTTTAGATGTTGGTAACACAAATATTGCATTAGGTGTTTATAAAAAAGAAGAGTTAGTTTATCATTGGCGAATTGGAACCGATACTTCCAAAACGGAGGATCAATATGCCATGATTATTAAAGATTTATTTCATGATAAAGGCTTGCGACTAACTGATATCGAAGGCATTATTATTTCATCTGTAGTACCTCCTATTATGTTTTCGCTAGAACAGATGTGTATAAAGTACTTTCATATAAAACCGATGGTCATTGGACCTGGAATTAAAACGGGTTTAAATATTAAATATGATAATCCAAAGGAAGTGGGAGCTGACAGAATAGTAAATGCCGTTGCAGGAATTCACTTCTATGGGAGCCCCTTAATTATCGTTGATTTTGGTACTGCCACAACCTATTGCTACATAAATGAACAAAATCATTATATGGGTGGGGCGATAGCGCCAGGAATTAATATATCTACTGAAGCTCTTTACAATAAAGCTTCTAAATTACCACGAATTGAGATAGCTAAACCGAATAGTATCATCGGTAAAAATACTGTACATGCAATGCAAGCAGGAATACTATATGGTTATGTTGGACAAGTAGAGGGAATTGTAAAACGTATGAAGGCAGCATCTAAATCAGAACCTACTGTAATAGCAACAGGGGGCTTAGCGTCACTTATTGCAAAAGATTCAGATGTTATTGATATTGTCGATCCATTATTAACATTAAAAGGGCTACAAATTATATACGAAAAGAATAAAATGTAAAAAAGAATAAAAGGAGTGTTATCTTTGTCTGATTACTTAGTAAAGGCTTTAGCATATGATGGAACAGTGAGGGCTTATGCTATTCGTTCCACAGAAATGGTTCGAGAAGCAGCACGTCGACATGGTACATGGAGAACAGTTACGGCTGCTCTTGGTAGAACAATGTCTGCTGCAACAATGATGGGTGCTATGTTAAAAGGAGAGGAAAAGCTTACTATCAAAATTGAAGGTGATGGACCTGCGACACCGATTATTGTGGATGCAAATGCCAAAGGGGAAGCAAGGGGTTACGTCTCTAATCCTCACGTGGATCCAGAAAGAAAAGATTCAGGGAAACTAAATGTTTCAAAGGCTGTAGGAGAGACTGGATCACTATCTGTTGTTAAAAATCTTGGGATGAAAGAAAACTTTACTGGTAGTGTTCCTCTTGTTTCAGGTGAAATTGCAGAAGATTTTACGTATTATTTCGCATCCTCTGAACAAACACCTTCCTCTGTTGCATTAGGTGTCATCGTAGGGAAGGATGATAATGTAGCAGCAGCAGGTGGATTCATCATTCAGATGATGCCAGGTGTTACAGACGAAACGATTGATGATATTGAGGAAAAACTTACAGTTCTTCCCCCTATATCAACATTAATTGAAGACGGGTTAACACCAGAAGAAGTATTACAACGTGTTTTAGGAGAAGAAAATGTTCGCGTGCTTGATACATTAGACGTTTCCTTCCAATGTCACTGCTCAAAGGAAAGAATCGCACAAGCGATTATTGGACTAGGAAAAGCAGAAATCCAAGCAATGATAGAAGAAGACGAAGGTGCAGAAACAAAATGTAACTTCTGTAACGTGACCTATCATTTCACCAAGGAAGAATTAGAGGGTTTATTGGTGGATTAAGTGAATTACCACTATGACGGATGAAAATACTTTGTGAAGCGGATTAGAACTAAGCACTTTCTATGTAATGAGTGTAAGTCGACGAACTCCAGTGGGAAGTAGAGTAGAGGCGAGACACCGTAGCAGACGGGAGCCAGGATGGCGACATGACGCCGTTGCCCACAGGACGTGGGCACGTACTTAGGCGGAATTGACGAAGGTGGCTCGGCAACTCCCCACAGGAAAGGAGTGGACTGAAGCGAATGGAATACAACCAACAAAGTTAGTATTCCATATTAGCTGATACACGTATTTTCAGAGGGTAGACCATCATAATAGAGTGGAGTCTAGGTAACCTAGGCTCTTTTTCATCTCAATAAATTGCACCCACTCCCCTCCCAAAGTATAATGGTTGGAGACAAACAAGCCAGTGAACTTTAAGGTGGTATGAACATGAATAATAACAAACGAATTGCCATTGGGTATAAAAGAGCTCTCGAAGAGGTTACCCCTGATTGGTTTCAAACATATACAACATTAGCAAAAAACCAGCAAAATCACGTATTACTTGAGAGTGGAAGAGGAGGGCGCTATTCCTTTATAGGACTTGCCCCATGGGCGATTGTGAAAGGAAAAAATAAAGTGCTTTCTATTGCTACAGAAAAAGGGGAGGAAGAGGTAACAGGACCCTTATTGCCATCACTAAGAAATTGGTTAGAAAAATACGATGTAGAGAAAAATAATGACCTTCCTGATTTTCAAGGAGGAATTGTGGGTCAAATAAGCTATGATATGATTCGAGAAATAGAAAAACTTCCTAAAAAGGCATCAGATGACTTAGAAACAGATGATCTTTTCTTTTTAGCATTTGACGAGATAGTAGCCATTGACCATCAATTAAATCTAATTTGGTTTATTTGTGTTGTAGATAAAGGAAATGAATCAATAGGACAAGCAAGAGCGGAAATGATGGAGTCAGGTTGGAAAAATGCGCAGAATCAATTGGAAGATAAGTTGTGGTATCATCAAGAAGCAGAGTCTGATGCAGTTAGTAGTAGATCGTTTACAGAAGAAAAGTTTATGGATGCAGTTCAGAAGGTCCAAGATTATATTGCAGCGGGTGATGTTTTTCAAGTGAATTTATCTGTAAGAGAAACGCAACCACTAACAACACATCCTCTTCACATATATGAGTGTTTGCGAAGAATTAATCCATCTCCTTATATGAGTTATTTTCATACTCCCGATATACAGTTTGTTGGAGGTTCACCAGAACTGCTAGTCAAAATAAAGGATACTGAGGTTAGTACAAGGCCAATAGCTGGAACACGATCAAGGGGAAAAGATGAAGCAGAGGATAGGGAATTAGCTGATACATTAATAAATAATGAAAAAGAGCGCGCAGAACATGTAATGCTTGTTGATTTAGAACGAAATGACCTAGGAAGAGTATGTCAATACGGAACAGTTGAAGTAAATGAGTTAATGGTAATCGAAAAATATTCCCATGTCATGCATATTGTTTCCAATGTACGAGGGATAAAACATGAAAAATATGATACGATAGACGTAATTGCTGCTACGTTCCCAGGAGGAACCATTACTGGTGCGCCAAAAATACGTACGATGGAAATTATCGAAGAATTAGAGCCAGTACGAAGAGGCATTTATACAGGATCATTAGGATGGATTGGCTTTAATGGGGACATGGAATTAAATATTACAATTCGAACGATGATTGCTAAAGATGGAAAAGCACATGTACAAGCAGGTGCAGGAATTGTGATTGATTCTAATCCGAAAGCAGAATTTAAAGAATCATTAAAGAAAGCAAAAGCATTGTGGAAAGCAAAAGAGATGAGTGAAGATGAGCTGAAAACAAAATGGAGCATAGCTGAGGAGGAACTACAATGATTTTAATGATTGATAACTACGATTCTTTTACGTATAACCTAGTTCAATACTTAGGGGAGATGGGTCAAGAGTTAGTAGTGAAAAGAAACGATCAAATTACAATAAAAGAGATAGAGGACTTAAATCCTACTTATATTATGATTTCACCTGGTCCTTGTACACCAAATGAAGCAGGGATTAGTCTAAAAACGATAGAGCATTTCGCCGGGAAAATTCCGATTTTTGGAGTTTGCCTAGGTCATCAATCGTTAGCACAAGTTTTTGGTGGGGATGTTATTCGTGCAGAACGATTAATGCATGGAAAAACGTCAGAAATGCTTCATGATGGAAAATCTATTTTTGAAAATATACCAAATCCTTTTACGGCAACGAGATATCATTCGTTAATAGTAAAACGTGAGACACTTCCCGAGTGTTTAGAAATTTCCGCTGAAACAAAAGAAGGAGAAATAATGGGGTTAAGACATAAAACGTTACCTGTTGAAGGGGTGCAGTTTCACCCAGAATCCATTATGACAGGTGAAGGGAAAGTCTTGCTACGTAATTTCTTAGACCGATATAAGGAGTACAACAAACAATGTACATCTATGTAAATGGGTCTATATTAGATAGCACTGAAGCTACTATTTCTCCATTTGACCATGGTTATTTATACGGCTTAGGTCTATTTGAAACATTTCGAACTTATCATGGTCATCCTTTTTTATTGGATGACCATTTTCATCGTTTATACGAAAGTGCGAACGAACTGGGGATTGTTTTGCCTCCCTATGAGAGGGGGAAAATAGTAGGAATCATCCAAAACCTTCTTCGGAAAAACAATTTGGAGGACGGATATTTTCGATGGAATGTATCAGCAGGAGAAAGGGAAATAGGTCTATCTACAGATCTATATGAATCTCCAACTACCATAGCTTTTGTGAAGGGTCTGCCGCAGAGTTTTTCTTCGGAAAAGGAAGCTATTATTCTAGCTCAACGCCGGAATACTCCAGAAGGCTCAAGTCGTTTGAAATCCCATCATTACTTAAATAATATTATTGGCAAGCGTGAAGTAGGTATGAATCCTTCTTTGGAGGGAATTTTCTTATCAGAACATGGACATGTATCAGAAGGTGTCGTTTCCAATATTTTTTGGTATAAAAAGAGTACGCTATATACACCATCCATGGAAAGTGGAGCTTTAAACGGAATTACTAGGCAGTTCATTATATCTTTAGCAAAAAAACTAGACCTAAAAGTAGAAGTTGGATTATATGAACAAACTGAATTAGAGGATGCAGAAGAGGTTTTTGTTTCAAATTCTATCCAGGAGCTTGTTTCCATTCAAAAATTAGCAGGTTATAGCTACCCAGGTTCAAAGGGAATGCTATTTACAAAGTTAAAAAAAGAGTACCAACAATATACAGAAAATTGCTGGAGTAGACTAGAATTGTTAAAGGGGTAAAGACCATGAATCATAACAATAACCGAACGATAAAATGGTATACACATGAGCTTGATTTTTCAAAAAAAACCTATATTATGGGGATACTAAATGTCACTACTGATTCTTTTTCTGATGGGGGATTGTTTAAGGAAGAACAAAAGGCAGTCCAACATGCGAAAGAAATGATTTCTCAAGGTGCTCATATTATCGATATTGGAGGAGAATCAACAAGACCAGGGGCGGTCAAAGTGGGAGAAGAAGAGGAAATACAACGAATCGTAGGCCCAGTGTCAGCTGTAAGGGAAGCTGTGAATGTGCCAATCTCGATAGATACATATAAAGCAAAAGTTGCGGAAATTGCCATTGAAAAAGGTGCTAGTATTATTAATGATGTCTGGGGTGCAAAGGCAGATAAAAATATGGCATCCGTAGCAGCTCATTTTGATGTACCTATTATTCTTATGCACAATCGTGAAACGCCCGATTATACCAACTTAATGGATGATATAGTAAAGGACTTAGAAGAGAGTATTAAGATTTGCCATAACGCAGGAGTAAAAGATAATCGCATCATATTAGATCCAGGAATTGGTTTTGGAAAAACATATGAACAGAATGTATTGGTGATGAGGTACTTAGAGAGAATTACAGAACTAGGATATCCTCTATTACTAGGTACTTCTAGAAAATCGTTAATTGCAAAAACACTGCAGCTTCCGGTAGACGAAAGAGTAGAGGGAACAGGAGCAACTGTTTGCTTGGGAATTCAAAAAGGTGCTGATATCGTGAGAGTACACGATGTTTTGCAAATGAGTAGAATGGCAAAAATGATGGATGTCATGTTAGGGAAAGAAGAACTACCTCAATTTAGTTAAAGCAAGGAGACGATTATGGATAAAATTTACGTAAATGGCATGGAATTTTACGCCTACCATGGTGTTTTTCCAGAAGAAAATAAATTAGGTCAACGTTTTTTTGTAGATGTTGTTTTAGAAATGAATACTGTAGAAGCAGGTCAGACCGATGATTTAACGAAGACTGTTAATTATGCGGAAGTATATAATCTCACGAAAAAGGTCATGGAAGGCAAAGCGGTAAAGCTTGTTGAGACGTTAACAGAAACAATTGCGAAAGATGTATTGCAGTCTTTTCCTATAGTAATGGCCGTATCTGTTAAAGTAACGAAACCGAACCCACCGATAGCTGGCCACTATGATTCTGTTGCTGTGGAAATTAGAAGGGAACGAAAAGCTTAATGCAAGACCAGACAGGTATGACTAATATTGCGTATATTTCTCTCGGATCAAATATCGAGAACCGTTATACACATCTGAGTGAAGCGATCGATAGAATAGAAGCGAATGAAAGGATTTCTGTATTAAAACAATCATCTATATATGAGACAGCACCTGTAGGGATCGTAGATCAGTCCCCTTTTTTAAATATTGTTCTGAAAATAACTACTTCATTAACTGCAGATGATTTACTAACGTTTCTTCAGTTGGTAGAAACTACCGGTGGCAGAACACGGGAGGTAAGATGGGGACCTCGTACAATAGACCTTGACATTTTACTATTTAACAAAGAAAATATTAACTTAGAACATTTAGTAGTTCCACATCCAAGAATGTTGGAACGATCATTCGTCTTAATTCCTTTTCTGGAAATAGAGCCATCTTACACATTTTCCAATGGGAAGTCCATTGATGAATATATTACTGAACTAACAGATAAAGAAGGGGTACAAAAATGGAAGAGATCATCTGGGGTAGACGCATCCGAGCATTCCGAAAGTTAAAAGGCTTTACTCAAGAAGAGTTTGCACGGCAGATAGGAATATCTGTATCTATCCTTGGGGAAATAGAACGGGGAAACCGTAATCCGTCAGACGATCTCTTGCAAACGGTTGTAGAAGTGTTGAACATATCGTTCGATGAATTAAAATCAATTAGATAGTGAGAGGTGAGTAATGTGTTAAAAATTGGTGATATTACAATGAAAAACCAAGTTGTCCTTGCTCCGATGGCAGGAGTATGTAATCCTGCTTTTCGTCTCATTGCTAAAGAATTTGGAACAGGTCTTGTTTGTGCAGAAATGGTTAGTGATAAAGCAATTCTTCATAAAAATGAAAAATCACTAAAAATGCTTTTCGTTGATGAGCGTGAAAAACCATTGAGTCTTCAAATCTTTGGTGGAGATAAAGATACACTTGTAGAAGCAGCAAAGGTAGTAGATAAACAAACAAATGCTGATATTATTGATATAAATATGGGTTGTCCAGTACCGAAAATCACTAGTTGTGATGCCGGTGCTAGATGGTTATTAGATCCTAATAAAATTTATGAAATGGTATCTTATGTAGTAGATGCTGTTGATAAACCTGTTACGGTAAAAATGCGTATGGGTTGGGATGAAGATCATATTTTTGCAGTAGAAAATGCAAGAGCTGTGGAACGTGCTGGAGGAAAAGCGGTAGCAGTTCATGGACGTACGAGAGTCCAAATGTATGAGGGAACAGCGAACTGGGATATTATTAAAGAGGTTAAAGATGCTATTAGTATCCCTGTTATCGGTAATGGAGATGTGAAAACTCCAGAGGATGCGAAACGAATGATGGAAATGACTGGTGTAGATGGTGTAATGATCGGACGTGCAGCATTAGGAAACCCTTGGATGCTTTACAGAACCATTCATTATTTACAAACTGGTGAAAACAAGCCTGAGCCAGGAGCGCGAGAAAAAATGGATGTTTGTGTATTGCACATGGATCGATTAGTTGATCTAAAAGGAGAAGTTGTAGCGGTGCGTGAAATGCGTAAACATGCTGCGTGGTACATTAAAGGACTGAAAGGCGCAGCAAAATATCGAGACGCTATCAACAGTGTAACAAAGAGAGATGACATGGCAAAAGTATTATATGAATTGGTTGATCAACAAGAAGCAAAAGAAAAAGTAGTTGTGCAGTAATTTGACAACAACTCGGAACTTTCCTATAATACCATCTGAGATATAATATAAAACTGCCAGTACTAGACTGGCAGTTTTCTTCTTGAATGAGTTTATCTCCTACTTTTTAAGTTTTGTTCCTTTAAGTAAGTTTGGTTAATCAAATAAATGTTAATGTTAGTATAGTGACTACATATTGTAATGTACTAGAGGAAACAGAAATTTATTTTTAATAGATTATTGATAAGTGAAAAATAAAATATAGGAGTTGGTAAGGGTGAGTCAAGAATTAGAGTTAAATGATCAGTTGAAAGTGAGACGAGAAAAGTTAAAGGACTTATTTGACTTAGGTATTGATCCATTCGGTCAGCGTTTTGAACGTACACATACAGCAAAGGATTTAAAGACTACTTTTGAAGAAAAATCAAAAGAAGATCTTGAGAAGGATGAAATTTCTGTAACAATAGCAGGGCGTGTTATGACAAAACGGGGAAAAGGAAAAGCTGGTTTTGCGCATATACAAGATCTGACTGGTCAAATACAGATTTATGTTCGTAAAGATCAAGTGGGGGAAGAACAGTATGATATATTCAATCGTATTGATATCGGAGACCTTGTTGGTATTACTGGTGTAGTATTTAAGACACAGGTTGGGGAATTGTCTGTTAAAGCAAAAGAATTTGGGATACTCACGAAATCCTTACGACCATTACCGGACAAGTATCATGGGTTAAAGGATGTAGAACAACGTTATAGACAAAGATATCTTGATTTAATTGTAAATCCTGAGGTGCGTGATACTTTTGTGATGCGTAGTAGAATTTTGCAATCTATGAGAAGGTACTTAGACGACCATGGATATCTAGAGGTCGAAACACCAATGATGCACTCTATTGCAGGAGGAGCATCGGCGAGACCGTTTGTTACACATCATAATGCATTAGATATGACGCTCTATATGCGTATAGCGATTGAATTACATTTAAAACGTTTGATTGTTGGGGGATTAGAAAAGGTTTATGAAATAGGCCGTGTTTTCCGAAATGAAGGTGTTTCAACTCGACATAACCCAGAATTCACAATGATTGAATTATATGAAGCGTATGCAGATTATAACGATATTATGGAACTTACGGAAAATTTGGTTGCCCATATTGCGCAAGATGTTCTAGGAAATACAACAGTAATGTACAACGAGCAAGAGGTTAATCTAGAGCCAAAGTGGAAGAGACTACACATGGTAGATGCGATTAAAGAGCATACGGGTGTAGATTTTTGGAAAGAAATGTCCGACGAAGAAGCTCTTGCTTTAGCAAAGGAGCATAATGTTCCTGTAAAAAATACAATGAAATATGGTCATGTAGTGAATGAATTCTTCGAAACGTTTGTAGAAGAGAGGTTAATTCAGCCTACTTTTATTTATGGACACCCTGTAGATATTTCTCCTCTAGCGAAAAAGAATGCAGAGGATCCTCGCTTTACAGATAGATTTGAATTATTTATTGTCGGCAGAGAGCATGCAAATGCATTTACGGAGTTAAATGATCCTATTGATCAACGAGAGCGTTTTGAAGCACAACTTGTGGAACGTGAGCAAGGTGATGATGAAGCTCATATGATGGACGAGGATTTCGTAGAAGCTCTTGAATATGGTATGCCGCCAACTGGTGGGTTAGGAATAGGGATAGATAGACTAGTTATGTTGCTAACGAACTCTCAATCTATTCGTGATGTATTATTGTTTCCTCAAATGCGTCACAGAGATGTGGAAGAGTCTTAATCTTAACTATAAAAAAAGCTGATTTATGGGATTTATACCTAAGTCAGCTTTTTTTTTGTTAAGGAAATTATAAAATGTTCGACCTGTCGATAACTCATGAATTAATTATAGTAAGAATGGGAGGTGGTTATGATGAAGCAGAGTAGTGTGTCATTGTAAGGATGCTTAAAGATTATTTTGATGGATTTTGGAAGCTTCATCATAATCGGTTTCCTAAACAATATAAGAATGATATACAAGACGCAGTAGAGAAAGCTATTAAGTGTGGAACACGTGATATAGGTTATATTTAAGTACGAATGTCTAGGAAGAGTTGGAGAACCCCGGCCAGTTGTTTTTGGATTACTTTTAAAAGCGGTTTTTGTCATAAATGTGCTAAGAAGTATACGGATGATTGGTCTGATAAGCAGAAGTTAATGATTTTTGATGTACCACATCACCATATGGTATTTACAATACCCAAGGAATTTTGCCCAGTATTTTTTCGAGACCGTAAAAAGTTAAATGAGCTTAGTGAACAAGTTGTGGAAGTATCTCTATTTTATTTTTTTTGATCGTCTTAGTAAAAAACGTGAGCTAAAGGTTACTGCTATCACTGTTATTCATACATTTGGACGAGATTTGAAATGGATTCCTCAAATACATGCACTTGTAACGGAAGAAGCTCTTGATAAAACAAAGAATGGAGATCGAGTGAATTCGTTCCTTACGAGTACTTAAGAAAGTCTTGACAAAAAGTATTTTTGGATGTGCTGAATATATGGTTTCCAGTTTCCAGATAATCCTAAAGTACTTGAGTTGATAAATGACTTATACAAACAAGTGATTTTTGCATAAATTCATGGCCTCGAAGATATGAATAATTCAGGAACTAATATAAAAAAAATAATCTAGCAAAAAAGTAGTAAGATATCTGCAATTTTTTAAAAAGGTAGATAATATAATTCATTTACCAAATAACAGTTATTTTACAGAAAGTATTGTAAAATTCAAAAATATTGGTAATATTATGAAAAGAGTAGGAATGAACATGAAATTGTTAAGAATTAAAAGTTTGATTGTAGTTTTATCTAAAACGAAATTTATAGAAACCATCGAACAAAACAGTTTATCTATCTTAGATAACTCTAGTGGAAATGAACGTAATCAGAAAATAGCAGATGAAATTAATTTAATGCTTTTAGATGAATTGCCTCAAGAAGATATTGATCTCGTTTTATATGAGAAATTTGGTATTATACCTCTTGAACAAAAGGCGATTGAGAAGAAGGAAAAAGATGATATTGGACTTATGAGTGTTCGATCAGATGTGAGTATTAGTACTCCACGTGTACACTATGATCCCACTGTCAGAAATTATTTTGCTGTTAGTTCTTTCAGATCGTTAAATAATTACTTTTATGAAAATGGACCTTGTTGCTCTTATGGTAATGTAGGCGGGGAAAATGGGTTTGGTCTCAATTTTAATAAACAAATAGCGCGCATTAGTTCTAGTTTAAGTTTATATAATCAAAATGGTACTTCAGCTGGTACATTAACTAGTCCAGACGGAGCTAGTAACTTCTATGGTGTTGTATTTAAAGGTCAAGATAGAATTAATTGGTCGAATGGGCAGTATAATTGGCACACAGGAATTATTACTCTTCAATTAATAAAATCCAAAGTGGCACTTATCATGTTGATGCTAAATTAGCCCACACTTGGAGTTCTGCAGAAATAGACTCCATTAATATACACGCCACCGATATTTCCTTTACTATTAGTAATTCATCGAAATCATAGACAACAACACCAACTTCAGTAGGATCGTTTTAATAAGTGATTAATTGGTAGTTTACCACAATTATATTATAGGGGGATTATTGTGAATTTTATGGATATCGTTTTTTTATTGGTACATATGATTGGTATATATTTAATTGCTTTATCTATATGGGAATTAAGAGAGGGGAAAAACAAAAAAAAGTATATTGTATTAGTTGTAACTGGCTTGTTTCTCTATTTATTTTTACCTAATATACTTTCACACACTTTCTAGTGCCTCTATATGTCTTTTCGCTCCGCCCCCTTAATAAAAGAATAGCATCTTCCGTAAAAATATGAAGGGAAGTCCGATAAGTCCTGTGAAATCTAGTGGTGCCGGCTCCCTAGTTTTTAGACGCATTTGATTAATCAAAAAAAGCAATAAGTGCTCCGTAAAAAGTATAGACCAAATGATGAAGAATCCACTTTAATGGTGGGTTCTTCACCACTTATACTCATTCCAACTATTCTCCACATGACTCTTCCATATTGTCCTCATATAAGCTTTGAGATCTTCAGATGCTTCATCAGACTTCAAATGCTCCAAATCAAAATGAATCAATCCTGGCATTTTAAAATCCATTACCGTTAGAATTTTTTGTCCTTGGTTTAACCTTATGCGATATGTAGAACAGAAGATTAGCAATAATAATTACCATAAATTTTTTGGTATTAGAAAGTACATGTTGGTTTTGGTTGATTAGCAAAAAATTAATAGCGTATCTTCATATAAATAATGTACGAGTAAATGAATGTTGATGAAGGATAATCCATTTTAATATTTTTAGAGATAACAGGGAAAGTATTATATTTTAGAAAGGATTAATTTTCCATGTTTGAAGTTCCTCTTATGTACCAAGGATTTATAGTGGTAAAATAAAATCCTTAAAAAAAACTTTACCAAAAAGGTTGATCAAGTTTTCATGACGTGGTATATTATTTCTTGTCGCCAAAACAGAGCGATGAACAATTTTAAAAATGTTGTTGACACCAATTAGCGAAGATGTTATATTATTAAAGTCGCTGAAAAACGACATTGAAACA
>NZ_JBGUAU010000032.1:0-57484 GCF_041820985.1 Evansella sp. AB-rgal1
ACATGGTTGGATCGCACAGAAATCGCTAGAATCGCACATAATCTTGAGAAGTCCGTCAAAAAAAAATCTGAAACAAGAGTTTTTTACTAGATATGGTCATAATCAATAGGGATTTTCAACCTCCACGCAGAAATATTAGGTAATTAATGTAGAAGGGGAGATTGAAATGAAAAATGGGGCTTCCAAGGATACTCATGTGGAAACTAAGAGCAAAGACAATCAATATGAAATGCCAGTAAAACCTCTTTTTGACAAATTTGCAAAAAATAAAGATGTCAGTCTAGTGTTTGGTGAGCCAATTGTTTTAGAGAACAAACGTGTACTTCCTGTTGCGAAGGTAAGGTACTCTTTTGGTGGAGGTAGTGGCTTCACTGAAGGAACAGAAACCTCTCCATCTGGTCATGGAGGAGGGGGTGGAGGACATGTCTCCGTTACTCCCGTTGGTGTGTATGATATAACCCCTAAAAGCACCAAGTTTAAACCAGTTGTTGATGCGAAGCTTGGTGTATTATCCGTTTTAAGTCTTGGAGTATTTTTACTCTTATGGAAATCCAGAAAAAAAGAGAAGACCAACCGTCTTACTTAGTAAGTTTGGTTCAACAACATGGGGCCGATCGATGAATCTGGAAAACAAACAAAAGGAAGCCATAGAATTCAAATGTATGCTACAAATATTATTTGTACGGATTTCTCAAAAAATAGAATTCTTTTGTTCCAGCCGCATTTTTAAAAACTAAAAAAGGTGAATCAAAAGGAGTTAATACATCCGTTTGATTCACCTTTATCTTAATTTTTAAATCTAAACAAGTCCCCATATATGATCTGATCAGAGTAATACAACTCAGTAGATCCTCTTTCACGAAGGGGTTCACATAAATCTAAGGAAACTTCTTCCCCAGTTTCATAATCTAAACATACTTCATTTGTAAATATATACTCATCAGTAATTACTGTTCCGTCTCTTAGTACAGTAAAGTCTTCACGCTCTTCGGAAAATAAGTCACTTCCGAACATGATATGATCTCCTTCAGGAATACCTAACAAGTTGAGAAGGGTAGGCATGACATCAATTTGACCAGAAATAGTGTCCATTATTTTTCCTTTATGACCTGGAATGTGAATGATAAGAGGAACGCGATTTAGTTTTATTGCTTCATGAAGTGTTATTTCTTTGTCAAGAAACTTCTCGAGCTCTGGATAATGACTATTCGCGATACCGTAATGATCTCCGTAAATAACTAACATTGTATTGTCGTATAAGTCTTTTTCTTTTAATTGTTCAACTAGCACTCTTATAGCTTCATCTGTGTAACGAACAGTAGGAAAGTAATTATTTACAATATTACTTTCAGAATCAAAAGGCTGTATCATCATATCTTCTTCCTCTAGATGATATGGGAAATGATTCGTCAACGTTATCATTGTACTGTAAAATGGTTCTGATAATTCTGTAATGAAATCCATGGATTGTTCAACAAAGTCGATATCTTTCATGCCCCATCCTACTGAGTTACTCATGGAAATTTTATAATCGCTAAATGAATAAATATCTTCATAACCTATATTCGGATACATGACGTTTCGATTATAGAAGGTAATGTCATTGGCGTGAAAAACAGATGTGCTATATCCACGACTAGATAAAGTCTCTGGTAATGCACGATATTCATTATCATCATGAGTTAGGAAAACAGCACCTCTACCTAATGGGTACAAAGAATTATTAACCAAAAACTCTGCATCAGAAGTTTTCCCCTGCCCTGTTTGATAATAAAAGTTATCGAAGTAATAGCTTTCTTCGATTAGCTCGTTTAAAAATGGTGTAATCTCTTCCCCATGAAGTGTTTCCTCAATAACAAAGCTCTCAAGGGATTCAACGGAGACCACAATAACGTTCATATCCTTCGCTACTCCATACATTTCTAAGCTAGAAGGAATTTCTGTGGACTCAAGATAATCTGTAATAGATGTCCAATCATCTTTTTCTGAAAAAACATTTTGCGTACTTGTTTGTGTATGAACGAATGCGTCATACACATAAAAATTGTATAAACCCATTGTTTGAATAAGTTGATTTCGGTTAAAAGCATGCGCTTTATCTACTGAAGTGAATTGATAAATACCTATTGTAGCGATAATTACCACTAATGTAGCAATTGCTTTTGACTTTTGGAAAGAAATTTTCGATACGGACAGTGGGAATGGTTTTTTCCAAATAAAGTATAGGAGTACAAATATATCGATAAAGTAAAAAATGTCATACCATTGAATCAATGCGAAAATGCTAGTGGTTAAATCCCCCATATTGGAGCTCATTAACAGCATGGGTAATGTGATAATATCACTAAATTCTCTAAAGTAAACAACATTGGAATATAAGACAATGGATAATGTGAGGGTAACAAACATAAAATACTTCCACTGAAATTTTTTATTAAAAAAGAGACCTATACTGAAAATAATGAACAGAAACAACAAAGGATTTATTGCAAAGATAATTGCTTCTATGAATTGATTTATATTTATATCAAAAGTTAGAGTAGATACGATAAATGTTTTAAACCAAAGTAATACAAAGCAGAATACCATGAATGAATGGGTCTTGATGAAAGTTTTCACAAGAGTAACCTCTCTTCCTATGACTTATCCATTAAAATGGAAATATCATTGTATCATTTTAAAGCAAATGTACTGAATTACGCAATAAAAGATTCATATTTTACAATAAATTAGAGATTGTTTTAACGGAATTTTAATAAAGAAGATAATTTTTAATAAATTTCTTAAAAATAAGGGGAGTTTGAAGAGATCTGAATCATTTTGTGGTTTTTAAAAAGATATTCTCTTTTATATCATAAATTTGTTCTTTTAGCGAATCATAAGAACTGATAGGAGGCGATTGTATGAACAAGAAAACAGATAAGAAATCAGAAAAAATTGCTGAAAAATCTTATGAACCCGCGAATTACCAAAGTAATGATGAGACAGAAAAAGGATTAGCAATTACCCACGAACAAGTTTCTGACGCATATATGGAAGGAACAATCGATGGCTCCATCGATCAAGTAGACAAAAATGGAGAGTTGAAAAGTGATGCAGGAGAAAAGATTAAAAGAAAAGGTTTTGATGAATAACGGAAATTTGGAGGGGGTATCATGGCAAGAAGAAATAAAATATTGATTCCTGAAGCTCGTGAAGGGCTAGATCGTCTTAAAGCACAAGTGACCAACTCTATGAGTCCAGAAAATGCAAAGTATGAGGTAGCAAAGGAACAGGGAATACCTCTAAAAAAGGGTTATAATGGAGAAATAAGGGCAAAAGATGCAGGGAAAATAGGCGGAAGTATTGGTGGAAACATGGTTCGTGAAATGGTAAAAATGGCCGAACAGCAGTTGAATAAAAGACAATAAATTTGTGTGAAAAAAGAAACAGCCCAAAGGTGAACTACCTTTGGGCTGTTTCTTATTCAAATGCTTTAATTCCTAAGCCGAAGTGTATTATAAAAAACACTATCACCATCATCAGTAGACCAAAAGTAAGTCCACGAAGTGCTTCTTTAACAAATAGATCGTCATTCTTATTTACTTTCATTTTTTATCCTCCTAGTAATTTGTTATTGAAGTATTTGGGAGGATGAGAGTACTAAATCAACTTTGTTATAGATGGAGAAGACTATATACTTTAACTTTTGTTTAGCAATGTAATCAGTATAAATGAATAATATAGCATTAATGTTTTCTTCTGCTTCTGTAAACAAAATGGGGTAGTTGATATAGATCTTTTTTATTTCATCGAGATCCGTTAGTGTCTTAGCTATCTCCATTGTTTCATGATCTATTGCGATCTTAGTTATGTATTTATCAGATGCAGCATAAGTGGACGGAATAGTGATGGAAAAGCTTGTTAGTACAATAAGTATAAGAGTTACTATGGTTTTCCTTAACACGTATTCTCCGACCCTTCTATTTGATGATAAACAAATTATATACGAATGAAACTCTAAATAAAAGGTGGAAAATAGCGGTTACCTTCAGTGGAGAGTTAACCTGTTACGCAAAGTATGCATTTTGGCTTATCTTCACCAAAAAAAAGCGCGTAGAATAAAATCTACGCGCTTATCCAAATATGATGTTTTCTAATTAAAATTGTTGTTCAGCTTGTTGTACAAGACGCTTTGTGATCTCCCCACCTACAGAACCATTAGCGCGAGAAGTCGCATCGGCACCAAGATTTACACCAAATTCTTGGGCAATCTCATACTTCATTTGATCCAATGCTTGTTGTACTCCTGGTACTAGAAGTTGATTGCTATTGTTGTTTTGTGCCATCTGTATCACCTCGCTTTGTTTTAGGTTACTACTAGTATGGTTGCAGAGAGAAATCATATGCAAAACGAAGCATGGCAATATTTTCCCACTATCTTCTTTGAAGCTATAATGCTTGATATGAGCGCATTTGTAGTAAGTTATAAAATTCTTTATTACATTGGTTATGTTAAAGAAAGTGTTGCTATGTACAATGTTGATTTTCCTGAAGGTCAGAGACTTGTTGAAAACCTACATAGTCTTTAATATAAGACGTTCGCAGTTATTTTAGAAGAGGATGAGTGAAAAAAGACGTTTGTATAGAAATAAATCTAATACATGGCACTTCAACCAACATCAACGTTTAACAGAGCCTATTTTAAAATTCGGGAATTTTCATGTAAAACTATTGACGATCATTTTCAAAAGTGGTAGTATTCGAAATAATTGGTAAATTATATAACAAATTAAAAATTACATAGAAGATTTTACTCTTATCAAGAGAGGTGGAGGGACAGGCCCGATGAAACCCAGCAACCACTGAAGGTTATTAAAGCTTCAGAAGGTGCTAATTCCTACAAAACTAGTTGGTTTTGAAAGATGAGAGAAAGGATATAAGCATCTACCCTTTCTCTTATAAAGAGAAAGGTTTTTTTCGTAAATGGGGCTAAAGTAACTAAATAAAGATGTTTGTCATTAAGCACTTATAGACAAGATCTTCTTACATAAAGAATGTTTTTAGGAAATGGAGAAATCAAAAAAATATAAATGGAGGAATGAATGATGAGTAAAGAACAAAATTTTGAAGGTTATAGTGTGGAAACACAATTATTACACGGAGGTCAGGAGCCAGACCCAACAACGGGTTCGAGAGCAGTTCCCATTTATCAGACAACTTCTTATGTTTTCCGCGACACAGAACATGCTGAGAATCTGTTTGGTCTTAAAGAGCAAGGGAATATTTACAGTCGAATCATGAATCCAACTGTAGATGTTTTTGAAAAAAGAATCGCATTACTTGAAGAAGGGGTTGCCGCAGTTGCTACTTCGTCAGGTATGTCTGCCATTGCTCTATCTATTTTAAATATTGCTGGTGCTGGAGATGAAATTGTTGCCGCAACAAACCTATATGGTGGTACATATAATCTTTTCTCCACAACATTACCTAGATATGGAATTACTGTTCATTTTGTAGACGCGAGTAATCCGGAAAACTTCAAAGAAGCAATAAATGAGAATACAAAAGCAATTTTTGCAGAAACAATTGGAAATCCAAGCCTACAAGTTCTAGATATTGCTGGAGTAGCAAATGTTGCGCATGATGCTGGTCTTCCACTTATTATCGATAATACGTTTGGAACTCCCTATACGGTAAAACCAATTGCACATGGCGCGGATATTGTTATTCACTCTGCGACAAAGTGGATTGGTGGCCATGGAACTTCTATCGGAGGAGTTGTGGTAGATGGAGGGAAGTTTGATTGGAACTCTGAGAAATACCCTAGTTTTACAGAACCAGACAGAAGCTACAACGGAATAACATATGCAAAAGATGTTGGAGAAGCAGCGTTTGCAATCAAGTTCCGAGTTCAATTGTTACGTGATTTCGGAGCTTGTCTAAGTCCTTATAACGCGTTCCAATTACTCCAAGGCTTAGAAACACTTCATTTACGTGTGCAGAGACACAACGATAATGCACTTGCTCTTGCGAAAAAATTAGAAGAACACCCTGCCGTTGCTTGGGTTTCTTATCCAGGTTTAGAATCTCACCCTTCCCATAAACATGCTTCTCAGTTATTAAAAGGTGGATACGGTTCTATCGTTATTTTCGGAATTAAAGGTGGAAAAGATGCAGGTCGCAAGCTCATCGATAATGTTGCCTTATGGTCGCATCTTGCAAATGTGGGAGATGCAAAAAGTTTAATTATTCACCCTGCAACAACAACACATCAACAATTGTCAGGGGAAGAGTTAGTAGCAACAGGGGTAACAGAAGATATGGTCCGTTTATCTGTTGGAATTGAAAATGTAGACGATTTATTAAAAGATTTAGATCAAGCGTTAGAAAAGGCAACAGGGAAGGCATTAGCAAAATAAGTGCATGTTTGGTACTTAAAAACAGCTTGTAAGTCATAACAAGAAAAGGGGTTTGATTCAATGAGTCATCCAGTATATAAATTAGCAATCATTGGTTTTGGAACAGTGGGAGAAGGAGTGTATCAAACACTATTGAAGAAATCAGAAAAAATAGCAGCAATATTAGGGCGACCAATAACAATCCCCTTTGTTCTTGTAAAAGATCAACTTAGAATGCGTAACGTATCGAGTATTACAAAAATTACTCATTCTTTTTCAGATATATTAGATGAATCAAATCTTGATGTAGTAGTAGAGGCTACACCTGACGCAAGTACTGCTTATCCGTATGTAACTAAACTATTGGAGAAAAGTATCTCGGTAATCTCTGCTAATAAAGAACTAATCGCCAAGCACGGGGAAGAGCTTCATAAACTTGCAAAAGAGAATGATTGTCAATTGTTATATGAAGCTGCCGTAGCTGGTGGGATACCTTTATTAAATACATTACGACATACATTAAAAACTAATAGTATCCAAAAACTAGAAGGAATATTAAATGGTACCTCTAACTTTATTTTAACCAAAATGAGAGAAGAAGCATCGAGTTTTGAAGTAGCTCTTGCAGAAGCACAGGAGAATGGTTATGCAGAAGCAATTCCAGATAAAGATGTAGACGGCTGGGATGCATACTACAAAACGTGCATACTAAGTCAGTGGATATTTGGCTGTTCTCCTGTGTGGAACTCTGAAAAACCAGTAGGGATAAGAGAAGTAGATGCAATCGATATATCATTAGCTGAGAATTTAAAAGCGAGAATAAAACATGTTGCTTCACTTCAAAAAGTTGAAAATTGTGTACGTGCTTCTATTCAGCCAACCCTCGTTTTTGAAGGTCACCCTTTATATAGTGTAGAGGATGTAAATAACGGTATATATATAGAAGGAAGTATCGTTGGTCCAGTGACGTTACAGGGGCCAGGAGCTGGGAAGTATCCTACATCGAGTGCCGTTGTGGAGGATGTAGTTAATTTTCTTTCAGAAAGAAACGAACCCTCTCTTCCAAAGGGAATTCAATTTCTGAAAGATGGGTTTGAAGATAGTGATAGCTCATTTCAGGAGAAACCTAATTTGTTTTTTCTAACTGCTCCTAATGGTTTGTCGAATCATTTAACAACGATGGGCTTTGATGTAATTAAGTCAGTTGTTCAGTTGGGGAAAAAATATGGAGCACTCGTAACTTCAGGCTCTACTAAGTTAGAACGTATAAAAACACTATGTAATGAATTAGAAATACAAGTATATCCAGTATTACTTGGGAAAAATGATAGTGTTGAAAAATATTATTTTAAAGAAAAAGCTATCTAACCTCTAAGGCAATGTTTCACAAAGTGGACACATTGCCTTTATTCTTAGTTGGTTGGTTTCATCCTTAGTCCTAGTAGTTACTATCACTAGATATAATTGGGCCTTGCTAGTAGGAATTTGTCTTGAAACAGGGTTTACGAGACAAATTAACAATGGAGTTGAACCGATTTGTTTTTTTACTTCTCTAACACACAAATAAGTATTTTTAGGATAACCTAATAATTAAGCGTTTACAAAATTATAACTTAAGTGTATTCTATTTGAAGAAACTAGGAAAAGTAGAATTACAATGTAACAAAAAATTTTGTTAGTAGTAACATAGTGATTACTTTCAGATTAGTAAATTATTACTATTTTTGTAATTTCAAAAAAAAATCAAAATTTTACAAGATTTTATGATATTCTATTAGAAATGAAATTAATAGTTTATTTCTATTCATACAAAAAAAGGTAGAGGTGCTGCAGATGTTTAGTACAATCCGCAATATTTTTCGCGTGGGAGACCTGCGCAACAAGATTATTTTCACATTATTAATGTTGGTCGTGTTCCGGATTGGTGCACATATACCAGCACCAGGGGTAGACGCAAGCCGACTTGATTTTGAGGGTCTTGCAGCGTTTGGATTTATCAATACATTTGGTGGGGGAGCCCTAGAGAATTTCTCTATATTTGCAACAGGTATTATGCCTTATATTACTGCATCCATTATTGTGCAACTTTTACGTTTAGATGTAGTTCCTAAATTTGCTGAATGGGCAAAAGAAGGCGAGCCTGGAAGAAAGAAACTAGCTCAAGTAACACGTTACGGAACGATTGGAATTGCATTTTTCCAAGCCTTAGCATTATCCATTGGTTTTAACAACTTAATGCCAGGACTAGTTCCAAACCCTACTGTTATCACATATTTACTAATTGCAGTCGTGTTAACAGCTGGTACAGCTTTCCTTATGTGGTTAGGAGAGCAGATTACTATTAAAGGTATTGGGAATGGGATATCCATTCTAATCTTTGGTGGTATTGCAGCTGGTATACCAACAGGAGCAACTCAAATTTATGCACAATACATTGCTGAAGCTGGAGACCAACTTTTCTTAAATCTAGTAGTTATAACATTAATTTTACTAGCTATTATTGCAATAATCGTTGCTGTCATTTTTGTTCAACAAGCAGTTCGTAAAGTGCCGGTTCAATATGCGAAAAAAATGGCTGCTGGTGGACGCCCAACTGGTGGACAATCTACTCATTTACCATTAAAAGTTAATGCAGCTGGGGTAATTCCTGTTATCTTTGCATCAGCATTGTTCTTTATGCCACAAACAATTGCTGGGATCTTTGGAGCAGATAGTTCTCTTGCTCAGACAATTATTAATATCTTTGCACTAGATAATCCATGGGGTATGTTATTTTATGCAGTATTAATTATTGCTTTTGCATATTTCTATACATTTGTACAAATTAATCCTGAGCAAATGGCTGATAATTTGAAACGTCAAAATGGATTTATTCCAGGTATCCGTCCAGGAAAAACAACAGAAAAATTTATCGTAAAAGTCTTATACCGTTTAACGTTTGTAGGATCCTTATTCCTTGCAACAGTTGCTATCATTCCGCTTATTTTCACAGCGGCAATGGGGTTACCACCTGCAGTTCAAATTGGTGGAACAGGCTTACTAATCGTAGTTGGTGTAGCCTTAGATACAATGAAGCAAGTAGAAAGCCAATTAATCGACCGTCGTTACAGTGGATTCTTAAAAAGATCGTCATAATAATATATAAACCACAAAATTTTACAAGCAAAAACACATGTGATTCACAAGATCGCATGTGTTTTTTTATGTGTAAAACTATTAGATTATCTATTAATTAGCCGTCTGCTCCGCAACTGGGACTCTATTATCCAACTTCTCTTCCAACGGTACATTCAATTGATAATATATTTTCGAATTCCATGCGATGATCGTTGCTACAATTATTAAACCACCTAACGATACAAAAAGGATGGTGAAATTATAGAGCTCTGCTAATACACCACCTAAACCAGCACCTAAAGGTATACCAGTTTGTGCAAGTAAGGCTCGAACGGTGAATACTCTTCCTCGAATGTTTTCAGGAACACGTTTTTGATAAAACGTCGTGTTGTTAATGGTAAAAATAACTGCAAAGATACCTTGTAACATGGAGATAACGAAAGCGAGCCAAATGTTTGTCACTATGCCAAGTAGAAGTAGTAAGACGCCTCCTAGTGACAAACTCCCCAACATAACAAAGCGAAGGTTTTTTGGTGTTTTGAACATTCCTGTTACAAAGGAACCAAACACCATTCCGCAGGAAAATAACGACATAAATAAACCATATTGAAATTCAGTTCCTTTTAAATGCTCTAATATATATGGGAGAAACATAGGTTGTGCAGCTCCTGTGCTGAAGTTAATAACCATCATCAATATACCAATCCAAAATAGAACAGGGTAGATTTTGAAGAAACCAAGGCCTTCTTTAAACATAGGTAACCAGGATGAACGAGCCTCTATTTTTTCGCGAACCGTATTTTCAATAAAGAAGAGGAGGATGCCCGAAATAGTTACAGCAGTAATCAAAATGGTTATTACAATAACTGGTCCAAACAAGGTTAGGAGAAGACCACCTAAAGCAGGTCCAATAAGCATCATTGTCTGCATGGTTCCTTCCAAAATGGAGTTTCCTCTGTGAAGAACTTCTTTTGGAAGGAGTTTAGCTACATAGGCCATACTTGACGGACGAAATAAAGGTTCGGCAATTCCTGTTATCATTGCAGCAAAAAATAAAACGGATAAATGGATATTATCAAAGACTAATAATAATCCAGGGATTAAAAACGCTACTGCTCTCAGCCATTCTGATATAATCATTACTGTTTTATATTGAAATCTATCAATATATGGTCCAGCAAATAGATTAGTAAGTAGGCTTGGAACCATAAAAGAAATCCAAATCATACTCATTGCTATTTTTGATCCTGATATTTCGTACACGAGCCATGAGAGAATGAACGTTGCAAACGTACCACCTAAACCAGATGCAGCTTGCGCAATCCAAAGAAATAGAAATGATCGTTGAAAGAATAAAGATTTCATGTTGAATCCTCCATATTTATTTTTTAGCTATGTTAAACGTGGATGTTCATTTTTACTCCAGGTTGCTCGCTTTCCTTGGGGCGAACCGCAAGCCTCCTCGGTCGTTACCTCCCTGTGGGGTCTCGCCTGGCCCGCTTATCCCCTAGGAGTCTCGCACCTTCCGTAAAAATCAACATTGTCCTTTAACATAGCCATTTTTTTAAAGGCTACCCTGAAAATAGGTGGGATCATGGTAGTCAAACTTATCTAGTATGACTAACTTTGATGGTTTGTATTCTATTCGCTTCGGTCCACTCCACTCCTTTGCACCCAAGGACACAAGTGCGATATCCGTTCCTTCTTCACGGTGTCTTCTATGCTAGGGGTCTGCCGAGCTACCGGCGGCTCATTCTTCTCGATCTTTTATATAGGCTAATAGACGCCCCTCCATTTCTGATAGTCCTTGTTCCCGAAAGGTATAATAATCTTGTTTTCCCTGATTGACGTGTATGTTGACTAGTCCTGCTGCGCGTAATGCGATGAGATGATGATGGACGGTGCTTTTGGCTAGACCAATAAACTGATGTATTGTCTTAAATGTTTGAGGACCAGACTCTATAAATTTTAAGATCTGAAGACGGTTTTCATCAGATAGTGCTCTTTGTACTCTAAACATTATTGGTGGTAATGTTTCGTAATCTCCAATAATCTCTTCGGCCGAATACTGATAGGCATGATGCCTTTCATTACAATGAAACATTACGATAGGTCTTGCATGATACTGCGGAATCAGAGAAACTTCCAAGTCATCCGGTAGATTCTCCAGTAGTAACCCTTTCGTTACATTATTAATGACCTTTTGAGGGTCTTGGTTTTCTATTATTTTTTTAACCTCTTCTTGTTTCTTATGAAGTTGTTCAAAAAGCAGTGGATCCAAAAGAGAAAAATAATGATCATACCATGTTTTGAGAAATGGATAGACGCTTTTCATCGAATAGGGTGGTTTTGGGAAGTCAATATTGCGATAAGCGTCATCATCTTGATTCACCCATTTTAATAAATCATCTACTGTTTTTCCAGGTACATATCCACTATGGATACAGCTATGAACCCATGTAAGGGTATTTGATAACTCCTTATCTTTTAGTTGATCCTTCCATTCAGTCGGTAGCTTCTTGCTTACATCTTTTCTCCACTTCAATCCCAAATCAGTTTTTTTACAAAAAGAAGGTAATTCAAACAAGTACAAACTTAGCATGAATTCCAATTGAATATTGAATTTTGAGGTGACTTTCATATCAGTTCGACTCCAATCGAATAGAAGTATTTATAGTTCGATGATAATCGAACAAAACAAAAAATACAAGAATAAATTACCTGAAAATGAAAAATATATGAATACCTAGTAGTAATAATTAAAAAAACTATTACGTTATCTTTAAACAATCAAAACTCTTGTCATGTACTTTAGAAGTGGGAGGGGAGTTCTTTGAAAAAAAGGCTAGTTATGATGGGATTACTTTGTTTTATGATTTTATATCAGGCTTTTCATGAACTGACGATTTTTTATGACATGGAAGCAAAACAGAATGAGGAAACAATCGTACCACAAGTTAACTTAAACATTAATTCGTTGATATACAAGAACGATACCCACGTAGATTTAATAAACTCCAGAGGTAGTACAGTTTCATATTTACCTGATAATGTTACAGAGTGTAAAAGTAACTGTATCCCACTGACAATAAAGATAAATGAGATACCGAGTCGATATAAAACAGAATGTATTTTGAATAACGCAGTTGGTTTTAAAGCATTAGGAAGTTCCGATTCCTCTTGTGAATACTAGCAAGGGAAGTTGTAAACATGGTGTGGAGAAGCATTTAACTCCTTGAAAAATGCTAACGCATTTTTATGCTGTGGTTTCAAGGTTGCTTAATCAAAGCCCTGTGGGAAGCAGAGCAGAGGCTCGGCAACTCCCCACAAGAAAGGGAGTGGGCAGTAGCGAATGGAATAATAGCCAACAATATTAGGGATACTAGATAAGTTAACCACCAATTGAGCAACGTATTTTCAGGGTAGACCTAGAAAATGATCGATCAAATAGAAAGGGCGAACTCAAGTGACAACCTTAGAGTTCGCCCTATTACTATTAATAAGAAAAACATTATTAATATACAAACGGCAATAGTCTGAAGCGATGCTTACACCAATAGGCGTAAATTTCACCATATCTTTTGGAATAAAATGATTCTTCTAACGTCATACGATAGTGAAGAGCAGTTCCAACAAAGATAAATGTTATTAGTATGGAAAGCCAATTTCCACTTAAATATATACAGATTCCTTGTGTAATGAAGAAGAAACCCATATGAAATGGATGCCTAGTAAACCGAAAAGGTCCGCTGCTATAAAGGGGTCTGTTTTCAATAATGACCATTTTTCTTGTGAAATGTTGCTTTGTTAGAAAATAAGTCCAATATCTTAATAACAGCCCTATGAATATGAATGATACACCAGTCATCTGAGACCAAAGTGTTATTTCTTCAGAAAATCTCCCAAGTAGATAGCTAGAAAGAATTGCACTCATAAACATGAATGGAAGAAGTGCTTTCACATAGATAGTATTTTTCGAAACCTCCTTTTTCTTCTTTGCTGTTTCTTCAAAGACAAACCATTCTAATAACCACGCTGTAAGGAGAATTATGAAAAATAGAGTTGTAATATTCATATTATTAGGATGTACTAAATGAGTAAAAATAAACCATGGAAAGTGCAAAAGTTGGTATATCGTAAAATTATTTTATCTTAAGACTATCCTGAAAATACGCATTAAATATTGAAGGTAAACTATCAAATATTACTAACTTTGTCTGTATGTATTCCATTCGCTTCAGCCTGTTCGCTGTCCTGTGGGGAGTTGCCGTGGCTCCTCCAATTGGCCTTAGAGCAGCCCACGTCCTCATCTCTCATGGTGTAAATCCCCATCTATATGGAGGTCTGTAATCTAATAAAAAGCTTGGACGAAATGTCCAAGCTCGTTGTATTACTGCTGTTGGTTATCTTGAGTTGTATAAGGAATTTGAGATTGGTACCCAGTAAATTGTTGATAAGATTGAGAAAGAGTTTGTTGTTTTTCTGCTTCAAAACTGTACCAACCTTTTTCAAACATTAAGTTAAACAAATCACGCTGACATTGCTGTGTATCAATGAAGATTTGCTCCAGGTCGGAATAAAATGCTTGGTGACTTGCTTCATTCATAGCAACAGAGTAGTTATTTGTCATGTACTTTTCCGTTGCTAAAATATCATTTATATAATCTCGGTCATTCATTTGAGGTGTTTCTGGAACTTGAGTTTTTGGATTTTGTATTTTAGACGATTGCTGTTGCCCCTGTGACTGTTGACCTTGGAATTGTTGTTGGTTATTCATAATGTTTGTTCCTCCTTCCATTATTGTAGCGGTTGAGACATTTGTTGGCTTTGTTGTTGATTTAAGTGATTTAACAGCATTTGGTAATGCTTATAGTGCATCTTACCAGCCTGCTCAACTGCTTGAGATACTTGCTGATCCGTACATTGCTGAGCAAAAGCATGTGCTTTTTTCATCGCTAACAAGTTCCACGAAAGCATATCCGTAATATATAGATGATCTTTACTTGTTATAACATTCGGTGGTTCAGGCATAATGTTTTGTTGCTGCTGTCCTTGATTCATGCCCATATTTTGTTGCTGTTGCATGCGTATTCCTCCCTTTTTTGAGTATGACTAAACGTCATTTTATATTGTTCTCCTAGATGATCAACCTATTCCAGAAAAACATTGTAAAATAGTAATGACACAATTTGTTCAAAAAATAGTGGGTTTTATTAAGATGTATAACAAAATACAAAAAATATATAATTTTCAGTTATTAGTCTTGCGTAAAAGAAAAAAATTCTATATAGTATTAAGTGTAATCATCATGAAAATAACGAAAAAAGAGGAGCACATTTTTTTTACAGAAAAAATGAATGAGTATTCATTCAAATTTAAATAAAGGAGGTAGCTTATGTTTGGGAAGGTAAAAAAAGTCGCGGTTTTAGGCTCAGGAATAATGGGGTCAGGAATAGCATCGCACTTAGCGAACGTAGGGATTCCAACGCTGTTGTTGGACATTGTACCTAGAGAGTTGACTAGTGAAGAAGAAAAAAGAGGGTTAACTCTAGAGCACCCCGCAATAAGAAATCGTTTATCTATCGAAGCCATTGAAAAGCTAAAAAAACAAAAGCCTGCACCACTTGCTAAGAAAGAAAATGCACAATTAATCCAGCCTGGAAATATGGAAGATCATATGGAGCTTTTAGGAGATGTGGACTGGGTGATTGAGGTTGTGGTTGAGAACCTCGACATTAAAAAGAAAGTTTTCACAGAAGTTGATAAATATCGAAAACAGGGGAGTATCATTAGTTCAAATACATCTGGAATATCCGTGGAGGCAATGGCTGAGGGAAGATCGAACGATTTCAAAAAACATTTTTTAGGAACTCATTTCTTTAATCCTCCAAGATACTTAAAGTTACTTGAAATTATTAGAACGAAAGATACTTCAGATGAAGTAATGGATTTCATGCGGTCCTTTGGAGAAGATGTTTTAGGGAAAGGTGTAGTAGAAGCAAAAGACACACCAAATTTTATCGCAAACAGAATCGGAACATATGGGTTATTAGTTACTGTTCGAGAAATGTTAGCTCGAGGTTTCTCGGTTGGCGAAGTGGATTCTGTAACTGGTCCAGCTATCGGTCGACCGAAAAGTGCAACATTTCGTACATTGGATGTTGTTGGTCTAGATACATTCCTTCATGTTGCTAAAAATGTATATGACCAAGTAGAAGGCGGTGAAAAAGCAGTATTTGACCCTCCTGAATTTATGAAGCAAATGGCGGAAAAAGGTTGGTTAGGAAGTAAATCAGGTCAAGGTTTTTATTATAAGAAGAAAACAGAAAAAGGTAGTGAAATATTAGAGTTGGATTTTGCAACGATGGAATATGTGGAGCGTAAAAAGTTAAAAGCTCCTTCTGTTCAGAAAAGTAAGCAAGCAAAATCAAAGGCTGATAAATTGAAAGCGCTTGTATACGCAAATGATCGTGCTGGGGAACTTATTTGGAACATCCTTAAGCCTGCTTTATTGTATTCGGCGGAAGTATGTTATGACGTAGCAGACTCTATTCGATCCGTGGATCTAGCAATGAAATGGGGATTCGGATGGGAGCTTGGACCTTTTGAAACGTGGGATGCCATTGGTTTAGAAAAATCAGTGCAACGGATGGAAGAAGAAGGAGAAGCCGTTCCTGATTGGATTAAAGATATGTTAGAAAAGGGATATACGTGTTTTTACAAAGGATTTAATGAATACTTCCATAATGGTGAATATGTAACAGCGGAAGTGAATCCAAAGGTAATTAATATAAAAGCTGTAAAAGATGGAGACAATGTTGTTTTCAAAAACTCTGGTGCATCCTTAGTTGACATAGGTGATGATATTGCTTGCTTGGAGTTCCACTCTCCTAATAATTCCATTGGTCTAGATGTAATGCAGATGATTAATAAGTCTGTTGAAGAGGTTGGAAAAAACTATAAAGGGCTTGTTATAAATAATCAAGGAAAGAACTTTTGCGTCGGTGCTAACTTAATGATGATTTTAATGGAAGCACAAGATATGAACTTTCCAGAAATTGATCTTGTTGTACGGCAATTTCAAAAAGCAATGGCAAATATTCGGTATTCTTCCAAGCCAGTTGTTGCAGCACCATTTGGGATGACATTAGGTGGAGGAACGGAGATTTGTCTACCATCAGCAAGCATTCAAGCGTCTCTTGAAACGTATATGGGCTTAGTAGAAGTAGGTGTTGGGCTCATTCCTGGTGGAGGAGGAAATAAGGAACTGTATTTACGCCAAATTGAGCGTTTACCAGAAGGGGCGCAAATCGATCTTCAGGCAATCGCAAATCAAGTGTTTGAAACAATAGCAACTGCCAAAGTTGGCACTAGTGCGCAGGAAGCAGCTCAATACGGCTTTATTCGACCTGTTGATGGCATCAGTATAAACGGAGATCATTTATTGCATGATGCAAAACAGAAAGCTCTACATCTATATGAATCAGGTTATCAACCACCAAAACGGAAGAAAATCCCTGTTGTTGGTGAGACTGGATATGCAACGATGCTATTAGGTGCAAAACAGATGTTTTTGAGTGGGTACGCTTCAGAACATGATATGAAGATTGCCGAGAAATTAGCATTTGTTATTGCTGGTGGGCGAGTTGCAAAAGGAACAGAAGTGGATGAACAATATCTATTGGATATTGAAAGAGAAGCATTCTTAAGCTTAGTTGGTGAACCGAAATCACAACAACGCATGCAGCACATGCTAGCAAAAGGAAAACCATTACGCAACTAATTTTTCGATAAAGGAGGGGAATAGCTTGAGAGAAGCGGTAATAGTAGCAGGGGCAAGAACTCCTGTTGGAAAAGCGAAAAAAGGTACGTTAGCCAAGGTTAGACCAGATGACTTAGGTGCCATTACGATAAAGGAAACGTTGAAGCGAGCTAAAGACTTCGATGCAAGTCGAATTGAGGATGTCATTTTCGGGTGTGCCATGCCAGAAGCGGAACAAGGAATGAATATGGCTAGAAATATTTCCGCATTAGCCGGTTTACCAGAATCTGTACCGGCGATAACGATAAATCGATATTGCTCTTCTGGGTTGCAAAGTATTGCATATGCAGCAGAGAGAATCATGCTAGGACATTCGAAGGCGATTCTTGCTGGTGGTGCTGAATCTATGAGTTTAATACCTATGGGTGGGCACGTAATTGCGCCTAATCCATCGTTAGTAGAATCTGCACCAGAGTACTATATGAGTATGGGGCATACAGCGGAGGAGGTTGCTCGTCGTTTTGAAGTAAGTCGGAGTGATCAAGATGCTTTTGCCGTAGAAAGTCATAAACGTGCAGCGAGGGCTATTGCGGATGGGAAGTTTAAAGATGAAATTGTACCAGTTCCAGTAATGATGCGCTCCATAAATGAGAAACATAAGCTTGTAGAAAAAGAAATAGTGTTTGATACAGATGAAGGGGTTAGAGAAGATACACGGTTAGAAACGTTAGGAAAACTACGACCGGCTTTTAACATCAAAGGTTCCGTTACTGCAGGGAATGCTTCACAGATGAGTGATGGAGCTGCAACAGTTCTTGTCATGGATCGAGAGGAAGCAGAAGCGGACGGTTTAACTCCTCTTGTAAAATTCCGAGCATTTACTGTAGCGGGTGTAGCTCCAGAAATTATGGGAATTGGACCTGTTGAAGCTATACCAAAAGCAGTAAAGTTGGCAGGATTACAAATGGAAGACATAGGGTTATTTGAATTAAATGAAGCATTTGCCTCTCAGTCCTTACAAGTTATTCGTCACCTCGGATTAGATCAAGACAAAGTGAACGTGAATGGTGGTGCCATTGCATTGGGGCATCCATTAGGATGTACAGGGACAAAGCTGACGTTAAGCTTAATTCACGAAATGAAACGTCGTGGGGAGCAGTTTGGAGTAGTAACAATGTGTATCGGTGGCGGAATGGGCGCAGCTGGTGTGTTTGAATTATTGTAGTTTCATAGATTCGTAATATCATTTAGGAGGAATGAACATGACTACAGCAGATAAAACAGTTCGTGGTGGCGGGTTTCTATTAGAAGAATTAGCGCCAGATCAAATATATACTCCAGAGGATTTTACAGATGAGCATGTAATGATTGCAAAAACAACAGAGGACTTTATTTTAGATAAGGTAACTCCTGAGATTGAAAAAATAGAAGAACATCAATTTGATATTTCAGTAAGACTCCTTAAGGAAGCAGGCGAACTTGGGCTACTAGGGGCAGATGTACCTGAGGAATATGGTGGAATAGGCTTAGATAAAATCAGTTCTTCCCTTATTACAGAGAAGTTTGCATTAGCTGGCTCCTTCTCATTATCTCACGGTGCGCATGTAGGAATAGGTACTTTACCAATTGTTTATTTTGGAACAGAAGAGCAAAAGGAAAAGTATTTACCAGAGCTAGCTACTGGAGAGAAAATTGCTGCCTATGCTCTCACGGAGCCAAGCTCAGGTTCAGATGCATTGAGCGCAAAAACAACCGCGAAGTTAAACGATGCAGGAACGCATTACATTTTAAACGGGGAAAAACAATGGATTACCAATGCAGGCTTTGCGGATGTGTTTGTTGTTTATGCAAAAATTGATGGAGAACATTTCACAGCGTTTATTGTGGAGCGTGATTATGAAGGGGTATCCACAGGACCAGAAGAGAAAAAAATGGGGATTAAAGGCTCTTCTACTAGAACGGTAATATTAGAAGATGCGTATGTTCCGAAAGAAAATGTTCTAGGAGAGATAGGGAAAGGGCATGTTATCGCCTTTAATATTTTAAATATTGGTCGTTATAAGCTTGGAGTTGGCTGCGTAGGGGGAGCGAAATACGGCATTGAATTATCTGCTAAATACGCAAATGAGCGAAAACAATTTAAGCTACCTATATCAAAATTTACGTTAATCCAGAAAAAGCTTGCTGAAATGGCTGCTAAAACATATGCAGCAGAAAGTACCATTTATCGAACTGGTGGATTAATTGAAGATGCTTTTGCAAAACTATCCGATGAGGAATTAAAAGATGGTGTTGCGATCGGAAAAGCAATTAGTGAATACGCAATTGAATGCTCCTTAAACAAAATTTTCGGGTCAGAGGTAATGGACTTCGTAGCGGATGAAGCGGTTCAAATCCATGGTGGTTATGGATTCATGTCCGAATATGAAGTAGAAACAATGTATCGTAATTCACGTATAAACCGTATTTTTGAAGGAACAAATGAAATTAACCGTATGCTTGTTCCTGCAACCATTATGCGTAAAGCAATGAAAGGTGAATTACCATTGTTAGAGCAAGCTGGTTCCTTACAAGAGGAACTCATGATGATGATGCCGCAAGAAGTGGGGGATGAACCTTTAGAGCAAGAAAAATACTTGCTTGAGAATGCCAAAAAGATTTTTATGATGGTTGCTGGTACTGCTGTTCAGACTCATGGAGAAAAACTCCAGAAAGAACAGGAGCTACTAGCTAACATAGCTGACATTGTCTCTGATATCTACAGCATTGAGTCGTGTGTTCTTCGTACAGAAAAGGCGATCGCGAAGGATGGACTTGAAAAAGCAAATCAGAAATTATTAATGACAGAAGTTTTCACACAAGAGGCCTTTAACCGTATTGAATCTGTGGCGAAAGAGTCACTTGTTGCACTGGATGAAGGAGATAGTGTGCGCACCATGTTATCCATTTTGAAAAAATTAACTCGCCATAACCCAGTTAATGTTGTAGCGAAAAAACGAGAGATTGCTGCGAGAATTATTGAAGCAGAAAAATTTGTTTTGTAGTTTAGAATGACCTTGTTGACAAGTTTGGGGCACTAACCTGCCCCAATATCATAACCTTTCCTTTATGTGGAAAGGCATTCTTCTCTCTGAAAGTGGAAGGATCCGTAGCAATTGAGTTACGGGTTCTTTCACTTTTTTGATTAATCTGTAGTTTGCTGAGTTGTTGTCGACATATTACGACAAATTGTTAGATATCATGCTCCAATTGTTAGATAGCATGCTCTGATTGTTAGATAGCATGCTCTGATTGTTAGATAGCATGCTCCAATTGTTAGATAGCATGCTCTGATTGTTCGAGTCATACCCTTAATTGTTAGATATTTCATTCTATCTAAGGAAACTTCGACCCTGTTAGTACCAAAATCGGCTTAGAACCAGAAATATGATAGTCTAATCATTAAATTGCTACCTCCTGAACTAACAAAAGAATCAAATACTACTTTTTAAAGTTCTGTACATACTAAAACAAAAAAGGAGGCCACACATCCATGACCAAAAAGCCTGATAATGAATTTATGAATGTAGTTCGTATTGATGGTACTGAGGAATTTGCTAAAGAAACTACCCCATCTACAGCATCTATCCAGGAAACATATGAGATACTATCAGATAAAGATACAGAAAATAAAAACACTCAACATAATAACATTTAGAAAAAGTGAGGAACGTTGATTGGATGAGTGACTTATTTGTAGCATAACGAATTGTGTACCGTCTTCTTAATTAGAAATAGCAATGTGAATGTAATGTGGGATTTTGTCAGATCACAGTAAATGATGATAAAATAAAGGGAGATTGGATAAAGGAGGAAATACAATGAGTTTGACTTTTTATCAATATCCCCAATGTGGAACGTGCCGTAATGCAAAGAAGTGGCTTGATGAACACGATTTATCTTATGAAGCAGTCCACATCGTAAATGATCCCCCTTCTAAAGAAGTACTTAAAGGTTTGTATGAAAAAAGCGGTTTGGAACTAAAGAAATTCTTTAATACGAGTGGGAAGAAATATCGAGAATTAGGTGTGAAAGATAAAATAAAAACATCAACGGAAGAGGAGCTTTTAGAACTCCTTGCATCCGATGGTATGTTGATTAAGCGACCTATTGTGACAGATGGAGAAAAAGTTACTGTAGGATTTAATGAGGAACAATTTGCTACAACTTGGAAAAATTAATGTAATTTGTATTGATTCGATAAGTGAATTTGTACTATAGTTTAGATGGTAGTATGAATAAGAACTGTATTATACATAATGTAATAATGTGTTTGCAGCGTAGTTCATTATTTTAGAACATAAACGGAGGGATCCTAAAATGAGTTTACCAAAGGATTTTAAGTATTCAGAAGAGCACGAATGGGTAAAAACAGAAGATGGAAAAGTGCGTATAGGTATTACGGACTTTGCACAGTCCGAGTTAGGGGATATAGTTTTTGTTGAACTTCCAGAGGTTGGAGATGAAATTGCAGCAGACGAGCCGTTTGGTAGTGTCGAATCTGTAAAAACAGTATCAGAGCTATATGCACCAGTTAGTGGTAAAGTTGTGGAAGTGAATGGAGATTTAGAGGATTCTCCCGAGTTTGTTAACGAGTCCCCTTACGAAAAAGCTTGGATGATCGTTGTAGAACTTTCTGACGCTTCTGAATTAGATAAATTATTGTCTGCAGAAGATTACGAAAAAATGATTAGTGAAGAATAATTAATTGATAAAAAGTGTAAAAGGTGTGACAACCTTCTTACACTTTTTTTTATGGGTAATGTTTCAACGTCTTATGACTTATACTCCAGCTAAAAATACAGATAATAAAAGTAAGGAAGGAGGGAAAGTAACATGAGCAAAGATCAAGACCTTTACCGCGAAATAAATAGTGAACATTCGAAAACTGTTGACCCTTCTTTACAAAATGAATCTCAAGAAATCACTCAAACTCGAGTGGAGATAACAGAAGATGTAGCGCATAAACAAGAAGCAGATGGGGAAACAGGGATTTATCTAAAGGATAAAAAGATAGGACGAATTAAAAGTCAAGGTCAGCAACATATGTATGAAATGGCTGAAGGGTTTGAATTGGAAAATGAAAAAATTTTTAAAAAGGAGAAAACAGTGCAGCAGCAACCAAAAGCGTATGTGGAAGGCTGTGACATGGGTTGGTGTTAACGTTTGTGAATAAATAAGCAAGAAAAGCTCGCTCGATTCATTCTTCGGGCGAGCTTTTCTGTCGAAAAATACACAAATATTTTTCTTTCCAAAACAGTGGGTTTTAGGCTATGATAAGTAATGGAATTTAGAGACTCGAAATAGTTAGCAACTCTAGTTTTAAAAAACGAGGGGTTAGTTAGAGCTTAATTAACAGGAGTGAGCGTTAATACAAGTGTGAATTGGCAGCTGTTGTCTTCTCCTATTTTATTAGATTTAACAAAGAGATTTTCAAAAATAATATATATAAAGTCGGAAGGCAGGAATAAAGAATGAGTAGTTTTGTGGGGGAATGGTCCACACAATTTAAAGGATACAACCAAAACGTTCGGTTGTTTTTAGTAGGATCCACCTTGGCCAATATTGGTATGGGGATTTTTATGATTATTTACAATTATTATATAAGAGAGCTAGGCTACGATGATCAAATGAACGGTTCTGTCATAGCGATGCAATCTATTGCAGCGGCGTTACTTCTTTTACCAGCAGGGATTTTGAGCGACCGAGTTGGTCGGAAAAAAGTAATTTTAATTGGGGGGCTATTTGCAGCTACCAGTTTACTATTAAGAGCAACTCTTTCGCTTGAGGTTTTACTTCTAGGTACCGCATTTTTAACAGGTGCATTTATGGCATTTATTCAAGTTTCTTCTATTCCATTACTAGCAGAAAACTCCACTGAAAAACAAAGGGTCCATCTATTTAGCTTTAACTTTGCAATCATTATGATAGCGAATGTTGTTGGAAATACATTAGGTGGAACGTTAAGTGACTTCTTTCATTATATCGTTGGTATGAGCTCATTATGGAGTATTCGTCTAACACTATTAATCGGTGCAGCTTTCTTTTTCTCTGCGGTAATACCTTTCTTGAAAGTTCGTGAGGAACGAAAGCTTACAGAAAAAAACGTGCAAGAACGTTCACTCAAAAAATTATTTACAACTCACAATCATGGAATAAAAATAATTTTACTTTTCGCAGTTGCGCAAATAATTATCGGATTTGGTTCAGGATTAGTAATTCCGTATTTGAATCTATACTTTGTAGATCGCTTTGAAATTTCACATACATTAGTGGGGCTCATTTTATCTGGAGGTCAAGCGATGACGGCTGTAGCGCTATTAATTGGCCCGGCAGTTGTAAATAAAGTTGGAGAAGTGAGAGCGGTAGTAATGCTTCAGTTAATGTCCATTCCTTTCTTATTGTTAACAGCTTATACACAAAATTTATTTTGGGCAGTATTTGGTTTTCTCTTCAGACAGGCACTTATGAATGCGGGGAATCCGATTCAAATGTCACTAATGATGAAGAGTGTAGATGATTCTATTAAAGGATTGGCTAATTCTGTTGGCCAGGCAGTATTTATGTTAGGGTGGGCAGTGATGGGGCCAGTATCAACAACCATTGTTATGGTACATGGTTCCTATACAGGTTATGCCATTGTTTTCACCATTACCTCTATCTTATACGTTATTGGAACAACCTACTTTTTCTTTGTTTTCA
The DNA here is from genome assembly GCF_041820985.1 of Evansella sp. AB-rgal1. NCBI lineage: Bacteria > Bacillati > Bacillota > Bacilli > Caryophanales > Bacillaceae > Evansella > Evansella sp. AB-rgal1. The sequence continues at coordinate 24,001 of NZ_JBGUAU010000032.1, forward strand.
GAAACCCTGACCGATTTAACAAAAAACTGTCACATAACGCTGTCTAAATTAAAGGGAAAAGTCCTATGAGAGTAGAATATATTAGAAAGAATGTTTTTAAGGCGGGATAAACATGTACCAACTACTCTCTTCCTCTGTAGAAAGAATTAAAAATTCCCCACATATGAGTGAGATGCTAGGCAAATCTAGTATTTCTGTCTGTGTTATTTGTGAGGACGAGCAATGGTTAGTCATATTTCGTGGACGTGATATAGAAATAGAATCGGTAAAAAGTACAGTTGGAGATGTGGTTATTGAAGGAGACTTGGAAGCATACCGACTTTTGTTAAACGGTGAAGATTTCCTGCTTTCAATGAAAAGACGCGGAGAACTAGGAGTCAGTGGGAATTTAAAAGATTTATTATTGTTGGAATCACTATGGTATTTAAGTAAAAGCAATAGAACAACAAAGTAAGCATGTTATCATTCTTAGGAACTTGATAGCATGTTTTTTTGTTTTTGAAAAAACATGACGATCGTTTCGTATGTGATGATGAACACTTCATAGTAAAAATAACAATTCTAGGACATGTTTTTCCCAAAAAAACGAATAATACTATTGTTCATATTTATTAAAGAAGGATGTGCTTTTATGGAAAATAATCAAACGAGTTCTGTTCATGAGGCTTTACTCCATTACAAAGCGGGAGTGGGGCAATTTACGAAACAGATGCCAGAAATTGCTAGTAAGTATAACGAGTTTGCGGAAGCCTGCTTTAAAGAAGGAAACTTATCACAAAAAGAGAAACAGCTAATTGCATTGGGGATTAGCATTTATTCTCAGGATGAATATTGCATTATTTATCATATGAAGGGTTGTCTTGATCATGGATGTACCAAAGAAGAAATATTAGAAGCGGTTGGAGTTACTGGTGCATTTGGTGGGGGAGCAGCCATGAGTCAAGGTGTTACATTGGTAGAAGAATGCTTACAAGAGTTCGGAAACGATATTCATTAAATACTTAACATTTTATATCTGAAAGGAAAAGAGAGAATAGTGTGGTAATTGTAGATAAAACATCGATGATGCACTGTGAGGTTTTATATCGTGGGTATGTCAGAGAATATAACATCATATGCTTTTTGGCATACATTTTTGTAGATGGTAAGATAAATCACGTAATAAAAAACAATCGAATTCTATAGAGGAACTCGATAAAAACGTGAAAGGAAAGTGATTTATTATCCATCAGTTACAATTGAACTACACTACGGAGATGGAAAAAGCTATGTTTCAATCTTACGGAATAGGATACGAGGAATATAATCGTAAACTAGAGAATCGTATGAAAGTGGAGAAAGCTAGAGAGAAGGATTATCACAAATCTATCTCGATTGTAAATGAATATAATCGTCAAATGCATGCATAAAAAAGAATGCGCCATTGTGGAATTTCCATGATGGCGTATTTTCCATTTATTTTAGCAAAACATATATAAGAACTCTTAAACGATATTCATTCTCAATTAGAACGAGAAAAATAAGTCCTATTGAGAATATGTCGTTTTTTTTGAATTGACTCAACTAAAATTTTTATTTAGTGAATCGTCCTTGTGTCAAGAGGGAAGTCCGGAATAAATGTGGAGAAATAACGAAGATTTTACCGAAAAATCATTAAAATACATACATTGTTTAAGTGGAAAGAAAAAAGTTTAAGTGTTTATTCTTGAAAATATAAGTTCCTTTCTCTTGAACTCACATTTCATTTGATATAAGATTGTAATGAGAATAAATTGAGAATGGAACGTAACGTGGTAATCACCTAAATTCCATCTTATCACGTTTGTTAGTATTCCTCAAAAATTGAGGGAGAGCGAGCAAACTTAGTTATAATTATTAATGTAAAAATAAATGGAGGTATGTACAATGTCTACACCTAGTCTAAAGGTTGAAGATCTTCATGTATCTATTGAAGAAAAAGAAATTTTAAAAGGATTTGGTATCGAAGTGAAGGGTGGAGAAATCCATGCAATCATGGGGCCGAACGGAACAGGGAAATCTACTTTAGCGTCTGCTTTAATGGGTCACCCGAAATATGAAGTAACTAGTGGATCAGCTTCCATCAACGGAGAAGATCTTTTTGAAATGGAAGTAGATGAAAGAGCACGTGCTGGTTTATTCTTAGCTATGCAATACCCAAGTGAAATTAGCGGTGTTACAAATGCAGATTTCGTTCGCTCTGCAATTAATTCCACTCGTGAAGAAGGAGACGAAATCTCTCTAATGAAGTTTATTCGTAAAATGGATGAAAAGATGAACACATTAGAAATGGATGAGTCTTTTCAACATCGTTATTTAAACGAAGGTTTTTCTGGTGGAGAAAAGAAACGTAATGAAATTCTACAATTAATGATGTTAGAACCAAAAATTGCAATCCTGGATGAAATTGATTCTGGGTTAGATATCGATGCATTAAAGGTTGTATCCCAAGGGATTAACCAAATGAGAGAAGAACGTAAAGACCAATTCGGATGTTTAATTATTACTCACTACCAGCGTCTACTTAACTATATCAAACCAGACTTCGTACACGTAATGATGCAAGGTAAAATTGTAAAATCTGGTGGACCTGAATTAGCTGAACGTCTAGAAGCAGAAGGTTATGACTGGATTAAAGAAGAATTAGGAATTGAAGACGAAACAGTAGGTCAAGAATAACGTACGGTTTTAGGAGGAGGAATGAAGATGACAACGGAAACAACATTTCCAGTGAATAAAAGCGATGTAGCAAGCTTCTCTAAAGACCGTCAAGAGCCACAATGGCTTACTGACTTGCGTTTATCGTCTTTAGAGAATGTTGATTCATTAGAACTACCAAAGCCGGATAAAACGAAAATTCAGAAGTGGAATTTTTCTAATTTTGATCTTAAGGCAAATGTTACGGAAACATCTGTAACAGCTTCTATAAAAGAGTTAATTGGTAGTGAAGAAAATGTTCAAGCATTGGTAGCACAAAAAAATGGAGTAACACTTTCTAAAAAATTAGCTTCATCTTTAACGGAGAAAGGTGTTATTTTTACCGACTTTGAAACGGCAGTGAAAGAGCATAGTGAGCTTGTAGAGAAATACTTTATGTCAGAAGCTGTTTCTACAAATGAACATAGACTTACTGCTTTGCATGCAGCGCTAGTGAATGGAGGAACATTTGTCTACGTTCCGAAAAATGTAGAAGTGGAAATACCTTTACAAGCTGTCTACGCACAAGAAGGTACGTTTGGATTATTTAACCACGTATTAATCGTTGCTGAAGCAAATAGTTCTGTAACATATATAGAGAACTATATTACTGAAGGAGAAGCTGTAGAAAAGGTTGCAAATATTGTTGCAGAAGTATATGTAGCTGATAACGCAACAGTTCACTTTGGTGCAGTAGACAACTTCTCAGCGGAAACAACTACGTATGTAAACCGTCGTGGTCAAGTGAACGGAAAAGATGCAAAAATTTATTGGGCACTTGGACAAATGAATGACGGAAATACAGTATCAGAAAATACAACGTACTTACATGGTGAAGGATCGTATGGAGATACGAAAACAGTATCTATCGGTCGCGGAAAACAAGTACAAAACTTTACAACGAATGTTATCCATTTTGGTAAAAACTCTGATGGGCAAATTTTGAAGCATGGTGTTATGAGAGATGAAGCTACTTCTATCTTTAACGGTGTTTCCAAAATCGAACACGGAGCTACAAAAGCGAATGGGGAACAAACCGAACGTGTACTTATGTTAAGCGAAAAAGCACGTGGTGATGCAAATCCTATCCTATTAATTGATGAAGATGATGTTACAGCAGGTCATGCTGCTTCTGTAGGTAAAATTGATCCGATTCAAATGTTTTATTTAATGAGTAGAGGATTATCTCGTCGTGAAGCAGAAAGACTTATCATTCATGGTTTCTTAGAGCCTGTTGTAGGTCAGTTACCAATTGAATCTGTAAAAGAGCAATTAAAAGAGGTTATAGAAAGGAAAGTAAACTAATGAATGTACAGGAAGTCCGTCAAATGTTCCCGATTTTAAATCAAGAAGTAAATGGGCATCCTCTTGTATACCTTGATAGTGCGGCTACATCTCAAAAGCCAAAGCAGGTTATTGATGCGATTGATGACTATTACCGTCGCTATAACTCTAACGTTCACCGAGGGGTACATACCCTTGGTACGTTAGCAACAGATGGGTATGAAGGTGCTCGTGATAAGGTGCGATCCTTTCTTAATGCAAGTAGTACAGAGGAAATCATTTTTACTCGTGGAACGACAACTGCAATTAACTTAGTAGCTACTAGCTATGGACGGGCGAATGTGGGTCCAGAAGATGAGATTGTAATCACTCCGATGGAACATCATAGTAATATTATTCCTTGGCAACAGGTAGCAAAAGCTACTGGAGCTACGTTAAAGTATCTTCCATTACAAGAAGATGGATCGATTGATCTTAAGGATGTGGAAGAAACCATATCAGAGAAAACAAAAATTGTTTCTGTTATGCAAGTCTCTAATGTATTAGGAGCAATTAATCCAATTAAAGAAATTACGGCTATCGCGCATAAACATGGTGCTGTCATGGTGGTTGATGGTGCTCAGAGTACTCCACATATGAAAGTGGACGTAAGAGATTTAGACTGTGATTTCTTTGCGTTTTCCGGTCATAAAATGTGTGGTCCTACTGGCATTGGGGTACTTTATGGTAAAAAGAAGCTGTTAGATAAAATGGAGCCAATTGAGTTTGGTGGAGAAATGATTGATTTTGTTGGACTTCAAGAATCAACATGGAAAGAACTTCCTTGGAAATTTGAAGGGGGAACACCTATCATTGCGGGCGCCATTGGTTTAGGAGCTGCCATCGATTTTTTACATGAAATTGGTTTGGAAAATATTGAAGCACATGAGCATAAACTAGTACAGTACGCTATGGAGCAATTATCAGAAGTAGATGGAGTAACGATCTATGGACCGAAGCATCGAGCTGGTCTCGTTACATTTAATTGTGATGATGTGCATCCACACGATGTAGCAACAGTATTAGATGCAGAAGGTATCGCGGTGAGAGCGGGGCATCACTGTGCACAACCATTAATGAAGTGGTTGGACGTATCTGCCACAGCTCGTGCAAGTTTCTATCTTTATAATACAGAGGAAGACGTAGATGCTTTCGTAAAAGCATTAATAAAAACAAAGGAGTATTTCGGAAATGTCTTTGGGTAATAAACTCGACACATTGTATCGTCAAGTAATCATGGATCATTATAAAAACCCACGTAACCGCGGAGAGATGGAAGATGACGATTCGCTTACTGTGAACATGAACAATCCCACTTGTGGAGATCGAATTCAGCTTCAGATGAAAGTGGAAGATGGAAAAATTTCAGATGCTAAGTTTGTTGGTGAAGGATGTTCCATTAGCATGTCATCTGCATCGATGATGACGCAAGCTGTGAAAGGGTTATCTGTTGATGATGCAATGAAGCTTTCTGAAATTTTTTCCAACATCATGCTAGGAAAAGAGTATGATGAAGAAGCCTTTGATTTAGGTGATATTGAAGCACTTCAAGGCGTTGCCAAGTTTCCAGCGAGAATTAAGTGTGCAACCCTAGCCTGGAAGGCGATGGAAAAGGGTTTAAATACAGAAGAATAATACTTGTAAATCGGAATACCTTTGTTTCCACTACGTAAATAGTGTAAAATAGGAGTATAGTTTTCTAGTCATGGAAAGACTTCCAATCGTTTGTGGAAGGTATAACCGTCAGTAGACAAGTTTTGTAGAAACATAAGGGAGGGTTTTTCATGGCAAAAAAAATGCCAGAAATCGGTGAATATCAATACGGTTTTTCTGATAAAGACGTATCGATCTTTCGTTCTAAAAAGGGTTTAACGAAAGAGATCGTTGAGGAAATTTCTCGTATGAAAAATGAGCCACAATGGATGTTAGATTTTCGTTTAAAATCACTAGAACAATTTTATAAAATGCCAATGCCACAATGGGGCGGAAATTTGGCTGAATTAAACTTTGATGATATTACGTATTACGTAAAACCATCAGAAAAATCAGAGCGTTCGTGGGATGAAGTTCCTGAAGAAATTAAAAACACTTTTGATAAACTTGGTATTCCTGAAGCAGAGCAAAAGTATTTAGCTGGTGTATCTGCTCAATATGAATCAGAAGTTGTTTATCATAACATGAAAGAAGAGCTTACAGAGCAAGGGATTCTTTTCAAAGATACGGATACAGCTCTTAAAGAAGACGAGGAAATTTTCAGAGAGCATTTTGGAACAGTGATTCCTCCTACGGATAATAAATTTGCTGCATTAAACTCGGCTGTATGGTCAGGTGGATCTTTTATCTATGTTCCTAAAGGTATCAAGGTTGACACGCCTTTACAAGCCTACTTCCGAATCAATTCTGAAAACATGGGGCAATTCGAACGTACGCTAATTATTGCAGACGAAGATAGCTCTGTGCACTATGTTGAAGGTTGTACAGCGCCAGTTTATACGACAAATTCACTACACAGTGCCGTTGTTGAAATCATTGTTAAAAAGAATGCTTACTGCCGTTATACAACGATTCAGAACTGGGCTCCAAACGTATTTAACTTAGTTACAAAGCGTGCTGTTGCGGAAGAAAATGCAACGATGGAGTGGATTGATGGAAACATTGGTTCTAAATTAACAATGAAATATCCTGCAGTTGTTATGAAAGGTCGTGGAGCACGTGGTAACGTACTTTCCATCGCTATTGCTGGGAAAGGGCAACATCAAGATGCTGGAGCGAAAATGACTCACTTAGCACCTGATTGTTCTTCTACAATTGTATCTAAATCTATCTCTAAACAAGGTGGTAAAGTAACGTATCGTGGTATTTGTCACTTTGGACGTAGATCTCAAGGTTCGAAAGCGAACATTGAATGTGATACGTTAATTATGGATAATCAGTCAACTTCTGATACAATTCCATACAATGAGATTCTGAATAATGATATTACGTTAGAGCATGAAGCAACGGTATCGAAAGTGTCAGAAGAGCAATTGTTCTATCTCATGAGCCGCGGTATTTCTGAGCAAGAAGCTACAGAAATGATCGTAATGGGATTCATTGAACCATTTACAAAAGAGCTTCCAATGGAATATGCGGTTGAGATGAATCGCTTGATTAAGTTCGAGATGGAAGGGTCTATTGGATAACCTTTATATATCAAAGGCTTGAGGGGTTTTATAACTTAGCAATTTGGTGTCATGCCAACTTTGTGCCAAGTTGAGTTGAAATTACCTTTTAGTGTAGGAGGCGAACTTTTGAAGTTCGTCTTCTTCTATTTTCTCGGTTACATCAAGATAAGTATCAGCTGTTGTTTTGATGGTTTTATGCCCTAAGCGATTTGATACATATTTAAGGCTTGCACCTGATTCAAGTAGCAGAACTGCATGAGTATGTCTAAAGCCATGGGTGCCTTTATAATCAACACCGGCTTTTTTGCAGTAATCTTGCATGGTTTCTCGTATAGTAGAAGGTGTTAAATAATGTCCGTTAAAATTTTGAAAGATAATGCTATCTTCATTTTTACGGAACCTTGGATTGCCTAAAAGCAATTCATTTTGCTTCATTTTGAACTTCTTTAATTCACGTACTAAATCATTATCAATTTTGATGGTACGATATGATGAGGAATTTTTTAATGTTGTCAATTTGACATTGTTATTATCATCACGACTTGTTTGTTTGTCTATCGTTATTTTATCTCCATTAATATCTTCCCACCTTAAGGCTAATGCTTCACTTATCCTCAAACCAGTTTTGCTTAAAAAGAGCATGAGCGTATAATAAAGCTGATAATCAGGAAAGCGCTGATGTTTATATGCTTTCATAAAATCCAGTAACTGATTTAATTCTTCAAGGCTAAAATATTTCACTTTTTCTTTTTTCAGTGCCACAGAGTCTTTAACAGGAACCTTTAATTTATCAGCAGGGTTCTTTTCAAGTACCTCAAGTTCATGAACCGCATAATGTAAGATACTTTTCATAACTGAAAGGTATTTCAACCTTGAACCAAATGAATATTTCTCTTTACCGTTTTCGTTTAGTTCTCCAAATGTAGCAATCCACCTTTTTATTTCAGTTCTTTTTATCGTCATTATTTTTTTATCCCCAAATGTGGGTAAGATGTGATTTCTGATAATCACTTCAAGTTGAACAAAGGTTGACTCTTTAACATTCGCTTTTTTATGTTCTAGCCAATCGTTCAAAGCCTCTTTAAATAACATATTTCTATCATTCAAGGTTTGCCCGTAATAAATCCGTTCTTCAACTTTTGCAGCTTCGATTTTTGCTTCTTTTGATGTTCTAAATGTGCCGAGGCTTATTAATTTTCCATCTTTGTGGACACGTGCTTGCCATTTACCACTAGCTAATTGTCTTATGTTTGCCATCTTTCCTTTTCCCCCTTCAATCCTTTAGGACGATTTCGATAAGGCTTTTAATTTTTGATTTTTCTTCTTTTGTAAGAAGCCTGTCTTGGTAAAGCAGTGGATGGGACGAATCAAGTAAGAAGTCTATCTGAAATGGTTGTTGGCTTTGCTCCTCTATTGACCATTCTATATTGTCTTTTTCATTTTTCATTGTTATATAATCATCTGGGTTAATATATCCTGCTTGTACGAGTAAATCAATTGATGGAATATTAAGTCCTGCTGCAATTTTTTCAAGTGTTTCTACTTTTGGGACTCCTCGTTTACCTGTTTCAACTTGTGATAGATAAGAGTGTGCAACCCCTGATAATTCACTTAGTTTTCTAACAGTAAGTCCTTTTTCTTTTCGTAATTTCCTTAGGTTTTCCCCGAAAGTGTTCACGATGTTATCTCTCCCTTTTTTCTATTTTTTAATTCTATTTCATTTTAAATCAAATGGTCGCAAAAGTAAACTTATTTTGTTATGTATTTGAAAACAATATTAAAAAATGTTATCGTGTGGTTGTGGTCGCAAATAGTAAACAAGATTAGAAAGGAGTTCGCCAATGTTTAACATTAACTTGAATGAAGACGAATTAAAAACGATTTATCTTGAAGAGGTTCAAAAACGATTAGAGGAATGGGAACAACAAACATTGCTTATGGATATGAAAGAACTTTGTAAAATGCTTTCGTTAAGCAGACCAACCGTAGAAAAATTATTTATCTATAATTCTGATTTTCCTTCTTTGCGAGTGGGTAAAAAGTGGTTGTTTCCTCGTAAAGATGTAGAGGAATATATCAAGCGTTGGTCAATTGATGTTAGAAAAAAAGGTGGAAGTGTGGATTTCGATTAAACCTGATAGTTAGAAAAGGAGAATTTGACGAATGCAAGCAAAGTATATCGAGTTTATTGAAGGTGGCAAACACGCAGTAAAAGACGCTGATATAGCAGATACTCCTGCTTTTTTCGATGACGCAGGTTATCTTTTAACAGAAGATGATTTAATTATTGATATTGATAATATTGAAAAAAGTGTGATTGAAAAAATTATTAGCACTTTTAATATCAAAACACAGATTGTATGGACGAAAAGGGGAGCGCATTTTTACTTCAAAAAACCAAAGGGATTTAAAGGTAGCAAAAAAGTTTGTCCTCTTGGTTTTGAAGTGGAATATAAGCATATAAAAAATACACCGAATGGGATTTGCATAAAACAAGATGGGGAAATGCGAAAAATTCAAAATCAGGGATTCCGTGAGGAATTACCTTATATCTTTTTCAATAATCGAAAATTGGAAAACCTGAATGGATTGGATGAAAGTGAAGGACGGAATCAAGCACTTTTTCAGCATAGAATGAAAATTCACCATAATGATCAATGGCAAAGTATAATGCGATTTATTAATAATCATATTTTTGCAACTCCATTAGATGAAAAAGAGTTTCAAAATATCATTCGTGATAATGTGAATATAGGAACAAGCAATGACCCGTTTGAAATTGCTCAAGTTTTAATTCAGAGATTGAAGGTTCATAAGTATGGAGGAATTTTATATACATACGATGGTCAAAAATTTGTATCAACTAATGATGTTGATTTTATTCCTATTGTTACACGTGAAGTCTTAGGGAAGCCGACTAGGTTTATTGATGAAATTATTAAACAAATGGAATATCAGTTGTTTAATAAAAAGACCCCTGAAAACGGATGGGATATAAAATTGCAAAACGGCATTCTAAGACAAGGTAGATTTATACAAATTGAATATCAAGAGTTTACACCTTATTTTATTAATCTTAAATATAATCAAGACGCAGAACCAGTGCCTATTGTAGAAGAATACCTTGATTTTTTAACAGAAGGAGATATGTCTTATAAAAAGTATATCCTAGAAACATTAGCTCATATCTTGATTACAGATCCAGATTTCAAACGCAGTTTAGCAAAATTTTTTATTTTTGTAGGTGGTGGTGGAAACGGAAAAGGAACATTATTGACCATTATTCGAAAAATTGTTGGTACGGAAAATTGTTCATCTCTTTCTATCGAGGATATGACAAAAGAACAATACTTTTACTCTATGCAAGGTAAACTGGTTAATCTGGGAGACGATATTCATGATACGCCAATTAATCACAAACAAATGAAGCAATTGAAAAATATTAGTACTTGTGATTTTTTAGCCATAAGAAAATTATTCAAACAGTCTTCAGATGTTGTTATGACAACATCAATGATATTTACATCTAATCACTTATTAAAAAGTTTTGAAAAAAGTGAAGCTTACAAAAGGAGAGTTGATTGGTGTCCGATGTTTGGTGTTCCTACAAAAAAAGACCCAAAGTTCATAGCGAAATTAACAACTAAAGAAGCGCTAGAATATTGGCTTAAGTTGATTATTGAAGCATATGAACGATTATATGAAAATTGTACTTTTACCGAATGTCAAAAAGTGATGGAATTTAATAAAGGTTATCATGAAACCAATAACAACTGTCTAGCATTTCTTCATGATTATGATAAATCTCATTTTATTGGCAAAAGAGCGCCTGAAGCTTATGAAGAATATAAAGTTTGGGCTGAAGAAAATTACGGTGCAGATTCAGCAATAAGTTCTCGTATTTTTCGAGAAACCTTGAAAAAAGAATTTGATTTAGATGTCTATCCTAAAAAAATTAGCGGTAAAACTGCAAGAGTATATATGACTAAAGAAGAAACTAAAGAAAAGAACTAGAAAGAAGAACAAATTAGGAATAAAAAGTTACAAGTCCAATAAAGAGTAACCAGAATGTATCCAAAATGTAACCAAGTCAAACGCTTGGCATTACTACATTTTTATTAAAATAGTTACAAGTTACAAAATATAGCTTAAATATAATTAATTCTCTTATTACTAATGTTAAGAGAATTTGTAATAAATAAAGGGGAAATTGCAAAATCGAACTTGAAAATAATATGTAACTTGTAACTTTGAAGGTCAAAACCCAAAAGAGAGTAAGGGAGTATAGTGGTTACACCTTGATTATGATTTTGTAACAAAGGAGTGATATTTAATGCAGCATACTATTTATTGCAATAAATGCAATGATGAGTTCTCATTTTACATAGAAGATTATTATCCGTCTGATGAATTATTTGAAATAGTGTTGAGAATTGCAGTGATGGAACGAGATTGGAAACAAATGAATGATTTGATTTACTGTGGTTCTTGCAAACCAAAAGGGGCAAAGATATATGAGTTTAAATTACCTACAAGGAAAATTGATTAACAGGAAAGCCTTTGTTTATAGCATAGGGAGCCAGTATTAAAATAGAGCAATAAACCTATAATAATGAGGCTTGTAGTTCGTTCCTCTCCTTTTCTATTCAGGAGTTATATCAACTTGTTAGTTAAGAACCAGTCCTTTAATCGGGACTGGTTTTTGTTGTATGGAGGTGATATAGAATCGATTAAATCAACATCAAAGGCGCTTGTTAATAAGATGTCTAAAAGAATAATGAATTAAACTTATTGGAATAATAAGATTAAAGATAAACAATAAAAGGGTAAATGAGGTGTTTGTAATGCATGAACGTGAATTAATCAAAGAAGCGAAACGAGCTTATTACCGTGAATACATGAGAGATTATCGGAGGTTGAAACCAGAAAAAGTACAAGCGCATCGTGATAATTGGTTTTTGAAAAGAGCGTTAGCAGAAAAGGAAGAAAAAGCGGATAAACCACACAAATCGATGACACCTAAAGAACAAGCCTTATTTGAATTAGAACAATTGAAGAACCGTCAACTGGAAATAGAGGCTAAAGACGTAATGAAACAACAGCTAACTGCTCCTACATTTTATTGAGGAAGAGGACGAATATATGGCAAAGAGAATAGAGGTTAAAGGAGTTATTGTTAACAATTCAGATTATCAGGTATATGAGTGGTTGGATATCGAAGCAACATGTCCAAGAGTCGTTCATGAACAATTAGGAAAAGCAAATGGACAAGCAATTGAAGTAGATATTAACTCTGGCGGTGGTGATGTTTTTGCTGGTAGTGAAATCTATTCAGCATTAAAAGCCTATAGTATGAATGGCGGTCACGTTACGGTGAACATTGTAGGAATAGCTGCGTCTGCTGCGAGTGTAGTGGCAATGGCAGGTGACCGAGTGATGATGTCAGCCACAAGCCAACTGATGATACATAATGCTTGGATTAATGGCGCTAGTGGAGATTATCGGAACATGGAACATATGTCGGGTGTATTAAAGAATGTAAATCAAACAATTGCTAACGCTTATCATTTAAAGACAGGTAGAAGCCAAGAAGAGCTTTTAGCTCTTATGGACGAGGAAACATGGTTAACCGTACAACAGGCGCTGGAATTAGGGTTTGTGGATGGAATCCTGTATGAAGAAAAAGGGGAATTATCAGGTTCTAGGATGACTAGGGAGTATGAACCTGCACGATTGCGTTCCTTAAATAATAACAAATTAGCGGCTTCAGTAGCACATTTAAACTTATTGAAACTGAAAGTAGGTATTTAAATAATGAAAATTACAAAAGAGAAATTACAACCAAAGAAACCAGCTATAAAAAGAGGAATGCAATGGTTCACCAAAACAAATGCGGAGAAGCTTTATGATGGGAAGGTCAAATTGAGAGTTACAGAGTTTGAATATAATGCGATTGTTAACACTTGTCGTGAATTAAGGTTCGGAGGATATAAACCTTTTTGTCGACAGGCTATTGAAAGCTTTGGCAAGGTAACGGAACTGACCCAGCCAGAAACAACCGAAGAGCCTCAAGATTGGCTGACATTTACGTTTGATGAGGAAGTAAAGGAACCGCTACTAAAAGAAGCTAAGAAGGCAGGACTATCGCTTGAAGAGTTTGTCCGAGCATTGGTTTGGACGAGAGTGAGGCAAGTAAGTAAACATGATGAAGTACAGAAGTCAAAACAAGAAGAGCATCGTAGGAAGCAATCGCTTTGTCATGTTCACTTTAATATGTCATTGACCGATGAGATGGTGGAAAGGTACGAATCCAAGTTTGGACGAATAGAGAGCAGATCTGATATTGAAAACAAAATAAAAGAATTGTTTTTGAAAGAACTCGCCTAGCCCCCCTGTTTGGATTTCTGATGGCACATTTTGTGACCGGCGGGGGAACCTTAATCTTTCTGCGTGATAGTAACGTGTATTTTTTTGGATTTATGAAATATTGAATGATTTGCAGCTATGTTACTGGTAGCTGCTTTTATTATTTCATCGCTGATTCTATTCTTTTTGCTGAATACCCGCAGTTGTAGTTATATCAAATTAAAATAGCAGTTGGACAAGCTAAATGATAAAATGGACTTAATAAAATACATACGGAAACGAAATTTAATGGAATTAGGAGAATTATTATGAATAAACAACAATTGGCGTCCAAAATTTGGCAATCTGCAAATAATTTACGAGGAAAGATGGAAGCTGGAGAATATAAAGATTATATTTTAGGCTTTATTTTTTATAAGTTCCTTTCAGACAAAGAGTATAAATTTTTAATTCAAAATGGCTATGAGCAATCTGATATTGATGAATTAAAAGAAGAAAATGAAGAAGAAGTTGACTGGATAAAACGAAATATTGGATTCTTTATTGAACCCAAGAGCCTGTTTTCTAACTGGATAAAAATAGGTAACGACTTTTCGGTTGATAATGTAATTACTGCTCTCTCTGCTTTTTCGAGAAATATCAATCATACTCATAAAAATGTTTTTTCAGGTATTTTTAGGACTCTTGAACAAGGTATCTCAAAACTTGGGGAAACTTCAGTTAGTCGTACCAAAGCGATTAAAGATCTTATTGAAATTGTGAAAGATGTTCCAACAAGTAATCAACGGGATTATGATGTATTGGGCTTTGTATATGAATACTTAATAAGCCAATTCGCATCTAGCGCCGGAAAAAAAGCTGGAGAATTTTATACTCCCCATGAGGTTTCTGTGGTAATGGCTGAATTAATTGCTGATCATTTAAAAGAAAAAGAAACTATCAATATCTATGACCCTACAAGTGGTTCAGGTTCGCTGCTTATCAATATTGGTCAATCTGTTGGAAAGTATATTGAAAATACCAATAAAATTAAATATTATGCCCAGGAGCTAATTGAGAGTACTTATAATTTAACTCGTATGAATTTAGTAATGCGTGGTATTTTACCAGATAATATTGTTACACGAAATGGTGATACACTTGAGGAAGATTGGCCGGTTGAAGAGAATAATAAAGTATCAACCTATAATCCTTTATTAATCGATGCTGTCGTTTCAAATCCACCATATAGCCAAAAGTGGAATCCTGAAAATAAAGAATTAGACCCAAGATATGCTGAATACGGAGTAGCACCTAAGAGTAAGGCTGACTATGCTTTTCTTCTTCATGATTTATATCATTTAAAACAAGAGGGTATCATGACAATTGTATTGCCGCGTGGTGTATTATTTCGTGGTGGGGAAGAGAGTACTATTAGAAAAAAATTAATAGATAAGAATAAGATTGATGCAATTATTGGACTACCATCAAATATTTTCTTTGGTACTGGGATTCCTACGATCATCTTAGTTCTTAAAAAACAGAGGGATAATACTGATGTTTTATTTGTTGATGCTTCAAAAGGTTTTAAAAAAGTAGGAAATAAAAATGTTTTACGTGCTTCTGATATTAAGAAAATTGTTGATACTGTAATTCAACGTAAAAAAGTTGAAAAGTTCTCTCATATAGCATCTTTGCAAGATATTAAAGACAAGGGGTACGATTTAAACATTCCTCGCTATGTTGACTCAAATGAAGAAACTGAAAAATGGGATACATATGCAATTATGTTTGGTGGAATACCGAAAAATGAATTAGATGATTACATTAAGATTTGGGGAGCATTCCCAAGTCTTTATGATGAATTATTTGCAGAGATTAATCGTGGTTATCTGAAGTTAAGATCTGAAGAAGTAAGCTCTATTTTTGATTCTAATCATGATATCATTAATTTCAAAGTTGAATATGAAAATGCTTTTAAAGATTTTGATTCTTATTTATACAATCAATTAATTGAAAATTTATCAAAAGTAAAGCTTGCTAATACAGAAGAAATTTTAGCGGTTGATATCTTTACTCGTTTGTATAGTTTTAAACTTATTGATAAATATGATGCTTATCAAATTCTTGATGACGGATGGAAAGATATTTCAGGAGACATTGAAATATTACAAAAAGAATCTTTTGATTCTGTCCGAATAGTTGACCCGAATATGATCACTAAGAAGGTTAATGGAAAAGATACCATTGTTCAAGATGGATGGTTGGGACGAATTATTCCATTTGATCTTGTTCAATCTACGATACTTAAAGCAGAGAAAGCAGAGTTGAGTAAATTAGAGAATCGTCTCACAGAAGTTCAACTATCGCTAGATGAAATAATAAGCAATCTTTCTGAAGCTGAAGGTGAATACAATGTATTGAACGATTCTAACGAAAAATTTGTATTAAAAGATGTAAACAATGAGTTAAGTGAATTTTATAAAGATATTAATACACCGGAATTGACTGCTTTGAGAGAGTATGTGAATCTTTTAGATTCTAAAGGAACTAAGAAAGAGAAGATGGAGTTTATTTCAAATCACCCTGAAGTTGATTGGAGTGCAATACCTATAAATGCCAGTGGAACATACAACAAGAAAGATGTGACGAGTTATGTTACATCACTTCAAATGGATTATAAATTCTCAGAAGGGTCTTTTGCTTCAAATCTATCTTCTGTAGTGATGTTACTTGAAGAAGAAAAAGATCTTAAAAAGAAAATCAAAGAGCGTAAAGCTGAACTTCATGAGCTGACCAAAATTACTATCGAAAACCTTTCAGATGAACAAGCAAATGAACTTCTTAAATTAAAATGGATTGATCCATTAGTAGTATCTATCCGAAAACTTCCGGATGATTTAATTAAAAGAATTACGATGAAAATATCTTTTCTTAATCAAAAATATGCTAAGACTTTTGTTAAAGTATCGGATGAGATTCAAAACTCCACGAACAAATTAGAAACTTTTCTTGATGAATTAGATGGTAGTGAGTTTGATCTGAAAGGTATTAGTGAGTTTAAAAAAATATTGAATGGTGTAAATCATGACAAATAAAAGACCTGAAATTCAATTTAGTGGATTTAATCATAGTTGGGAACAGCGTAAGTTGGGAGAAGTTGTTGATATTACTATGGGGCAATCACCTAATGGAGAAAATTATACAGGAAATCCTGATGATCATATTTTAGTTCAGGGTAATGCAGACATTAAAAATGGTTGGGTTGTACCACGTGTTTGGACTACCCAAGTAACTAAATCTGCGGATAAAGGAGATATTCTCCTTAGTGTTCGAGCACCTGTTGGTGACGTTGGGAAAACTCAATATGATGTTGTCCTTGGACGAGGTGTTGCAGGAATTAAGGGAAATGAGTTTATTTATCAATCGTTAAATAGAATGAAATCTGATGGATTTTGGACGAGGTATACTTCGGGTTCTACATTTGAATCAATCAATTCAAATGCCTTAAAAGAAGCACCTATCAATGTCCCCGGAGAAGATGAGCAAACAAAGATTGGCGAGTACTTCAAACAACTAGACGACATCATTACTCTTCATCAATTAGAAATTGAAAAGGTTGTAAACTTGAAAAAAGCAATGCTCCAAAAAATGTTCCCACGTAATGGAAATTGTGTGCCAGAAGTCCGCTTCGAAGGGTTTACTGGTGATTGGGAACAGCGTAAGTTAGGAGATTGCGTAGATTACATAAAGGGATATGCGTTTAAATCAGAAGAATATAGAAGCGATGGTATTAGAATAGTTAGAGTCTCTGATTTGTCTTCTAATGAAATAAAATCTGATAACGAAAAAATCTTTATAGATAGAGAATCTGAAAAAGAGTATCAAAGATATAAACTGAACGTAGGGGACATTATTATTACTACAGTAGGATCAAAAGCTGAATTAAGGGAATCCGCTGTTGGAAGACCAATCATTGTTAATAAAGATATCGATGGTTTATTGAATCAAAATTTAGTTAAAATCACTCCAATTAATGAATATGATAGTAATTTTATTTACTTGAATTTATTAAGTGTAAAATACATTGACTATATAGCGTCCATAGAAAGAGGAAATGCAAATCAAGCTAATATAGCTTTAAATGATTTATGGCAATATACAATTTACTTAACTTCTAACATGGAACAACAGAAAATAGGCAGTTTCTTTAAACAACTTGATGATACGATTACACTTTATCAAGAACGTTTGAATAAATTTAAGCAAATAAAAAAATCGATGTTTATAAAGATGTTCATTTAAAGGTTGAGGAGGTGTATATGCATGGTATTTAAAAATGAAAGGGAATTTGAAGCTGCTTTAGTTGATCTCCTTATTAGTCAAAAAGGTTGGAACGGAATAATTGAAAATCCAACAGAGGAGGTTTTACTTCAAAATTGGGCGAATATTTTATTTGAAAATAATAAAGAACAAGATAGATTAAATAATGTACCACTTAATAAAGGTGAAATGAATCAAATAATTGAACAAATTAACGCATTAAAAACACCTTTAATGAAAAATATTTTTATCAATGGAAAATCCGTTACAATTAAGAGAGAAAATGAAGATGATCTGCTTCATTTTGGAAAAGAAGTTAGTTTAAAGATATATGACCGAAAAGAAATAGCAGCTGGAAGTAGCTTCTATCAAATAGCAAGACAACCTCGTTTTTCCAAAAAATCGTCTTTGTTAAGTGATAGAAGAGGAGATGTCATGCTGTTGATTAACGGTATGCCAGTTATTCATGTAGAACTAAAACGTTCTGGAGTTCCAGTTAGTAAAGCAGTAAATCAAATTGAGAAATATTCACATGAGAATGTATTTTCAGGAGTTTTTTCTTTGGTTCAGCTTTTTGTAGTGATGAATCCAGATGAAACATTGTACTTTGCTAATCCTGGTCAAGAGGGACGATTTAGCCCGGATTACTACTTTCATTGGGCGGATTTTGATAATAAACCAATTAATAATTGGAAAGATATAGCTGATACTTTACTATCAATTCCAATGGCACACCAGTTAATCGGTTATTACACAGTACCAGATTCAACAGACAATGTTCTAAAGGTAATGAGAAGTTATCAATATTATGCAGCTAACGAGATATCTGATAGTGTTTCCCAAATGAATTGGCGTGGAAAAGATGCACGGGGAGGTTATGTCTGGCATACAACTGGGTCTGGTAAAACATTAACAAGTTTCAAGTCTGCACAACTAATTGCATCTTCAGGCGATGCTGACAAAGTAGTATTCTTGATGGATAGAATCGAGCTTAGTACTCAATCTTTAGGTGAGTTTAAAGGTTTTGCTGATAATGAAGATGATGTTGAAGGTACTGAATCTACTAGCATATTGATTACAAAGTTAAAGAGTAATTCATCTTCGGATACCTTAATTGTTACCTCAATTCAAAAGATGTCTAATATTAAAGAAGATGGTGCTAAACAGTCAGATATTGAAACGATTCAATCTAAACGAATTGTATTCATTGTAGACGAAGCCCATCGTTCAACTTTTGGAGAGATGTTAATTACAATTAAGAAAACCTTCCCAGATGCTATATTCTTCGGTTTCACTGGCACACCAATTCACGTAGAAAATGAAATTAAATCAAGCACTACTGCAATGGTATTTGGTAATGAATTGCATCGATATAGTATTTCTGATGGGATTCGGGATGGAAATGTTTTAGGGTTTGATTTATATAAGGTTCCTACTTTCAGTGATAATGATATTAGAAAGGAAGTAGCACTTTTAAAAGCTAAGGCAAAAGATGAACAAGAAGTGATGAATGATCCAAGAAAACAAAAAGTTTACTATAAGTACATGGATAGTAAACAAGTTCCGATGGCAGGATATTTTGATTCTTCTAAAAACAAATTTGTAAAGGGAATAGAAGATTATATTCCAAGCTCTCAGTTTGAAGATTCACATCTACAAACAGTAGTTGATGATATTTTAAAGAATTGGATTACATTAAGCAGAAACAGTAAATTCCATGCAATCTTAGCAACACACAGTATTCGTGAAGCTATAGAATATTACAGATTACTTAAGGGAAATAAAATTGGAATAAAGGTAACTGCTTTATTTGATAATAATTTTGACAATCCTGATGATGTTATTTTCAAAGAAGAAGGATTAAATGAAATTCTTACAGATTACAACGAGCTATTCAATCAAAACTTTACAATTCCGAAGCATGCAAAGTTTAGACAAGATGTTGCTTTACGTTTGGCACATAAAACGCCATATAAAAATCTCAAAAAAGATGAACAATTAGATATCGTAATAGTAGTAAATCAGCTCCTTACAGGATTTGATTCAAAATGGATTAACACACTTTATCTTGACAAAGTTATGGAATATGCAAATATTATCCAAGCATTCTCTCGTACTAATCGTTTATTTGGTAATGAAAAACCGTTCGGAGTAATTCGCTATTATCGATTAGTTAATACGATGGAGTACAATATACAAGAAGCTGTAAAGTCTTATTCAGGTGATAAAGCATTTGGATTATTTGTTGATAAATTAGGTAGAAATCTAACAAAATTAAACCAATTATTTGACGACATATCAGCAGTTTTTTCAGAAGCGGGGATTGACAACTTTGAGCAACTTCCTGATGAAGATACTGCGAAAGGGAAGTTTGCTAATTTATTTAGAACTTTCAATGACTATTTGGAGGCAGCCCAAATTCAAGGGTTTAGTTGGGATAAGATGAAGTATGACTGTGTCATCGAAAATGGTGAGTCCGAAAAAACAATTGAAGTTAAATGTGATGAACAAACTTACAATATACTTGTTCTTCGTTATAAAGAGTTGTTGAGCGGTGGAGGTGGTGGAACAACTGTAGATGATGTTCCATTTGAAATTGATTATACTATTATCGAAAAAGATACTGTTCGAATAGACCATGAGTATTTGGATTCTCGCTTTGACAAATTCGTGAAGTTAACAAGTATTAAAGCAAGCAAACAAGAGATTGAAAATGCTCTAAATGATTTACATAAATATTTTGCAACATTAACCGAGGAGCAACAAAAATACGCTAATATGGTTATTCATGATCTGCAAAACGGAGATTTGATACCTGGCTCGAATAAAACTTTTATAGATTATATTAATGAATACCAAGCAAATACAGAAAATGACCGGATTCACTATCTTGCTACTGCATTTGGACTAGACGAAGTAGTCTTACGAAAGCTCATGAACTTCAAAGTTACTGAAAATAATCTAAATGAGTATGGTCGTTTTGCTAATTTGCTGTCATCTGTTGATAAAAGGAAGGCAAGAGAGTGGTTGGAGAAAAAACATGGTACCAAGTTAAAACCATTTGAAGTCATTCAGCAGACAGATGCATTAATTCGCAAGTTTGTTCTTGAAGGCGGATTTGATATTAATTGATAATATTATATAGAAACAGATAAGTTGTTATTTAAGAATTGGGATTTTTGTAGTGCTTCAAGGTAACAATTAAACAAATGAAAAGAACTCACGGTTTGTTCTTTTGTGAGTTCTAATTAATTACACTTACTAGATGCTAAAATTCCGTGCCAACTTCATGCCAAGTTGAGATTGTAATCCATTTCATACCATTTGAAGAAATGGCTTTATATCAAAGGTTTGAATGTTTTTTTTGTTAATCATGCTGTGCCATTTCAAGCAAAATTAAGCAAGTTTGAGATGGAAGGTTCTATCGGGTAATAAATTATGCTGAAAGCGAATCCGCAACTCGGGTTCGCTTTCTCTTTACATAAAAATAATTTGTCACAGGTCTGGTCCCTGACAATAATGTGACAGGACACAAAATCGTCACGGACCTGGTCCGTTACATAAATGTGATATATTCATCTGTGTGGGGGTGAAAGGTGTATGATATGGGTAGGCTTAACAGGCTGGGGTGATCATGATGATTTGTATGAAGGCATATCTTCTAAAGATAAGCTAGCTATGTATGCGGGTCATTTTCCTATCGTTGAAGTAGATTCTTCGTTCTATGCAATTCCACCAGAACGTAATATGAAAAAGTGGATTCGTGAAACTCCAGATTCATTTCAGTTTATCGTGAAAGCGTATCAAGGAATGACAGGTCATCAACGAGGAGATATTCCGTATAACACTAAAAAGGAGATGTTTCTATCTTTTTTACAAGCCATGAATCCACTCTATAAGGCCAATAAATTAGCAATGATCCTCTTTCAATTTCCTCCTTGGTTTGACTGTCGAAAAGAAAATGTAGATTACATAAGATATTGTCGAGCTTTTTTCGAAGACTATGATGTAGCTTTGGAGTTCCGTCACCAGTCATGGTTTTCACCTTCATTTAGAGATCAAACCCTGACATACATGAAAAAAGATGGTTGGGTTCATAGTATATGTGATGAACCGCAAGCAGGAGATCGTTCTATCCCTTTTGTACCTGTTGTTACCAAAAAAGAAAAAACTTTAATAAGGATTCATGGTAGAAATGTCTATGGCTGGAATAAACCAGTTAATGGTCAAGACTGGCGTGATGTAAGGTACTTATATGATTATAATGAGGAAGAATTGACTGGACTAGTAGAGAATATTTCCCAAATATCCAATAGAACTGATCATTGTTTCGTATTATTTAATAATAATTCAGGCGGGCATGCAGCAAGTAATGCAAAAAGTTTTATGCAGAAAATAGGTAGCAATTATAAGGGATTAGCACCTCGACAATTAGGACTATTTGATTAATAATAGAAGGTGACACATTTTTTGTCGGATGATGTACAATTAAGACAAATATATCGTAAGAATTTGTCATAGCCTGCTAGAAAATGAGGATATAAAAAGTGAACTTTACCTTTTCTTGTATGAATCAGCGATTGGAGCTTTATCACTCGAATCTGAGATAAGAATGGTTAATAGGAATACTACTAATACATCGTCTTCGAAAAGAGGGAAAGAGGCATACAACAAATGGAATTAATTTTACTTTTATTGTTGGGATTCGTAGCTTCTGTGTTAGGCAGCGTAATGGGGTTAGGTGGAGGAATCATTGTTGTTCCAGCTCTTATGATTTTGAGCAAGTATACCCAACTACTAAGCGATATTACCCCTCAAATTGCAGTTGGTACATCTTTGTTAATCATGATTTTTACAGGACTATCGTCAACTTTAGCCTATATAAAGCAAAAAAAAGTGGATTATCAAAGTGCGTTTATCTTTTTTGCAGGTAGTGGCCCAGGGGCACTTTTTGGAGTTTGGTTAAACAAAGATATTGAAACAAGTACATTCTTAGTTATCTTCGGCGGATTTATTATTTTTGTATCATTTGTTTTAATAATAAGAAACTATATAAGACCGCTTCAGAGCAAACCAACTGGGATTATTAGATATTATGAGAATGACATGCGGGAACAGATTCAATATGGTTTTCAACCTATTATTGCTATATGCATTGCTTTCGTAGTGGGGATGTGTTCTGGGTTATTTGGAATTGGTGGAGGTTCGCTTATGGTACCTGCGATGATCCTTCTTTTCGGATTTCCTCCCCATTTAGCAGTAGCTACATCCATGTTGATGATCTTCCTTTCCGCGATTCTAAGTTCCATATCTCATATTGCATTAGGAAACATTGATTGGATACTTGCACTCATACTTTTACCAGGCGCCTGGCTAGGCGGCCAAATAGGTGCACTCATTAATCAAAGAATGTCTAGTAATGCTGTTATCAATATGCTTCGAATATTTCTAATAGTCATAGGCATTCGACTTATTTATCAGGGTCTTACAGGCAGTTAACCGTTTTTTAATAAATGTGATTGGACAGTAGCGAATGGAAAAACCAGAAATGACTGTTCTTATTTATCCGGCTCCAATCACCAGCATATATTTTGACGATCATAATTATTTTTTATTACTGCAGAGATTGGCGGTGAAAAGATGATTTCGAGGAAACTGCGGATTTTACATACGAACGATTTACATAGCCAGCTAGAAAATTGGGCTGCAGTAACTTCCTTGTTAAAGAAGAAAAAAGTGGCCGCCGAGGTGAATGGTGAAGATATCTTACTATTTGATATAGGTGACCATTCCGATAGAGTTCACTCTATAACAGAAGGGCTGCAAGGGAGAGGAAATGTCCAACTTCTAAACAAAATGGGGTACGATGCAGTTACCATTGGAAATAATGAAGGAATTACGTTTTCGAAAGAAGCATTAGATGAACTTTATGAAGATGCAAATTTTCCAGTTATTTTAAGTAATCTATTTGAAACAAATGGTAAACTCCCTCATTGGTGTAATGAATATAAAATTTTGACAACGAGTTCAGGTATTCGTATTGGTGTTACGGGCGTAACAATACCATATAAACAATTTTATAAAACCTTGGGTTGGGATATACAAGACCCATTTAAAATTTTAGAGCCAATTTTAAAAGTACTCCGTCCAAAAGTAGATATATTAATATGCTTATCTCATTTAGGCTTGTATGATGATGAAAAGATGGCTGAGTTCTTTCCTGAACTAGACATCATTCTAGGTTCACACACACATCACGTTTTACACGAAGGTGAAAAAGTAAATGGAACTTGGATTAATCAAGCTGGAAGATCTGGGAAATATATAGGCGAAATCATTGTTGAAATAAACAAAACGAAAACAGATAATAACTTGATTGTAGAAAGTGTAAGATCCATAGAAGTTGATTTACTCCAAACAGATAAAGATACGGAAAAAGATTTGTCCCGTTTATATATAGAAGCAAATTCACAATTAGAGAAAAATCTGCTGTTTTTAAAAAATGATCTTGATATAGACTGGTATAAACCTACACCTCTCAGTAATATGTTAGCTGAAGGATTGCGAGAATGGTGTGATGCGGATGTCAGTATGGTTAATTCTGGAGTATTATTAGATAGTTTAAAATGTGGGGAGATAACATACAAAGATATACATAGAATTTGCCCCCATCCAATAAACCCAGCATTAGTCATTATTCGTGGAGAAAAGCTATTAGAAATAATTAGGCAAGCGAAAAAGAAGGAAATGATTGATTTCGCTTTAAAAGGATTTGGTTTTCGCGGTAAAATACTAGGAGAAATGATTTTTGACGGTCTATCCATTCATTCTACTTCTTCATTCATTAAAGATGAAGATGTAATAATAGGGGGAGAACCGTTACAGAGATCCGAGAACTATAGACTTGCCACGTTAGATATGTTCACCTTAGGAAATATTTATCCTGCTATTAGTTCCATTAAAGAAAAAAAGTACTTTATGCCAGAGTTTCTAAGAGATATTCTTGCATGGAAGCTAAAACATACTCATTCTTAATACGAAAGAAACGGACATACACCATTTAATATCCTTTTCATAGGCTAATATGTACAAAGGAGAATTACAATATGGAAAATGAGGTGTATGTGCAGTGATTGAAGTAAACCCATTATTCATTGAAGGAAAACCATTTACAGCTATTTCAGTTCAATTACCTAAAACAAATTTATTAGTTGTTACAAATGAACGTGGTTATATAATGTGTGGAGCACTTGATGTGAAGTTACTAAATGATAAATTAGCAGATCGTAAAATTATTTCTGGTAGAGCATTAGGTGTAAAATCAATAGATCAACTTTTAGAGGCTCCACTCGAATCTGTTACAATAGAAGCCGAGAATTTAGGAATTTATAAAGGTATGATTGGTAAAGAGGCATTGTTAAAAATGTAGTAATAATAGCAACCCCTACGTTTAAGATAGGGGTTGCTATAAGCAAACAAATAATCCGGTTGATCAGTTAAGGGTGGGATTAGGAAATGCGTATTCGTTCCATTAGTTCATTACGGGAAAACGATTGTATAGCAAAACCGATATACAATGAGCACGGACAAATTTTATTGAATAAAGGCTACACACTAACCAGTAGTATGATTCATAGGTTAAAGGAAAAAGGTGTGACTTATGTATATATTGAAGATAATACAACAAAAGATATATATGTTGACGATGTGATTACAGACCGAACACGTATAGAATCTTTGGAAGTTATTAAAGATAATTTTTTAACTATTTCTAAGGAGATGACCTTAGGAAAATCAATAGATATGGACAAGCTCAGTCCGTCTTTTTCAAGAATAGTTACCAATATTCTTACGGAAATTACATCTCATAAAGAAGCAGTTTCCATGCTTTCTAATGTCTTTTGTTATGATTCTTATGTCTTTCACCACTCGCTAAATGTAACTGTCTATTCGTTAGCATTAGGTAAAAAATATGGACTGAATGCTAAGCAATTAGAAGAATTAGGTCTAGGTGCAATTTTACATGATATCGGTAAGATAGCTATTCCACTTGAAGTGTTAAACAAAACAGATTCATTATCAGATGAGGAGTTTCGATTAATACAAGAGCATTCCACGATTGGATTCGATATATTGAGAAAATCGCATACTATTCCATTACTTACTGCTCATTGTGCATATCAACACCATGAAAGAATGGATGGTTCTGGATATCCTCGAGGGATTTCAGGAAAAGATATTCACTTATATGCGAAATTGATTGGAGTTGCTGATGTGTTTGATGCAGTTACCGCAAACAGGGTGTACCGTAAAGCAAGGTTGCCACATGAAGCTCTGGAAATACTTTTTGCTGGTGTAAACACTTTGTTTGAAAAAGATATGGTAGAAGCCTTCGCTAAAACGATAGCTATTTATCCAGTTGGTCTAGAAGTTAAGCTAAGTGATGGAAGAACGGCAGTTGTAGCAAAACAAAATCCAGAATTACCATCTAGACCTACTGTATTAGTAATAAATAATGATGAAGGTGAAGCCGTTGAACCATATGAACTGAGTTTATTAGAGCATTTAAATGTAACGATTGTATCTTGTGAAACCACACTCTCACAAGAGGTGGCTTCCTAATAATTCTCTGTTTTTTAGAGGGAAAGCATGAAAGGTGGTTCAAATGCAACAATATTTAGATTTATGTCGACATGTTTTAGAAAATGGAAGTTCTAAAGAAGATAGAACAGGAACAGGAACGATTAGTACATTTGGATATCAAATGAGATTTGATTTAAAAGAAGGGTTTCCTGTTATTACAACAAAGAAATTAGCTTTGCGAGCAATCATTCATGAGTTATTATGGTTTATTAAAGGTGATACAAATATAGGTTATTTAAAAGAAAATAATGTAAGAATCTGGAATGAGTGGGCAGACGAAAACGGAGACTTAGGTCCTGTTTACGGAAAACAATGGCGTTCTTGGCCAGCACCTGACGGTAGTTCCATTGATCAATTAGGAGAAGTTATCAAACAAATAAAAACCAACCCAGACTCACGAAGACTTATTGTGAATGCGTGGAATGTTGGCGAGATAGATAAAATGGCGCTTGCTCCATGCCATTGTTTATTTCAATTTTATGTATCCGATGGAAAACTGTCATGTCAATTATATCAACGTAGTGCTGATCTTTTCCTTGGTGTTCCTTTTAATATTGCTAGTTATGCTTTATTAACAATGATGATTGCCCAAGAATGCGAGTTAGAGCTAGGGGAATTTATCCATACCTTCGGAGATGTGCATATTTATAGAAACCATATTGATCAAGTAAATCTCCAGTTAACAAGGGAACCTAGAAAGTTGCCTATTATGAAATTAAACCCTGAAATAAAAAAAATAGAGGATTTTACAATCGGTGATTTTGAGCTTGTAGGTTATGATCCTCATCCTCATATTAAAGGTGAGGTGTCTGTATGATTTCGATGATAGCGGCGATGGGAGAAAACCGTGTAATTGGAAAAGACGGTGATATGCCATGGCACATCCCAAACGATTTAAAATACTTCAAACAAGTAACATCAAATCATGCTGTTATTATGGGAAGAAAAACATATGATTCCATTGGTAAGGCATTACCTAATCGTAAAAATTATATTGTTACAAGAGATCAAGAGTTTGAAGCTCCTGATGGGGAAGTGTTTCACTCCGTGAAAGATGCTGAATCTCTTATGTCTTCAGATGAGGAAGTCTTTGTCATTGGTGGAGCAACGATTTACGAACAGTTCCTACCTATAGCGGATCGCCTTTATATTACCTTGATACACGAAGAGTTTGAAGGAGATACCTTTTTCCCTGTTATAGACGAGCAGGTGTGGAAAGTAGTATCATCAGAAAAAGGAAAGCTAGACGAAAAAAATTCCCATCCCCATACGTTTGTAGTTTATGAAAGAAGATAGGCAATAAAAATATAATACTTAAAAAAACAAATCGTCCGTGTAACGAGTTCCGTTTCCTATCACAAATATCAAAAAATGAGTGTCAAATTGTTTGCTAATTTGACACTCATTTTTTAGGTATAAAATTTACTGATGTGGGAATTGAAGGAGTTTTTTGTAGGAAGATCGAAATACGTACTTACATAAATCTGATTCCTTTTTAAGATTAATTTTTGGACCAATACTAGCCCAACTTATATCAGAGCCATCTAGAAGTGTCATCTTTGTATTTACTGGGATATTAATAGTACGTTCAGTATCAAAACAACAAGATTAGAGGATTATGGAACAATTTGATGAAGAGCCTTACGAAGTAATAATTTTAACAAAGAAAAATAGTTGAATCACAGGACCAAATATAACTTCAATTAACATACGAAGTTATTAATAATACAGACGAATGTCGTTATTGTACATTCGAAAGTTTAACTAACTGCTAAGGCATATGTTATAAAAGGAAGATATTATGCAAAATTATTAAGGAATCTTCAACAAACGGGAATGTACAACAAGTAAAAGTGAAAATCTGTAAAAATGGCTCGGTTCAAAAATTGAACTGAGCTATTTCAGGATACGGAAATTCTAATCGTCAGTGTTTTTCTTTTTATGTTTTACAAAAGTACCAAAATGTTCACAAAAAATTCAGGGACCTGGTCCCTGAATTTTTTGTGAAATATGTTGTCCTTCTTTGCATATGTATTAGCAAAGGGGGTTGTCATCTTATGAGAAGATCACCAATATATCGGCCCCGCTCTAATGCACCTGTAAAAGGTAAACGAAGAAAGGGTCCTTTACCGTTTAGATATGTATTTATAATCTCATTTCTTATTTTTTGCTTTCTGACTGTACAAGGACTCATTATCGTGGAAGCGGGGATCCGACCAACGTTAGTGGAGATTGCTAAAACAGAAACACAGCGAATTGGAACACTAGCTATCAATGATGCTATGTCAAAGAAGGTAATGGAGGATATTGATGTAGATGAAATATTACAGTATAACTATGATGATAATGGAAGATTACAAGCGGTATCATGGAATGTAGCTGTTTATTGGGAAATACAACACGCAACTGTGAGGCGTGTACAAAATTACTTAAATGATATAGAACATGGTCGAGTACGAGATTATAGCTTACCAACGGATGTAGAATTGGAGCAAGAAGGAGCTACATTTACGGAAAATGGAATTGTACATACTATTCCATTAGGGCAGGCTACAAATAATTCATTACTTGCTCATTTAGGGCCTAGAGTACCAGTTAGGTTCTCTTCCATCGGTGATGTGAAAGCAGATCTTAAAACAGAGGTTATTGAAACAGGAATTAATAATACGTATCTTCAAGTATCAGTTGAGATTGAAGTCGATGTACAGGTGATAATACCATTTGCTACAGATACGGAAGTTGTAAAGACATCTATTGTAGTAGCAAATATCTTCCATGCAGGAGAAGTGCCAGAATTTTATAGTAGTGGTGGTGAAGGAATGAATCCTGCTATTCTGCAATCTCCAACAGAAATTGATGAAAATGTAGATTTAAGTGGGTTAGAAGAAGTAGCACCATAAGCAAACGGAATTATCTACCTATTGCTTAAGTACTCATTATTTGTTAAGATCAACTAGGTTTGACAACAAAATGATAAGTATTACCTCGTCTTGATGATGAGGTAGAGGCGCAAAGTTTATGAGTATGAAACAGTGGCTTGGATAGCAAAGACTGTTTCAAAAAGGAAAATTTGCCGAAGCAAAGGAATCTAATCCAAGATCCTTTAGCTGGGGTTGTATTGAATAAGTACAACACTGTCACATACCTTTTTTATGTGGAGAACTACTTACGAAAATCTTGATGAGGGAAATAACCTACCTGCTCGTAGCAAGGAAGTTTTCCTTGCTGCTTTTTTGTGTTTTTTAGGCTACAAGGATAAATTTTTCCTCCTCACGGTAGTATTGTCAGCATAAATAAGAAAAGAAAGTGGGAAACAAAATGGATTTTGGAATTTATTCATTGGTACCGCCAATAGTGGCATTAATAATGGTACTAATTACAAGAAGGGTTGTTCCATCGTTAGGTGTAGGTATTATTGTGGGAGCGATCATGCTTCATTTTTCAGAAGAAAGATTTCTTCTTGAGGCTTTAAAATATATTGCATCGATTGTTACAGAAATCTTCTACGTTGATGGATCTATAAATAACTGGGAATTATATATTATCTTCTTCCTATTAATACTTGGAATAATCGCTTCTTTCATAACAATTACAGGGGGAAGCCGAGCATTTGGAGAATGGGCGTTAACAAAAGTAAAAACAAGGAGTGGAGCTCAGTTCGT
The DNA here is from genome assembly GCF_041820985.1 of Evansella sp. AB-rgal1. Taxonomy (NCBI): domain Bacteria; kingdom Bacillati; phylum Bacillota; class Bacilli; order Caryophanales; family Bacillaceae; genus Evansella; species Evansella sp. AB-rgal1. The sequence goes on from NZ_JBGUAU010000032.1 coordinate 54,176, forward strand.
TGCAGGTTTTTTAGGTATCATCATTTTTATTGATGACTATTTCAATAGTTTAACAGTAGGAAATGTAAGTCGACCATTTACAGACCGTCATAAAGTATCGAGAGCAAAGTTAGCATATATCGTTGACTCAACAGCTGCCCCTATGTGTGTAATATCACCTATTTCCAGCTGGGGAGCATATATTATTGGAATAATCGGAGGTATCTTTGTTACACATGAAGTGACGAACTATGGTGCATTACAAGCATTTTTATTAATAGTGCCAATGAATTTTTATGCCTTATTTGCAATATTACTTGTATTTGCAGTTGCCTATTTCAAACTTGATTTTGGACCTATGAAACAACACGAACAACGTGCATTAGAAACCGGAATACTGGTAGACTCATCCAAAGGACAAGCACCTGGTGAAATGATGGGATCTGTAGCAGGAAAAGGAGAAAAAGGTGATCTGATCTGGCCTATAATTACCCTCATTTTTGCTACCATCTTCTTCATGATTTTAACGGGAATACAAGCTACGGAAGGGAAAACAAGTCTACTTGCAACGTTTGAAAACACGGATGTAGCAGCAGCTTTAGTTTACGGTGGTTTGGTAAGTTTATTAGTAACAGTTGTAATTGCATTCAAGAGAAACGTAGCTAAAACAGATTTTACTGGAGCTATCATTGCAGGAATTAAATCAATGCTTCCTGCCATATTTATCTTAATTTTTGCGTGGACCATTATAGAAATTATTGAGGCAATAGGAACAGATATGTATTTAGCTGAACAAGTAAAATCTAGCAATTTAAATATAAGTTTTTTACCTGTGATTTTATTCATAGTAGCAGGATTTATGGCATTTTCAACGGGAACATCATGGGGAACCTTTTTACTTATGTTACCTCTTGCTGCTAGTATAGCTGTAGTAAATGATGCACAGATGCTTTTACCTGCCTTAGCTGCAGTATTGGCAGGATCCATTTTCGGAGATCATTGTTCACCAATATCTGATACAACTATCTTGTCATCTACTGGAGCGGGGAGTCATCATATCGATCATGTAATGACCCAATTACCTTATGCATTAATAGTTGGCTTTATCTCCATTATTGGATTTTTAGTTTTAGGGTTCACATACAGTGTAATCCTAGCATTAATAGCTACTTTCGTTACGTTTTGTTTAGTGATTATCGTTTTGAAAAAAATCGTGACTACTTAAATACACGATTAAGCTACCTCTAACATAGTGGCCAGTGAAACTATTTCATTGGTCATATTTTTTATATTACTAAAATGTATGCATTTAAAGTAAAGAAAATTCTGTCAAATTATATCAGAAAAAATCTAACATAATACATGTCAGTAGGAGACATAAAGAGGAAAGTATGATCATAAATCACAATAAATGGATTATTCAGAAAATTCTTTGACAAATAATAGATTGAATTTTATAATAAAACAACATACTGATCATATTATTTAACATAATTTAATATAAAGAAAAAAGGAGGGAGGAGCGTTAATAGTTTTTCTACAATATTAAATGTCTGAAAATATCGAAAATTCACACTGTAAACAGAGAGGAGACTATGTATGGGACGTGAACAATGGGGAACGAGGGCTGGATTTATATTAGCAGCCGTTGGTTCAGCAATAGGACTAGGTAACATTTGGCGATTTCCTTACGTCGCGTATGAAAATGGTGGGGGAGCATTCTTCCTTCCTTACTTATTTGCATTATTAACAGCTGGAATTCCATTGCTAATAATGGAGTTTACGATCGGTCAAAAATATCGTGGCTCGGCACCTTTATCTTATGCGAGAATTAACAAAAAAGCGGAATGGATCGGCTGGTGGCAAGTACTTATCTCATTTGTTATTTCTGTTTATTATGCCGCAATTATCGCATGGGCAATGTCATATAGTGTTTTCGCGCTTAACCTCAGCTGGGGATCAGATCCAGAAGGGTTTTTGTTCGGAGATTACTTAAATCTTGCAGCAGTTCCTGGACAATACGGTGGGTTAGTTCCTGGAGTATTCATTCCAGCAATTTTAGTATGGGCTATCACATTAGGTGTCTTATTTAAAGGTGTGAAAAAAGGAATAGAAGTTGCTAACCGTATTTTTATTCCTTTGTTAGTGGTAGTTTTCTTAATTATTGTTTTAAGAGCACTAACGCTTGACGGAGCAGTTGATGGATTAAATGCATTTTTTAAACCTAGCTGGGATACGATATTAGATCCTGGGGTTTGGGTAGCAGCGTACGGACAAATTTTCTTTAGTTTATCTATCGCATTTGCGATTATGATCACATACGCGAGCTATTTGCCAAAAAAATCAGATATCAGTAATAATGCGTTTATTGCAGGGTTCAGTAACTCTGGATTTGAGCTATTGGCTGGTATCGGTGTATTTGCTTGCTTAGGGTTTATGGCAAATGCAGCAGGTGTTGGAGTTGGGGAAGTTGCAAGTGCAGGTGTAGGGTTAGCGTTCGTCGTTTTCCCTGAAATAATTAATACATTCCCGGGATTTAACGGATTGTTCGGATTCCTATTCTTTGGGTCACTTGTTTTAGCGGGTCTATCATCATTAATTTCTATCGTAGAAACATATGTAGCAGCAACACAAGAGAAATTTAACATTACGAGAGCGAAAGCAGTTACTGTATTCGGTGGAGGAGCAGCGATTATCTCTATCTTCGTATTCTCTTCTGGTGGAGGATTATACTTCTTAGATGCAGCTGACTACTTTATCAACTCCTTCGGGGTAGCATTTGCCGGATTAGTTTCTGTTATTGCAGTTTCTTGGTTCCTGCGAAAACTTGGACCATTCCAAGACCATGCAAACGAATTATCGGATATTAGAGTTGGAACTTGGTGGAAAGTTTGCTTAGGAGTAATCACTCCATTAGTATTAGGATGGATGATGGTTCAAAACATTATTACAAACATCCAAGAAAATTATGAAGGATACTCTACAGGCTTTTTACTCGGTTGGGGTTGGGGAGTTGCTGTAGGTGCAATTGTCCTTGGTATTCTCTTATCCTTCACAAAATGGAAAGAAGGGCAATTAGAAATTCCGACAGACTATAATGAATCCAAAGAGGTGAGCAAATAATGGATGCAAGTGCAGTAATAATGATGATTGTTGGAATGCTCATAATTTGGGGCGGTTTAGCCGCAAGTATTATCAATGCAGTGAAGTCGTCTAAATAAAAGTGATGTAAGGGTGTCGGGAGAGCTAAGCTGAGCTCTTTCGACACTTTTTTTACTAAAAGAGAAGTGCACATATAATTGCGGAATTCGCACATAAAAGTGAGAAATT